>CAXSGV010000235.1:0-2865 GCA_964236615.1 uncultured Polyangiaceae bacterium
GGATGTCGATGCGACCATGGCGCTCGATGACGCCCGCCATGGCCGTCTCGGTGCCCTTGGTGTCGGCGACGTCGAAGCCGAGGATCTCGGCTTTGCCTGCGCCTTTGCTGTTGATGGCCTCGGCGCACTCTTTCGCGGCGGCCTCACCCTTCACGTAGTTGACCACGACGGTTGCGCCCTGGGCCGCGAGGGCCTCGGCGCACGCTCGGCCGATGCCGCGCGAGCCGCCGGTGACGACGGCGATCTTTCCGGTGAGCTGGAACATGCGGCCGGGGTTCTACGATGCTTGTCCGGCTTTGTCACTCATCAGGACGATCACGAGGGCGGGGCTTCGAGGAACGCCGCGACCGCGTCGATCGACGCGAGATCGGAAACGCTGAGGACCTTGATGTCCTTCGCGATGCGCTTCACCAAACCCGCGAGAACCTTGCCGGGGCCGATCTCGAGCGCGAGCCGCACGCCGCTCTCGTGCATCTTCTTCACGCAGTCCTCCCAGCGCACCGGTCCGTCGACCTGACGCACGAGAAGCTGTTTGATGCGCGACGCGTCGCTGTTGGGGAGCGCGTCGACGTTGGCAATCACGGGGAACGACGGCGAGACCACGCGCACGTTCTGGAGCTCCGCTTCGACCGCGCGCGCGGCGGGTGCCATGAGCGCGCAGTGGAAGGGCGCGCTGACCTTGAGGGGAACGACGCGGCCCTTGCGCGCCGACGCGAGCTCGCTGGCGCGAAGGACGGCGGCGGCGTGGCCCGCGATGACGACCTGGCCTGGCGCGTTGAAGTTGGCGGGGCTGACGATCTCGTCCGCGCTCGCGGCCTCTTTGCATATGGCCTCGACCGCGTCTGCGTCGAGCCCCATCACGGCCGCCATCGCGCCGACGTTGGGCGCGACCGCATCCTGCATGGCGCGTCCGCGCGCGCGGACGAGACGAATGGCGTCGCCGAGCGCGATCGCGCCGGAGGCCACGAGCGCGCTGTACTCGCCGAGCGAGTGACCGGCCGCGCACGCCGGCGACTTCAGCGACGGGATGCGCTCGCGCATCGCCGCGAGGATCGCCTGGCTCGTCGCCACGAGCGCGGGCTGCGCGTTCGCGGTGAGGGTCAGCGTCTCTTCGGGGCCCTCGAGGATGATCGTCGAGAGCCGTGGACCGTCGGCGGTGACGGCCAGCGCGGCGTCGGCCTCCTCGAGCACCCGGCGCGCGGCGGGAGATGCATCGAGCACCTCACGGCCCATTCCGACGAACTGCGACCCCTGGCCGGGGAACAACCACGCGATGGTCATCGAGGCTCTCCTTGTTCGAAGCAGCAGCTCACATTCGGACGAGGGCGCTTCCCCAGCTGATGCCCGCGCCGAGCGCGCACATGAGCACGACGTCGCGCGGTTTGATCTTTCCGATGCGTACGTTTTCGTCGAGCAAAATCGGGATGCTCGCGCTCGACGTGTTGCCGACCTTCTCGATGTTCGAGAGCACCTTCTCGCGGCGGTAGTCGGCGCGCATCACGACCTGGTCGATGATGCGAAGGTTCGCCTGGTGCGGGCAAACCCAGTCGACGTCGGAGTTCTTGAGCCCCGCCTCGACGACCGCGGACTGACTTGCAGAATACAAGTTCTTCACGGCGGCCTTGAAGACGTCCTGGCCCTTCATCTTCACTTTGTGCAGCTTTTGATCGAGCACCATCTGCGACTGCGGGTTCAAGCTGCCGCCGCCCGGGATCATCAGCGAGCCCGCGAGCGAGCCGTCGGTGTGGATCTGCGTCGTGAGGATGCCGCGATCGTCGCCGTCGTTGGGGCCGAGCACCACCGCGCCGGCGCCGTCGCCGAAGAGCACGCAGGTCGTGCGATCGGACCAGTCGACCACGCGCGACAAGAGCTCGACGCCGATGACGAGCACACGTTTGGCCATCCCGCCGCGCACGAACTGGTCGCCAATCGAGAGGCCATAGATGAAGCCGGCGCACGCGGCGCTGAGATCGAAGGCCGGGCAGTTGGGCGCGCCGAGCTTTTGCTGCACGAAGGCCGCGGTGGCGGGCATCGGCATGTCGGGCGTGACCGTGCCCAGGATGATCATGTCGACTTCGCTCGGCTTCACGCCGGCGGCATCGAGCGCGTTCTTCGCTGCGGCCGTGGCCATGTCGCTCGTGACCATCCCGTCGGGCGCGATGTGGCGCTCGGCGATGCCGGTGCGCTCGCGGATCCACGAGTCGGTCGTCTCGACCATCTTCTCGAGGTCGAGGTTCGTCCGGACGATGGGCGGCAGGAAATGCCCGGTGCCGAGGATACGGGTACCGGGAGGGCGGGGAGGCAAGGGCCTTATTCGCTCAGAGGGGTTCTGAGCTACTCGGGCTTCTTGTCGGCGACCGCCTTGTGCGCGTCCACCGCGCGGCCTTTGTAGTGGCCACAGGACGGGCACGCACGGTGCGGAGTCGAAGGCTCGCCGCAGTTGGCGCACGCCACGAGCTGCGGGGCGATGACCTTGTCGTGGTTGGCGCGGCGCATGTTGCGCTTGCTTCGGCTGGTACGTCGCTTCGGGACTGCCACGTGCGCTACTCCTTGCTCAACTTCTTCAATCGGAGGAGGGGAGCGAGGCGCGGATCGAGAGGCTTGTCGCCTCCGGTCGCTACTTCGGCCCCACCAAGGGGAGGAGGGCTAATACCCGGGCAGTCCTCGGAGCACAAGGGGATCATGGGGGTTTCGAGGACGAGCTCGTCACGAACCACGTCGTCCAGCACCACCGTATCGCCATCGAACGGGATGGTATCGGCCTCCTCGGGCGACATCTCGTACTCGTCCGATCCCGGCGCCTTCAAGGACTTCTCGGGCACGAACAGCACGCTGAGCGGCCCGTGAACGTGAACCTTCACGGGC
>CAXSGV010000235.1:2875-10166 GCA_964236615.1 uncultured Polyangiaceae bacterium
TCAAACAGCGCGCGCACTCGGCTTCGAGCTCGGCGACCATCGTGCCGTGCACGATGACGTCGTTGCCGCTCTTCGAGACGCGCACGTCGATCGCGCCCTCTTCGTCGGTGGCGGTCGCTTCGTGCTCCTCGAGCGCGCCGCGCACCCACGCGGGGCGGATCACGAAGTGGTATTCCCTCCCCGCGGCGTCGAGCTCGGAGACGGGGATCCTGAATTCAGCTTGGGACGGCATAGGCGACCCGGGCATTTACCACGACGCGCGCCGAGAGCCAGCCCTCGCCCATCCGCGCCGTGTGAGATTGCACGCATGCGTGCACACGGGCGGTGACGATCTTGGCGGCGGGCGCCCCGGTCTTGTCGTATGGTTCGCACACGAAACTTCAGTTAGCGGAACATCTGCTTGGGAATCGTGGAGCGCGATGAAGAAGATAGCGACAGCCGAGGCCGCAAACAACGGCGGCAAGGAAGCTCCAAAGGACACGAAGAGCGAGGTCGACGAGATCCTGAAGGCGCTCGTGTTCCTCTATACGGAGAACCGTCGCCTCACGAAGGAGATCGCAGCGCGCGCGAGCCTCACGGGGCCGCAGCTCACGGTCGTGAAGATGCTCGAGTCGATGGGTGATTTGTCGCTCTCCGAGCTGTCGGATGCCATCCGCGCGCAGAACAGCACCGTGACGGGCATCATCGATCGCATGGAGCGTGAAGAGCTGGTCGAGCGCATCCGCTCCACCCAGGATCGGCGCGTCGTCTACATCCGGCTTACCGAGAAGGGGAGCAAGCTTGCGCGCGAGATCCCGCACGAGCCGATCGTCATCTTCCGAGAGGCCCTCGACGGCCTCACGGCCGCAGAGACAAAAGAGACATTGAAGATCGTCAACAAGATCACCGCTCGCTTCCGGGCAGCGATCAGCCGGCAGCTCGACGAAGGAGAAGGCTCGAATGAATGACAGCACCCACCGCGGCGTCGCCGAACGCGATCCCGATCTCTGCGTCATCACCTGCGCGCTCACCGGGGTCCTCGCGAACCGCAAGCAGTGCCAGGCGATCCCCTACACGCCGGCCGAGATCGCCGACGAGGCCAAGCGCGCGTACGACGCCGGCGCCTCGGTCGTGCACATCCATGCGCGGCATGACGATGGCTCGCCGACGTTCAGCCCGGCAGTGTTCGCCCAAATCAAGGAAGAGATCGTCAAGCGCTGCCCGATCCTCCTCAACTTCTCGACGGGCACAATCCTCGAGGACACGACCGAACAGTGCACGTACATCAAGGAGAGCCGGCCTCACATCGCGGCCCTCAACATGGGCACGATGAACTACTCGAAGTACTCGGAGAAGAAGAAGGCGTTCGCCTTCGACATGGTCTTCCCGAATACGTACTCGAAGATCATCACGATGCTCGAGGCGATGAACGCCGCCGGCGTGAAGCCCGAGCTCGAGTGCTTCGACACTGGCCACACCCACGGCATCTGGCCGCTTCTCGACATGGGTGTCTTGCAGAAGCCGCTCCAGTTCTCGTTCATCTTGAACGTGCTCGGCGGCCTTCCGGCCACGGTCGAGAGCCTGCAGCTGCAGACGAAGCTGATGCCCCCGGGCAGCGAGTGGGAGGTCATCGGCATCTCGCGCTGCCAGTGGCGCATGATCGGAACGGCGCTCGTGCTCGGCGGCAACATCCGCGCGGGCCTCGAGGACAACCTCTACTTGCCGAACGGCGAGATGGCGTCGTCCAACGGTGCGCTCATCGAGGTCGCGGCCCGCATGGTGCGCGACGTCGGCCGCAAGGTCGCCACGGTCGAGGAGGCGAAGAAGATCCTCTCGCTCGACGCGTTCGCCGCGAAGGCGCCCAAGGCCGAGGCAAAGGCGCAGGCGACCGCCTGACGAAGCCTTAGAACGGCGCCGGCCGCTCTCTTCCGAACCGCGCAGTTTCCTTCAGGGCATGGAGCTGAGTGGCAGGGATGCGGATCGCGAGCGGGTGGCGATTTGCGGGCACCGCCAGTAACTCCGCTTGGGCCGCCCCGCGCGCGCTGACTTAGGCGCTTCGCCACCGGGGACGCAGGTCAGACGGCGCGCTTGGCAAGCTTCGTCCGCGCGCGCAGGGCGGCCCTCGCTTCGCCCTTTGGCGGTGCCCGCAAATCGCCACCCGCTCCCTTTTATCGGCGTGGGAGTCGCGCTCCCACCTGTTGTCGTGGTGTGCAATCGAGACCCCGGGCGCGCAACGGGGACGGCCCTGCGCGAATCCATGAATGCGCTAAATTCTGCCCGATTCAAGATGGCGCCACGGCGATCGCGCGACCCAAGAAGGGGAGCAGCTCGAGCTGTCCATGCGCCATGCGCGCCCGGCACCGCCGCGCAGCTGGTGCGGCAAACGCGCGGGTGCAGGAATGAAGAAGACCGGGCGTCGCGTCGGTGTCCCTCATCGCGCGCGCCCGCAGCATGGGTGGCGCTTTCCCGTGCATGTGACGATGCGCGTCGTGGAAGGTTACCGACGCTGCGCGAGCGCGGGCTCTTCGGCGTCATCTGCGGTGCGATTGCGTCTGCGAACACCGAGGCGAAGCTGCGTGATTCGTTTCGCGTGCTGCAGTTCTCGGTGCAGACGGGGGCTCGATTCGCCTCGCGCGCCGCATCAACGGCGTCTTGCGCACGGCGAACGGCCCGCGCCGCGGGACCGTCTGGAAGGGCCGCTACCACGCGCGCGAGATGAAGACGCCGCGCGAGGTGAGGAACGGCCTCGTCTACGTTCTTCACAACCTGAAGAAGCATCGTCCCGAGGAGCGCGGGCTCGATATCTGCTCGTCTGCGGTGCCCTTCACGGGATGCCGTGACTTCGAGCCAACGGCACCGATCTACTGCTGCCCGAGCCACGCACCTGGCTTGCTCGCATAGGTCGGCAGCGCGCACACCACGGCCTTCTGTCGATTCGCGAACGTCCCGGCTGACTGGAGAGTCGAGAGCTCGTGGGCTGCACGATTAGCGTTTTGTCGGCGAGTTGGTTCCCGCGTTCAGGAGCAGCCGTCACCCGCTTGCGGTGTGCCGGCCTCCGATGACCGCGCGCGCGGGACACCACGGCCGAATGGAGCGCGAAAAACACCGCAGCCTGGGACGAGAATCCCGCCGCAACTGCATTTGTACTGAACGCATAGGTTCTCGGACCGTTCGCACTTCGTGAGATCGTTGCACGTGCAGAACGGCGCGCGAGGCTCGTCGCAACCAGGCTCGACCCAGGCTGCCGCCCAACCCGATGGACACGCCCCGTCTTGCGCGTGGAGCATCGGCTTCGTGCCGTACTTCCCCTCGAACGCGGGCTCGACTCGTGTCCATCCTGCGGGCAGAGGCTTGTGCGTGCGTCCGTCGGTTGCGTGGGCCCGGCGTCCGGCGTTGCTTCCGATGCTTTCCCGCACGCGAGCGGCAGAGCGAACAACACCAAGCCAATCGCGCCTGCACGCATGCCCTCTTCTAGCACCGCGTTTCAACTCCGAGACGGCGGTGATCACCGCCCGCTGAGAGCTTGCCGAGCCAGCCGCGGAACCTGCTTCGCGACGTTGGCGTTCCCTCGGCCCGGGGCTAGCATCGCGCCCCGAGAACCGCATGACCGCCAGCATGACCGCCAAGAGCTTCCAGAAGATTCGCGTCGCCACCGAAGGGCCGGCGCTTCGCATCAAGCTCTACAACCCCGAGCGTCGCAACGCGATCGGCCTTCAGATGACGAACGAGCTGCTCCACGTGCTCGCCGAGGCGAACGCCGACGATGCGGTGCGCGTCATCGTCATCGAAGGCGAAGGGAAGACCTTCTGCGCCGGTGGGGATTTTGCGCAGATGACCAACGCCTCGGAGTCGGACGGCCCGCCGCTCGCGGCCAAGGGCGACTACGCGGACCTGCTCCTCGCGCTCGTGAGGAGCGACAAACCCGTCATCGCGAAGGTGAACGGACACGCGATGGGCGGCGGCCTGGGCATCGTCGCCGCATCGACCTTCGCCGTGGCCGCGAGCGACGCGCAGCTCGGGACGCCCGAGATCAACGTCGGGCTCTTTCCGATGATGATCATGGCCGTGCTCTCGCGCATCGTCCCGCGGCGGCGCCTCCAGCAGATGATGCTCTTCGGCGAGAAAATTTCGATCGACGAAGGCAAGGCGCTCGGTCTCGTCGGCGACGTCGTACCGCTCGCCGAGCTCGAGCCCGCGGTGCAGGCGCTCATCGCCAAGGTCGTGAGCAAAAGCCCGCTCACGATGAAGCTCGGATTGCGCGCGTTCGCGGCGCAGGACGACATGGAGCTCGAGAAGGCGCTGCCGATGCTGCGTGATCGCCTCGCCGAGTGCCTCGGCACCGACGACGCGCGCGAGGGGCTCATGGCCTTCCTCGAAAAGCGCGCTCCGGTCTGGACCGGGAAATAGAAGTACCGACACGAAGGAAGAGGAAAGCCAATGCCGACGATGCGAGAGCTCGTGGCCGATCTCGAGGCGCGCCGCGCGCACATCCTCGAGATGGGTGGGAAAGACAAAGTCGAGAAGCAGCATTCGCGCAACAAGCTCACCGCGCGCGAGCGCCTGACGTCGTTCTTCGACGACGGCGTCTACTTCGAAATTGGCGCGCACGGCACGCAAATGGGGCTGGCTGCCGGCCCCGACGGCACTGACAAGCCCGCGGCCGATGGCGTCATCACCGGCTTCGGCAAGGTCGACGGACGCATGGTCTGCGCCGCGGCCTACGACTTCACGGTGAAGGGCGGAAGCATCGGCTACACCGGCGAAGAGAAGGTGACGCGCCTTCGCCAGATGGCGCTCCGCGGTCGCTGGCCGATCGTGTGGTTCGTCGACTCCGGCGGCGCGCGCATCGACCCTGGCTCGAGTCATCCCGACATGCTTTCGTTGTTCGCGGGCTCGGGGCACCTGTTCCGCGAGCAAGTCGTGATGAGCGGCGTCGTGCCGCAGGTCGCGGCCATGGTCGGCCCCGGCGCCGCGGGCACGGCGTACATCCCTGGCCTCGCCGACTACGTGCCGATGGTGAAGAACGTCGGCAGCCTCGCGCTCGCGGGCCCCGCGCTCGTGAAGGCCGTCACCGGCCAGGAGATCGGCGAGCAGGAGCTCGGTGGCTCGAAGGTGCACTCGGAGGTGAGCGGCGTCGGCGACGGTGAGTTCAACGACGATCCTGCGGCCATCGCAGCGACCAAGAAGTACCTCTCGTACTTCCCCTCGAACTGCGACGAGCTTCCACCCGATTTTCCCGTTACCGATCCAGTCGATCGACGCGACGAAGCGCTACTCGATCTCCTGCCCGAGTCGACGCGCAAGCCTTACGACATGTACGCGTTGATTCGCTCGCTCGTCGACCACGGCGACTTTCTCGACATCAAGCCGAAGTGGGCCAAGAGCATCATCACTTGCCTTGCGCGTATCGGCGGCAAGAGCGTCGGCATCGTCGCGAACCAGCCGAAGCATCTGGGCGGCATTCTCGACGTTGATTCGGCAGACAAAGCCGCGCGCTTCATCCAGATCTGCGACGCGTTCAACGTTCCGCTCGTCTTCTTGCAAGACGTGCCTGGCTTCATGGTCGGCTCGAAGGTCGAGCACGCGGGCATCATCCGCCACGGGGCGAAGATGCTTCATGTGATGAGCGCGGCCACCGTGCCGAAGATCACGGTCGTCATCCGCAAGGCCTACGGCGCCGGTTACTACGTGATGTGCGGCCGCGCTTACGAGCCCGATCTCATCGTGTCGTGGCCCTCGGGCGAGATCTCGGTGATGGGCGCCGAGGGAATGGTCGGCATCGCGGGGCGCAAGCTGTACGGAAACGAGCCTCCGTCGCCCGAAGTGAAGAAGATGGTCGTCGATCAGATCCAGAAGAACATCGACGTCTACAAGGTGGCGGGCTGGGGCCTCATCGACGAGGTCATCGACCCGCGTGACACCCGCAAGGCGATCGTGTGGGGGCTCGAGCTCGCGCGGCACAAAAAGATGGAGCGTCCGGCGCGCAAGCGCGGCGTGATTCCGGTCTGAGCGTCAGCGGTACGGCGCGACCACCGGCGTGATGCCGGCAGATGCCGGCGGGACCGAGCTCTACTTCAATCGGCGGAGATGCCACTCGGGCTCGGCGTCGGGCGCTCGCTCACACGGAGGAGGAGCGGGTGCACCGCTTTGTAGAGGCGCGGGTACGGCGCGAGCGAGGCCACGCACGCGGTGAGGCGCGCAGTGCTCGAGGTGTACGGATCGTCGCCGAAAGGCGCGAGCTGCCCGTCCGAAGGAAGCATCGCTTCCAGCCATCCTCGAAGGACGGCGGGAAGCTCGGGTGCACCGCACGCGCTCAGCGCGCGCGCCGCGAGCTGCGGATCCGGTGCGATCGCGAAATACGTGACGAGGCGAATCACGTCGCGAGGCCGGCCACTGCGCGCGAGGATCTCGGCAAACGCTGCGCTCGCGTTCGGATGAAGGGGCACGCGGAGCATCTCCGCACCGATCGCGTCGAGCGCAGGCTCACCCCCGCGAGCGACGAGGTTTCGCACGCGTGAGCCGAGCACTTGGCCGCGCTCGAAGGAGTCGGCCAGGCTGGGCGCGACGCTAGGCTGCGTCCAATCCACGGGCATCGACGACGGTCGCTCGGAAGGCGGTGACGTCGGTAGCGGCTGGCCGTCGGGATCGAGCTCTTTCATTGCGACGACGAGCGAGCCGCGTCGCTCGAGGAGATGGGTGAGATCGGCGAGGAAAGAGTCGAGTGGCGCACGACTTGCGCCGCCGCGTGGCTCGCGTTGAAGGCGCGCGATCGCCGACGCGAGCTCGCGTGGATCACGGGCGACGAGATCGTCGAGCGGTCCGCGCTCGACCACCGCGAGGTGACGTTCGGAGCGCTCGGCCTCGAGGTTGTCCGGCATGTAGCCGCCCGTGCGCCACGCGACGCCGAGCTCGCTCGACGCCAGCTGCTCGACGAGGTCGGCGAGACGCGCTGCGCTCCACGGACCAATCGCCGGTGTCGCCGCGAGCCGCACGCAAGCGTCGAAGAGCGCGAAGCGAAGCGGCGATGTCGAAGGCTTGCTCGCGAGGTTCGCGGCCGTGATTCGCGGCTCGTAAAGGCCGCATGCGCGCACGACGCTCTCCGCGCATTCGAGTGCTCCCGGCCGCGCGGTGATCTCGGCGAGCGAGGCGTCGTGGGCTTCGGTCCCTTCTGCAGAATCGCGGGCGAGATCGGTCGACACGGCAAGCACGAGGATGGCGACGACCGAGTCGTGCGCGACGAGCGGGCCTTCGGTGATCGCGACGCGCAGGTGGCGCGCCACTGCGCGAAGGAGGCGATCGGCTTCCCGACCTC
>CAXSGV010000236.1:0-10160 GCA_964236615.1 uncultured Polyangiaceae bacterium
CGGTCGGCGCCGGTGTCGACCAGGAAGCGGTATGGACCGCGCCCGCCGAGGCGAACCTGGACCGTCATCCGGTCGTGCGCGTCGATCTTGAATGCGACATCCTGGGTGATCGTGGTGCGGTCGATTTCGACCGGACCCTGGATCGGGGCAATCTCGATCGGCTTGCTCGGTTCAGCCGCGGCCGGCGTCGCGACGAGGAATCCGACCAGGAGGACGCAGACGGCGACGAGGAGATCGGCGGCTCGACGCGGAGCATGCGCCGAAGAACCGCGGCGTCCGTGACGAACGCCGCGCCCGGCAACGTGGCCCCCAGCTCGCTCGCGAACGCGCGCGAGTTCACGCGGCGAAGGACGTCGAGCGGCGGATGCGGCTCGGGCTCGGCCCCGGCGTGCTCGAGGATCGCAATCGCGCGCGGCGTCGGACAAAAGGCGCGGCCGCGCGCGCCCTGTGCGCTGCCTGGAGGCGACGCGTCGTCCACGAGCATGTCGTCACCCACGAGCGAAGCCGTGAGCTGCGCGATGTGCGGCTTCATCGCCGCGCGCACGGTCTTCCGCGGCTCGTAGCCGGGACCGGCGGCGAGCTCGAGATCGGCGTCGAGGTTCAGGACCCAGGCAAGTCGTCGGGTTGCCATGCGTCGAGCTGGTCGAGAAAGTCTTCGGGGAAGCCGGCGCGCGCACGGGCGTCGCGTTGGAGCGGACGGCCGCGCATGAGCATGGGTGAGAGAGGTGCGGGAAGCGCGCGCCGCCACGCGTCGAAGTCGAGACCGCCGGTGAGCTCGGTGAACCAGCGCGCGCCAAAGCGGACGTGCGCGATCTCTTCGCGGCCGACGACCTCCTGAACCCGTGCACCCTCCTCGTCGCCGGCGGTGCGAAAGCGCGCGGCGAAAGATGCCGTGTGCTCGAGGTTCGCGCTCTCGAAGCCGAGACCCATGACGGCGACGAAGGACGCAGGATCCTTGCAGGTGGGGATGCGCTCCCAGAACCAGTCGCGCACGCCGAAGTCGCCGACCCGATGGCCCAGCCTCTCGATCTGCGCCGTGTAGAGGCGCATGTGCCGCACCTCGTCGAGCGCGATCCGGCCGAGCCCCTCGCGGAACGCGCGTGGCGTTTCGGGAAAGGCCAGCAGCGCCCACGCCATCAGCTCGGCGGCCTGGAGCTCGTGATGCAGAAACGTATGGAGCGCCCGTGCGCGCCCGCGCGGCGTCGAGAGGCCGCGCGTCTTTTTCGCCTTCTCGAGGATCCGAAGCTCGGCGGGGCGGCCCGGCTGCAAGAGGCGGCGCGAAGGCGGATCGACCTCCCAGAGCGCGGGCATTGGCGCGAGCGCGAGCTTGTCTGCGAGCGTCGTCGTGAGGACATAGTCCCACGCCCAACGTTCGACGGTGCCGGCCTCGGGCTCGCGCATGCGGTGAAGGTTAGACCTTCTTGGACGGCGCCGCGGCCTTCGGGCGAAGCCGCGCCGCGACGCGCTCGTCGGCGCCGGCCCACCCAGCGTCGAACACGAGACCAGGCTCGTCGATGTCGATCGTGAGCGGCGCGTGGTCGGAAGGGATCGGCTTTCCTTTGCGCGCCTCGCGATCGATCTCGGACGCGACGACGCGCTTGGCGACGGATCGCGTGGCGAGAAGGTGATCGATGCGCATACCGAAGTTCTTGTGGAAACAGCCCGCGCGGTAGTCCCACCAGGTGTAGCGGTTGGGCTCGGGGTGGACCTGGCGGTACGCGTCGACGAGGCCCCACGCGACGAGCTTCGCGAAGGCATCGCGCTCGGCGCGCGACACGTGCGTACCGCCGTGGACCGCGACCGTGTCCCAGACATCGTCGTCCTTGGGTGCGATGTTGAAGTCACCGCCGAGCACGAGCGCCTCGTCAGGCGATCGCGTCGTGAGCCATTGAGCGAGACCTTCGAACCACGCGAGCTTCGCGACGTAGTGCTCGGACGCGACGCTGCGGCCGTTGGGAGCGTAGAGCGTCGCGACACGAACGCCGCCGCAGACCGCCGACAGGAAGCGGGCCTCGGTGAAGATCGGATCGAAATTCTGGATCACGTCTTCGATGCCGCAGCGACTCGCGATTGCGACGCCGTTCCAGCGGCCTTCGCCGCGGTGCGCGAGCTCGTAGCCGGCTCCGTCGAGCGCGGCGCGCGCGACGTCGAGGTCCGTGTCCGCGAGCTTGGTCTCTTGCAGCAAGAGCACGTCGGGGCGCGCGCGCTCGAGCCACCAGACGACTTTGTCGAGGCGCGCTTTGAGCGAGTTGACGTTCCACGTCGCGATTCTCATGCGCCGTGCATCATGTGGTGGGCCTCGGCTGGCGTCATGGCGAGCAACACCGGCACCACGAGCTGCTCCTCGCGCTCGAGGTGAGCTGTGAGCACGTCGTCGAACGTCGTGACGGCTTCCGCGATCGCAGCAGGCGACGCGGTGCTGGTGAGGCTCGCTTCGACGGCCGCGATCGCGCGTGTGAGCTCGGCGTGATCGAGGACGAGCTGCTCGGGCGCGACGCCGGTCGCGCGCAACACTGCCGGGAAGAGCGTTGCTTCTTCGGCGTGGTGGTGGAGATGAAGCACCTCGGCGAGCGGGCGAAATTCGCGTGCCACGGTCGCGAAGTCGGCACCGGCGGTCACGAGTGAGCGGAGACGACTGCCCGCGGCGCGAAAGTGATCGTGGATGTAGAGGAGCATCGACGCCGGGCCGGCGACGTTCGGATTCTCTCGCCAGGCGGCGCGCTCGGCGTCGGTCACTTCTTTCTCGCCTTCGCCAGCTCGAAGTAGAGCTCGGGCTTGCCCGCGACCTTGAGGGCGATGCGCAGGCTACGGCCCGGGTCGACGTCGTCGGACCCCGCTTCGGCGAGGCTCTCGAGGCTGAGGGCGATCTTGAATTTGCGTTCGGGCAGCTCGCGTCGAACGTGCGCGAGAAACGCGGCGAGCGGCGCGCGAACGAGGGGATGAGCGGCGAGCACGGAGCGGACTTCGGTGGGCGCGTCGAGGATCAAGCAAACGCGCGTCACCTCGTCGTCGTAGGTCACTTCGTCGAACACGAGCAGCAGGTCGAGGCCGCGCATCTCGGTGGTGAAGATCTTCTTGATACGCTCGGTGAGCGCCTCGCTGCTCGCGCGCGCGGACGCATCGCTGCCCGGTAGCGGGAGGAAGGACACCGTCGGGAGCTGCGTCTGCAGCTTCCACGGCTCGTCCGGAACCACGACGCCAGGGATCTCGGTCAGCAGCTCCCGCAGACGCGGTACGTCCTCGGGGTAGCTCGCCAGGCTCTCGGCGGCGCACTTCTTCCATGTGGCCTTCGAGTCGCCCCACGTGGCCGGCGAGTAGGCGAGCATCGAGAGGAACTCGGCGAGGTTTTTCGCCACGACCTCGGGATCGGTCCCCTTGTTGTCGACGAGCACGATCGGGCGCTGATCGACGGTCGGCGCGGCAGACACGAGCGGCACGCCGAAGTAGGCGAGCCCATCGTGCGATCGCCCGAGAACCTCAATCGAGTACTCCTCGCGGCAGTAGGTCGGAATGTCGTCGTCGTCGACGACGAGCTGCAAGAGCTCTTGGTCCCACGACGCTTTCTTCGCGTGCAGCATCAAGAGCGCGTCGAGCGTGGGGCCGTTGGGTTTGTCGAAGCGGAGCGAGGCCTTGGTCTGGGTCGGCATGGCAATCAGCGAATGGTGTAAGGCTGCGACGGCGCGATGGCCATCTCGTAGTCGGCCAGCGCCACCGTGGCGGAGGCCTCGGGAATCGTCACGCGGCCGGCAAGCCCGAATCGTACCGGGATCTCGACCACGCGTTCGGTGCCGCCTTCGATCGGGCGCCGGATGAGCGCCACGCCTTGCACCTGACGTACGCCGTCCACCTTTGCGGCGAGCGTGACGCCCGGAGGCAAGGGGACGCGGACGTCGAAGTGCGCCGGCTTACGGAGCGACGAGCGAACGACGACGCGCATCGTGCCGACAGTACCGGCGCGGGCGTCGCTCGGCCAGCCGACCGTGAGCTTGAGCGGGCTCTCCGAGCTCGAGGGTGGGTTCGTGAAGAGACGAAGCAGCGGCCGCTCGAAGCGCGCGAGAAAGGGGGCGCCCTCCGCGCGCAGGCTGACGCGCTCCGCGTTGGAGGCGAGTGGGATCACGATGCGCCCCGAGGCTGGGACGTCGAAGCGTTGCTCCCCCTTGTCGGTCACGACGACGACCTTGCTCGGGCCGCTCGTCGTGAGCGGCGAGCCGAGCATGGCCGCGACCGCCGAACGCGTCGCCAGCGGCGAGCCGTAGCCGCCCTCCGCGTCCCGATCGACGATCAGCCAGCCGTAAAGGCGGTCGACCGGGGCCTTCTGTTTGCCGAGCGTCGCGCCGCGAAGGAGCGCCGCGTGCACGAGGACGCGGGCCTCGCGGGTGCGAACCTCGGGCGGAAGGATCACATCTCCGCGGGCGTTCATTTTGACTGCATTCTGCAAGCGTTCGACGAGGCTCGCGGTCTGTACTGCGCGGTGGGGGCGATCGGCGAGCGCGAGGATGGCGCGCGCGAGCTGCGCGACGTCGCCCTTGGTCGTGATCGCTTCGACTGCGTTCGACACCGTCTGATCCCAGCACGCGAGCAGATCGCCGGAGCCACGCGGGGGCTCGGCCTCGAGCGCCGGTGCCATGTCGACGAGCTCGGTCGGGAGCGGCAGACACACCGCGTCGCTCTTGGGGGCGGTGTCTTTTTTGGGACGCGGCGCCTTCGGATCCGCTGGTGTTTCGGCGTCGGTCGGCGAGAACGCAACGACGCGTGCGCGCTCGGCGGCGAACATCGCGTGGTCGTTGCCGCCGTACTGCTCGAAGCGGCCCCGCGCGCGGCCGAGCACGGTGGTCGCCTCGAGCGCGAGGGGCGCGGTGGCGCCGTCCTTGGCAATCGACCAGCGCTGGATGCGGCTCGCGGTCTCGACGGCATCGGCGAGCGCGGACAGCGACGTCAGATGATCGGGGTTGAGCGAGCGCAAAGCGGCGCGAAGGGGCTCCTCGAGGCCGCGCTCGACCACGAGCTGCGCCCGGCCGGTCACGATCTGACCGACCTCCGGATGCACCTCGAGCTCGGCCTCGCTGCTCACGAGCTGCGCGTGCGTGCGTGCGATCGGAACACCTGCAGGGCGGACCTCGAAGAGGTGCTGCACGACGTCCTCGCGCACGCCCGGCGCCGCGATCTTCACGATGAGCCCACCGCTGCCGATGGTCTTGGACGACAGGCGGACCGCAGCCGACGCGCTGCCGTTCGCGGGGACGTCGATTGTCTTGGGCAAGCCCGACACGAGGACGGCCACACCGCTCGCGGCCGCATCGAGGTTCGCGCGTACGGCCTGCGCCGTGCGGTTGCGAAAGACGACACGCGCGTCGACCGTGTCGCCGACGATCATGCTCGTGCCTGTGTCGATGATGGCCGACAGCGGCAGCGACGTGGAGATGTCGAGTGTGGTCGACGCCGGCGTCGACATGTCCGGGGAGGCCACGAGCCCGAGGCGGTACGTCGTCTCGATCGACTCGAGCGGAACCGAGAAGTGAACGTGACCACGCGCGTCGGTGCGGATCGGTGGTGACCAGAACGCGGCGCCGGTCGCGAGCGCGAGCGTCGGACCGCGCGTCGTCGCCGAGCCGCCGAGCCGGCCGTGCCCTGAGCCGAATCCCTGGCCAGTGCCACCGCCGCCGCCGTGACCGATGGTGCCGATGTTGCCGAGCGTGGCGCCCGTGAGCGAGTCCATCAACGCCTGCCAGCCGTCGACCGTCGAGTCGCTCACTTCCATCTCGAGCTTGGCGTCGACCAGGCGGTCCTCGCCCATGCTGTCGGCGTATGGGCTCTTCGAGCGTACGACGCGCTCGAAGGGATCCTTCACGTCGTCGCCGGAGCCGAGCACGCCATCGGGACCCGGTGCATGCAGCGAGAAGCCACGCGCCACATCGAGAAAGGGCGTCCCGGGGCCGTTCGCGGGTACGAACTGGATCGTGCCGCCCCACGGGTCGAGGAGATCGGTGTCCGCCATTCCGCCGTCGTGCACGAGGCGACGAAGGAGCGCGTTCGGGCTCTTCCACGCGGGCTCGCCCGGATCGAGCGCGTGCTCCTTCCGAAAGGCGCGCACCGCGACGAGCACGCGAAACAGCTTGAGCCGCGTGACGCGTCGTGCGGCGACGTCGAAGGTGACCTGTGGATCGACGGCGAGCAGATCGCCGAGCGCGATCGGCTCCCCACCGGGCGTGAGCGGAGGCGTCTCCATCGAAGCCGTGACGAGCGTCATCAGCTCGGGGTTCCACTCCCATCCGCGCACCGATTTCCGCCGCACGTCGCCGAGCGCGTCGGGCGTCTTCGTCGACTCGAGGATCGCACCCTCGAGCGAGTGGAGGACGTCGGAGAAGGACTTCTGGAGCTCGTACTTCGCGGTGCCAGCCGGATCGAGCAGCGGCGCGATCGCGGGCGTGTGGACGTTGAGCGAGGCGCGCGCAGTGGCGTCGAGCGCCGGGTCACCGACGATGAACTTCGCGCACGACGTGCTTTCGATCCCGGCTGCGCCGCAGAGGAGTGACTGCGTGTCGAGACGGCCGAGCGAATCCAGATTTCCGCCGCCCTCGGCGTCGATGAGGACCGCGGACACCGAGCCTTGCAAGGGCTTGCCGTGATCATCGGTGAGCTCCGCGTCGATCTCGGCGCGACCGCCGGGGACGAGGCGTCCGCCGGAGACCTTGGCAGCGAGGGAGGGGAGGATGCTCGGACCGACGACGAGTGCGTGACCGAGCACGTGCGCCTTCGCGTTGCTCTGCGGTGATGCGACCGTGATCTGCCACGTTCCGGGATCGCCTGCGCCGAGCGTGATGTCGCCACCCGCGGCGTCGATCCAGCCGCTCGCCGTCACCGCGCCGCTCGGTGAGGTCACGAGCACGCTCCACGAGCTTCCACCCACGCGAGCCTTTTTCGGCGACACCACGTCGAGGTGAATGCGCTCGCCGGCGCGCGCGAACGGACGCGCCGTGCGCACGAGGCCTGCCGCTTCGCGGTCGACCGACACGCACGTGTCGAAGGGGCCCTTTTTTCCGTCGACGGAGCGAATGCGTACCGCGGCGGCGACGCCCCCCGCGCAAGGACCGACGTCGCGCTTTGCGCCGATCCCCTCGGGCACGTGCCACACGAGCTCCGCTTCGCCAGCGGCGTTCGTCTTCACCGTCTCTTTGAGGCCATCCCCTTCGACGACGAAATCGCCCACGACGCCGTCGCCGCGGCCATCGACGATCCGCACGAGCGCTCGCTCGTCGATGCCGGGCACGAGCGCAGGCGCCTCCGGCATCACCTCGACGGTGGCGGTCTGTGCGCCGACCTCGATCGAGGCCTTCTCTTCGATCGCGCGGGCCTCGACGATCGCACGCACCACGAGCTGCAGCTCCTTGGTAGCGCCGCGCGGAATCAAAGTCGGCGTCTTGCCCGTGCCGTGCACGGTGCCGTTCGCGTCCGTCGTCGCGAGGGTCGTGACCCTCTTCCACTCCGCTTCGTCGGTGGGCGCTGCGGTGCCTTTCGGGCCCACCCAGGTGCGAACCTCGAGGCCGGCGATTGGGTGATGGCTCGCATCGCGCACGTGCACGACATACGGCACGACGTCGCCGGCGATCGCGGACGCGCGCTCCCACTCCGCGCGGATCGTGGGCGTTCCGGGGGTCTCGTCGCGTGGCGTGAGCGTCGTGGAGATCGTGCGACGCCCGCTTCCACGCACCGCGGTCGCGCGAAGCGTCCAGGTCCAACCGGCCTCGTCGGTGCGCGGGATCGGGACGCGCAAGACCGCCATTCCCGACGCGTCGGTGGTCACGCGCTCGCTCCAGCGCGCGAACGAGCCTTCGAGGAGCTCGACATCGACGGGCTGCGCCTGGATCGGGAGTCCGTCGGCCGTGCGCGCGACGCGCGTCCAAGCGGTGATTGCCCCGCCGGGGACCACGTCGGACTCCGAAACATGGAGCTCGACCTTGTGCTCTTCGAGCCGCGCGATCTCGAGCGACTCGGTGCGCGCGTGTCCGCCGTGCTTGAGTCCGACGAGGAGCCTCATCTTGCGACCGTCGCCGGGCGGCACCGGAAGCTCGAGGTGGGTGCGCCCCTTGGCGTCGCTGGTCGCCGTGACCGACGGCGGGGCGGCGGCCGTCTCGTCGAGCGATTCGGCGTCCCACGCGACCTCGATTGCGGCGCCTGCGAGGGGCGCGGCCGACGTCACCGTCGCGAAACCGAGCGCTTCGATGTCGATCGGCATCTTCGTCCCCGCGATGACGCTCGAAGGCGCATGCACGAAGAACGCGAGGCCCCGGGCGGCCGGATCCGAGACCTGCTCTCTCGCGGGTGACGCGACGAACACGAGAGCGAGCGCCAAGCCCGCTAGGAGAGGTCCTGCAGGGCGAGAAACACGAGATCGGGTCCGCATGGGCGGGCAGACAATCTCATACTATGCAGGTTCCGCGCGCCTTCGCGGACGCCCCCGCGGACGCCTCGTTCAGACGCCGACGGAGAGCTTCGCGACGAAGCCGTCGGTCACGTTGCCGGTGACCGTGGGCAGCTGCAACGTCGCGCCGTCGCTGAAGACGTTGTCCCGCGCGAGCGTGGTCTGCTTCATGTTGTTGATGCTTTTCTCGTAACCCGCCGTGGCGAAGACGAGATCGCACGCCTCCTGCGGGAGCGCGAGCTGCGACGTCTTCACCTTGGCGCCCGCCGTCGTGGCGTCGGCGAGGCTCGCGAAGATCTCGAAGTGGATGTGTGGCCATCGCCCGGGATAGGCCGCGGGGAAGATCGTCTTGAACGTGACCTTGCCGTTCGCGTCGGTCTCTTGCACGCCGCGCAGGTAGTTCTGCGCTTGGATCGTGTAGAGCGAGTAGTTGCCCTCGCGATCGCAGTGCCACGCGTAGATGGCGTAGCCCGCCAGTGGCGCGCAGCTCTTCGCCACGTCGACGAGATTGAGCTCGACCGTCAACGGGATGCCAGCGGCGGTGCCGTTCAGGGTGCCGAAGCTCGTCGTGATGTCGCTGCGCACGATGCCGCTGGTCGTGAGCGCATTCGGTCCGTTCGTGCCATCGCCCGGGTAGGGTCCCCCCGTCTCCTCCGGGATCTCGGAGCACGTCCCGCTGGCTGCGCCGTCGGTGCCGGGGGTCGTGCCGCCGTCCGGGCTCGTGGCGCCGCCGTCGAGCGCGGTGGCCAAGGTGCTCGAGCCGCAGCCCACGATCGGGATGAGGCTCACGCCGCCGAGCATGCGCAGCATGTCGCGGCGGTTCGTCAGCTTGGCGAGTGCCTTGAGGTCGCGGGTAAGACGGTTTTCATGGTCGCGCATGTGGGGGAAACCTCCTCGGAGCAAAGGGTGGAGACTACAAGCGCTGTGCACGTCGCGACGCGCGAGCGATCACCGACTCGCCTCCTGCACGATCGATTTCCGAAAGTCAGCCCTGCCAGCCGGAGAGCCGACGCGGTACGCCGAGCGGGAGGCCGACGAGGCGCACCGAGCTATCGCGTGTCGCCCCCACGCACCACGCCATCGACCGCGCATCGCTCGTATGCGACGCGGCCCGGTAGGAGGAAGCCCGAGCGACGAAGGCGCGGCAGGGGAGGCAACGGGCGACGTGGGCGCGCACGGAGTCGGTCGCGTCGTCGCACGCGAGAGCTTCGAGAACGGTGCTCGAGGGATGCTTGATTGCTCTCACAGGCTGAGTGAGGCGACGAGCACGGGGTCCGCTTCGATCGCGCGGCGCAGCGCGGTCTTCGCGAGACGAATGCGGCTGCGCACCGTGTTCACGGGCGCGCTGCTCGATTGTGCGATCTCCTCGAGCGACCAGCCGAGAACGATGCGTTGCGTGAGGCATTCGGCCTGCTCTTCGGGGAGCCGATCGAGAAGCTGGCGCGTGAGCTCCATGCGGTGCTGCGACGACGCCGCTTCGTCGGGCGCTGCGTGCGGCGAGACGAATGACGCCTCGGTCTCGAGCGCCGTCGTGTGGCCCTGGCGAACGCGCGCGCGCCGACGCGCTCGCAGCGCCGTGCGGGCCGCAATCCGCGCTGCGAATCCGCTCGGCGCACACTCGCCGCGGAACGACGGAAGCGCATCGACGAAGAGCATCAAGGAGAGCTGCACGACGTCGTCGAGGTCGGCGTGACCACCACCGAGAACGGCGCGCACGACGGCCGTCACGCGCGGGGTGATC
>CAXSGV010000237.1:0-607 GCA_964236615.1 uncultured Polyangiaceae bacterium
GGGCGTGCTGGACGCTGACGGAATGTTGATTGATGTTGGTTGTGTGCTGTTCGTGTTTTTGTTCGATCCGAAGCTCGCGCGTCTCCTCCTCGAAGCCGCGCGCACCGGCTGCCTCGATGACGCGATCGATCTGGTGGCGGCGCTTGGCGTCGGTCGACCCATGTTCCTGCCCGGCGCGCCGCCCGAAGACCCACACGACGATCTGCGCCTCGCCGGTTGCGACGTTACGGCGCTCGTACGCGCCGTGCGCATCGGTCGCCCCGAGGTGCACCGCATCTCCGGCTTCGTCGTCGAGGAGGCACGTCGCATGCGAGGCCGCCTCCGCCGCGTTCACGGTCTCAGCGACTCTGCCGCACACCACCGCGAGGCGGAGGCCGAGGTCGACGCCGCCGCGCTCGCGCGCGCCGCGATGGGGGCCGACCCACGTAGCGTGCACGTCGTGCGCACGCGCGGTCGCGATCGCTTCTTCAGCAACGGCGGCACCGAGCTCGAGCTCGCGCGCGACAGCGCAGCGCACAACCTCAAGAACGTCGAGGCGCTCGTCGTCTTCGAGACCCACGCGCTTGGCTCGGGGCGCGATACCCGCGTCCTCATCACGTGTGCGACG
>CAXSGV010000237.1:617-10150 GCA_964236615.1 uncultured Polyangiaceae bacterium
GGTGGTGTTGTTCGCAACGATGGCACATACGGGTCTCGGTCACGATCGCCTTAGCGCGGTGCGCCTCGAGTCCGGCCGCGTGCTGGCCTCGGTAGAGCGCGTGTACGCGAAGCGTGTGATCGCCACACGTGACGAAGTCCCCCAAGGCGAAGTCGCGCGCGCCGCGATCGCACAGCTCTTTCTCCGCGGCAGCCTCTTTCGCGGCACGCTGAAGACAACCCAGTCGCGTCTGGCGCTCACGTCGCTCGCCGCTCAGCTGGCGACGCGCGGTCACCGTGCGGGTGTCGCCTCGTCGACGCCGGTGCCGGCGCTAGAAGACTGGGTGCTCGCACGCCTCCTTGAGCTCGGCGTCGAGAGTGGCGATGACCTAGCCCTGCTCTCGCCAACCGACCTGATCCCGCGCGAGCTCCCCTACGAATCGCTCTCCCTCCTCGAACGCGAGTTCCCAGTACGCGTAAGCGTGGGCGACGCCACCTACGAAGCCGAATACGATCTCGATCGCCGACAGGTCCTTCTCCGCATGACGCAAGGCAACCGCCGCGATCCGCCGCCGCTGGCCTACCTCCCGCGCTTCGAGGGCCTCCGCATCTGCGTAGGAGGCTCCCGCGGCATCACGACCCTCCGCGACCGCTGTCCCGCGCTCTCCACCCTTTCGGCGAGCACATCGCCCCGCGCCCAAACCGTCCCGCGGACGTCTCGCCCCGGTCCAAGACAGGCCGCCCCCCCCAAATCCCGCTCCCACGAAACGCCGTGTACCAAGGGTTAGCTTGCTAATTCCAGCTATAGGGCGCGTCGAAATTGGATCGGGGGCGCGTCGGATTCGGGGGCGGGCCGGGCGGCACGCGGTGTGCTGAGGGGAGCTCGGAGGTCGACATGGATGCCGTGATGTTTTCGCTCAAGCGCGCGTTTCATATGAGCATCGAGGGTGGGTTGCGGCTTACTGAGGAATTTGGGCTCACGCCGGCGCGGTTCGATTTGATGAACGCGCTACATCGTCGGTGCCCGAGTGGGTGGGCGCGGCAGTGTTGGCTGAAGGAATACCTCGGCGTGTCTGCGCCGACGATCAGCCGGATGGTGACTTCACTCGAGCGACTCGAGCTTCTCGTTCGCCTGCGCGACGACAAGGGGCGCACGTGTGGCGTGCGGCTCACGGAGAAGGGGAAGGAGTGTCTCGCCAAGGCGCGGCACAAGCTGATCGATCGCGGCGCTGCACGCCGGATGGTGCGGGCCTTCTGGCCGCTCGACAAATCACGCAATACGCGCGCGGAATGGGACGAGAACCTGACGACGGTCTGCGAGGCTGCGGAGATGCTCCACCGCATGCGGCGGGCGCTTCACGATCCCGCGTGGCACGCGCTTTACGAGGGGAAGGGGCGGCACGGGTGCGGGTGACGCCGACGCGGTGACGCCAGGTGCGGGTGACGCCGACGCGGGATCAGCGTCCGTCGCTCAGCCACGCGTGGAGCGTGTCGTAGACCGCGGCGCGGTCGAGGAGCTGGAGGTGGCTCGTGCCGTAAGCGATCGCCGTGTGCGCTTCGGGGAACAGCAAGGTGAGCTCGGGGCTCGCGTGGCGGCCGAGCGCGCTATCGACGGGGACCATGCCATCGCTGGAGAGCTTTTCGCCGGGGGCGGCGCCGGGACCTGGGTCTGGGCTCGTCGTGCCGGCGAGCGCGTAGCACTTCACGCCGGCGGGGAGGGTGAGCTCGCGTCGGCTGTCTCCTGCGAAGGCGAAGCGATCGCGTCCCTCCCAGTGCTCGTCGAGGACACTGCCGAAGCGAAGGTCCGTCACACCGGCGCTGCGGATTTTTCCGAGGCGGGCGAGCGGCGCGCTGTAGCGGCTCACGCCGAGAAGCAGGTCGACCCAACTTCCGCCGCGTTCGAGGGGCGCACCGTGGTGCGGTGTCCCTATGCACACGAGCTTTTGCAACAGCGGACGCCATGTGAGGTGCGCGGCGTCGGCGAAGTGGCATGCGCTACGCGCCACCAGGCCGCCCATGCTGTGGCCGAGGATCGCGATTTCGTCGACGGGCTCTGGCCATGCGCGAACGAGCTGCTCGAGAAGGTCGGCGAACGCGCGTCCGTTCGCGGAGACGTGGAGGCCGCTGTTGTAGTGGAGGTAGACGGGCGTGTAGCCGTGATCGTTGGCGAGCTTGGCGCCGTGGTCGTGGCCCTGGCGGGTCCATTGGCGATCGTTCATGCACGAGCCGTGGACCAGCACGAGAAGCCGTTTGCCCGCGTGCGGAAGCGCGGCGCGGAGCGCGCTCGATTCGAGCTCGAGGGGGTGGCCGTCGTGGAAGAGCCGCATCTGGATCGCGAGCGGGTTCTTCGTCTCGCTCAAGTAATCACCGAGCACTCCGTTCAGAACCGCGAGCACGGCTTCGCGCTCGACACCCGGCGCGCTCTCGCCGAGAAGGGGAGCGAGCTGCGCGAGCGCCGCGTCGATGCCCGTCCCCACGATTTTCGTGACGCCCCGAATGGTGCCGTACACGAGCCCGGTGATCAGCCGCGCGGGCCCGGCGAGCGGCCGACCGAGGAGATCCGGGCCGCCGGCGATGGTGACGTGCATCGCCTGAACCAGATCGGTCACGCTCGTCGTCGCCTCGACCGCGAGCTTCGTGGCGCCGCGCAGATCGTCGACGTGGCTTCGAGGCGTCTTTGCCATGGCCTGAGTTTACCGCATGCGAGCGGTCTCCGAAGTCGGGTGTGCTAGATCGGCGCGATGCCTCGTGATGGAGCTTCTGGTCGTGGCGTGCGAGCTCGCGCCGCTCGCGAGCCTGACTTCGTCGAGGTGATCGGCGCGCGTGAGCACAACCTGTCGATCGATCATCTGTCGATCCCCAAGCGGCAGCTGGTGGTCTTTACGGGGCCGAGTGGATCCGGAAAATCGTCGCTCGCGTTCGATACGCTCTACGCCGAGGGGCAGCGCCGCTACGTCGAGACGCTCAGCGCCTACGCGCGCCAGTTTCTCGGGCAGCTCGAGCGGCCCAAGGTCGATCACCTCCGCGGGCTGTCGCCTACGATCGCGATCGAGCAGAAGAGCGCTTCGTCGAACCCGCGCTCGACCGTCGGGACCATCACCGAGATCTACGACTACCTGCGCGTGCTGTACGCGAAGATCGGCGAGCAGCACTGCCATACCTGCGGGAAGCTCGTCACGTCACGCGGACCGCAGTCGATCACGCGAGAGGTCCTCGCGCTCCCCACGGGCACCAAGCTCGTCGTGCTCGCGCCGCTCGTCGTACACCGTAAAGGCGAGTTCCGAGAGCTCTTCGCGGAGCTGCGCACGCGCGGTTTTGCGCGTGTGCGGATCGACGGCAAGGTCGTCGCGCTCGAGGACGCGGACGCGCTCGCGCTCGACAAGAAGAAGAAGCACACGATCTTCCTCGTCGTCGATCGCGTGGTCGTGAAGGAAGGCGAGCGTCCGCGCATCGCTGAAGCCATCGAGCTCGCGCTCACCGAAGGGAAGGGCGAGCTCTCGATCGAGATCGTCGATGGCGCCAAGACGACGGAGACCGCGTACAGCCAGGCGCGCGCGTGCTGCGGCGTGTCGTTCCCCGAGCTCACGCCGGCGCGATTCAGCTTCAACTCGCCGCTCGGCATGTGCAGCGTGTGCACCGGGCTCGGCAGGCGCAACGACGTCGATCCCGATCTCGTGATCGCCAACCCCACGTTGTCGATCCGCGACGGTGCGATCGCACCGTGGGCTCCGGCGATGGCGCGCGGCGAGGGCTGGACGGTGCGCGTCGTCGATGGCGTCGCCAAAGCGTTCGGTGTCGACCTCGACGCGCCATGGCAGGATCTTCCAAAAGCGAAGCAGCGCCTCGTGCTCTACGGCGCGGGCAAGGACGCCGCGAAGATCACGATGAAGTGGGGTAGCAAGACGTCCGCGAGCAAGGGCACGTGGGCGATGAGCTACGAGGGCGTCGTCCCCAACATCGAGCGCAAGTTTCGCGACACCGCCTCGGAAGCAGCGCGCGACGTCTACCGCCGTTACCTGCGCGAGCTTCCGTGCGATGCCTGCGGCGGCAAGCGCCTCCGCCCCGAGACACTGGCTGTCCGCGTCGCGAACAAATCGATCAGCGACGCCACCGGGATGACCGTCGCGGCGGTGTCGGCTCACTTCGACGCGATCGCGAAGAAGCTCCCCACCGAGGCGCGCGCGATCGCCGAGGGCGCGCTCCGGGAGATCACGAGCCGGCTTCGGTTCCTGCTCGACGTCGGCCTCGACTACCTCACGCTCGAGCGCTCGGGCCCCACGCTCAGCGGCGGCGAGGCCCAACGCATTCGTCTCGCGAGCCAGCTCGGCAGCGAGCTCTCCGGCGTGATGTACGTGCTCGACGAGCCGAGCATCGGGCTCCACGCGCGCGACAACGCGCGCTTGCTCGCGACCTTGTGCCGGCTTCGCGATCTCGGTAACAGCGTCATCGTCGTCGAGCACGACGAGGAGACCATCCGCGCGGCGGATCACGTCGTCGACTTCGGCCCGGGCGCAGGTCACCTCGGGGGCAAAGCGACCTTCAGCGGAACGCCGGCGGCGCTCGCCGTGAGCTCGAGCCTCACCGGCCTCTACCTCTCGGGCAAGAAGCGCATCGAGGTCCCTACCTCGCGCCGCTCCGCCGCGAAGGGCGCGTGGCTCGGCATCCTCGGCGCGAAGGAGCACAACCTCCAGAACGTCGACGTGCGCTTTCCGGTGGGCACCTTCACTGCAGTCACCGGCGTGAGCGGCGCGGGCAAGAGCTCACTCGTCAATGGCATCTTGCTGCCGGCGCTCGGTCGACTGCTCCACGACAGCTCCGATCCCGTGGGCGCACACCGCAAGATCGAAGGGCTCGACGCGTTCGACAAAGTGATCGCAATCGATCAGCAGCCCATCGGGCGCACGCCACGCTCGAACCCCGGGACGTACACGAAGGTGTTCGATCAGGTCCGCGAGATCTTCGCGCAGCTCCCCGATGCACGTGCACGCGGATGGACCGCGGGGCGATTCAGCTTCAACGTGAAGGGCGGCCGCTGCGAGTCGTGCTGCGGCGGCGGCACCGTGAAGGTCGAGATGCATTTTCTCGCCGACGTCTGGGTTCCGTGCGAGGCGTGCGCCACCAAGCGCTACAACGCCGAAACCCTCGAAGTGAAGTTCAAAGGCAAGAGCATCTACGACGTGCTCGAGTCGAGCGTCGAGGAGTGCCGCGAGCTGTTCAAAGCGTTCCCTATCGTCAAGCGCGTGCTCGAGACGCTCTGCCAAGTCGGTCTCGGTTACATGAAGCTCGGCCAGCCGGCGCCGACATTGAGCGGCGGCGAGGCGCAGCGCGTGAAGCTCTCGCGCGAGCTCGGCAAGGTGCAGACGGGGCGCACACTCTACGTGCTCGACGAGCCCACGACCGGCCTCCACATGGACGACATCGTGAAGCTGCTCGCCGTCTTGCAGCGCCTCGTCGAGGCCGGCAACACCGTCGTCGTCATCGAGCACAACCTCGATGTCATCAAGTGCGCGGACTGGGTCGTCGACATGGGGCCCGAGGGCGGCGCGGGGGGCGGGAAGGTCGTCGCCGTGGGCACCCCCGAGGAGATCGCGAAGAACGACAGCTCCTTTACCGGGATCCACCTCCGTCCCCTGCTCGCCACGTCGCGGGCGCAAATGAAGCGCCGGCGTCTAACCTGACAATATCCTGTCAGAGGCGTCGGCCAGTCTTGGAGACATGAAGACCTTCGTCCTCCAGCCACGCGGTCCTTACGCGCTCGCCGCCTCCCAGCGGTTCTTCTGCTCGTTCACGCCGGCCGCCGGCAGCGCGAGCAGCGACGCCGACATCCTCCGTCTCGTCTTCCGCCTCGACGGCACGTTCGCGCCGGTTGGCGTCGCGCTGCGGGAAGTGGGCAACGGCGACATCCACGGTGAGATCAGCGGCGGTGCCCACGACGCCCGTGACGTCGACAAGGTGAAGGCGCAGGCGGCGCGCATCCTATCGCTCGACTACGACGCGACCGATTTTGCGCGCCTCGGCGAGCGCGAGCCCGCCATCGGGTCGATCCAGCAGACGCTGCCGGGTTTTCGTCCCGTCTGCTTTGCGTCGCCTTACGAGGCGGCGGTTTGGGGCATCCTGTCGCAGCGCATCGCGATGAAGCAGGCTGCGGCGATCCGCGCGCGGGTCGCGGCCGAGCACGGCGACGCAGTCGAGGTGGCGGGGCAGACGATGCAGGCGTTCCCGTCGCCCGAGACGCTCTTGTCCGCCGAGCGGAGCCCCTTCGTCTCGGAAGAGAAGTGGGAGCGGCTCCGCGGCATCGCGCTGGCGGCCCTCGACGGCAAGCTCGACGCCGATCGCCTCCGCGCGCTCGATGTCGACGAGGCGCTCTCGCAGCTGAGCCTGCTGCGAGGTGTCGGCGGCTGGACCGCGGGGCACATCTTGCTTCGCGGGTGCGCCACCGCCGACGTGCCGACGATGGCGGAGCCACGCGTTCGCCGCGCCGCGGCGTTTGCCTACGGTCTTTCGAGCGAGCCGGACGATGGCGAGCTCGCGGAGCTCTTCGACCGATGGCGGCCTTGGCGCACCTGGACCTCGGTGCTTCTCGCGACGCACTTGAATCGGGCAGGTCTTTGGAACACCGCCGAGGGCAAGCGCGTCAGCGCGTCGTCGCGATCGAGAGCGCGCGCGCCTTCTTCACCCGGCGCACGCTGAGCTCGACCCCGATCGCGTCGAGGCCGAGAGCGTTCGCTGCGGCGAGCACGGTGCCGTGACCACAGAACGGGTCGATGACGATCTTTGCGCCTGCCGCGTCCCGCACCCAGCGGCACACGTCGAGGCAGGTGTCCTTGCCCATGCCTTTGGTCCACGTGACCTCGCCCCCGTCGGGCAGGACATCGATGCGCGCGACCGCGGGCTCGACGACGAGCGCCCTCGAGAATCCGAGGAGGTGCGCATAGGTTGCGCGCCCGAAGCTCAGGGTGCCCGGCGGCCTGCGGCACACGACGCGGCGGCGCGGTGGCGGCGCGTTGCACGAGGTGCCCCTTGTCGATCCACTCACCGCCTTCGAGGATGTCGCTCTGGAAGAAGACGGCAACGGCGTGAGGCGAGGTGCGATCGATCACGAGCGCCGCGGTGTCCTCGAACCAGGTGCGCCACCCGGCGAGCCCCATCCCCGGCACCTCGGAGAGGTCCGGGAGCGACGTGACGAAGCACGCATCCGGGCGCGGAGCCCACGCGGCAAGCCACGGGATGGAGTCGCCGTGAAGGACTTCGCGCTCGGGCACAGCTGCTCTGCCTACCCCGCGCGCGACGCCTATGGCAAGAGAGCCCACGTTCCGATGACGACCTCCGACGCGCTCCTTCAGCTCTCCGCGACGAAGCTCGCCGCCCTCGTGGCCACGCGCGAGGCGCGCTCGATCGAGGTCGTCGACGCGCATATCGATCGCATTCAACGCGTGAATGGCGCGCTCAACGCGGTCGTGTGCGATCGCTTCGACGTGGCGCGCCGCGAAGCACGGGCGGCAGACGCACGCACCGCCGGCGCGCGCACCGGCATGGGCGGCCTTCCTCCGCTTCACGGTGTGCCGTGCACCATCAAGGAGTGCTTCGCGCTCGAGGGCATGCCGCAGACGTCGGGCCTCGTCGCGCGTCGCGGCTTCCGTCCAAAGGAAGACGCGACCGCGGTTGCGCGTCTTCGCAGGGCGGGTGCTATCCCGCTCGGCGTCACCAACGTGTCCGAGCTGTGCATGTGGATGGAGGCCAGCAACGCGGTCTACGGCCGCACGAACAACCCCTACGACGCGCGGCGCACGTGCGGTGGTAGCTCGGGCGGCGAGGGCGCAATCGTCGGCGCTGGCGGCTCGCCGTTCGGTCTCGGCTCGGACATCGGCGGCTCGGTGCGCATGCCGGCGTTCTTCTGCGGCGTGTTCGGGCACAAGCCGACAGGTGGCCTCGTCCCCGCCACCGGGCAGTACCCGATAGCGTCCGGTCCTGCCCTCCGCTACCTCGCGACAGGGCCGCTCGCGCGCCGCGCCGAAGATCTCTGGCCGCTGCTCCAGCTTCTTGCGGGGCCTGACGGGAAGGACGAAGGCACGCGCACGTTCGAGCTCGGCGATCCGCGCGCGGTCGACCTGAAAGAGGTTCGCCTCGTGAGCGTCGAGGACAACGGCGCGCTCGACGTGAGCGACGAGCTTCGTGCGGCGCAGGTCCGGGCCTCGACCGCCCTCCAGGAGCGAGGCGCCAAGCTCGTCTCGTGGAGCTCGGACGCCCTGCGGCACTCGGTGCAGATCTGGTCGGCGCTCATGACGGCCGCCGGTGGCCCCACGTTCGCGAGCTTGCTCGGCGATGGCGGCGAAGTGAGCCGGCTCCGCGAGCTCGGCTCGTGGATGCGCGGTCGGTCCGATCACACGCTGCCGGCGATCGGGCTCGCGATCCTCGAGTCGCTCACGAAATTTCTGCCCGCCGCGCAGCAGCTCCGCTTCGAGCAGCTCGCACGCGCTCTCGCCGACGAGATGCGCCAGGCGCTCGGACCCAATGGCATCCTGCTCTACCCGTCGTACACGCGCACGGCGCCGCGCCACCACACCGCGCTTCTGCCGCCGATCCAGTGGATGTATACTGCAATCTTCAATGCGCTCGAGATGCCGGCGACGCAGGTGCCGCTCGGTCTCGATCGTCGCGGGTTGCCGCTCGGCGTGCAGGTCGCCGCGCTGCCGGGCAACGATCGCCTCACGATCGCCGCTGCGCTCGCGCTCGAAGAAGACTTCGGCGGCTGGGTTCCACCGCCTTCGCTTGCCGCCGCGCACGGTGGGCGCTAGGTAGAGCCACGATGAAGATCCGCGTCGAATATTGCCAGGCTTGAGGCTATTTGCCCCGGGCGACCAGTTTGGCCGCCGCGATCAAGAACGCGCCTGCGCTCGTCGCTAGCGGGAGCGTCGACGTCGAGCTCGTGCCCGGTCGTCGAGGCGCGTTCGAGGTCACCAAGGACGGCGAGCTCGTGTACTCGAAGCTTCAGAGTGGCCGCTTCCCCATCACGAACGACGAAGTCATTCGCGAGCTCTGAGCGCGCGCTTCCCACCGTGCATGGCGGCCCGAAGCGGCTGGCAGACGCGCTTGCCGGTCGTGTTTCCGTCCATCGCCGTGCACGCGGTCGCGTCCAGGTTAACCCGCGCCGAGATGCCCCAGACGGGGCACGTTTCCCCGCGGAAACCACGGGTGAATCGCCTGGTATGCGCCTTGCTGATGTGTCCCCTCGAATGCGCCCCCTCTTCGCTGCCTCCTTGCTCGCTGCAACGCTCGTCGGAACGCTCGGCACCAGCACCACCGCCGGAGCGAGCGAGCCCTCGGTGCGCATCCGCGAGGTCACGCAAAACGCCGAGGTGCAGCTCGACGCCGCGACCGTTCGCACCGCGCTCACCTCCGAGCTCGCGGGCGTCGCGCGCAACGTGCACGCAAGCAAGCACGCCAACCTCTCGATGCGCGTCACGCGCGCCGTCGCGGTCGATGGTCACATCGAGTACGTCGTGTCGGCCGTCGTGCAGGACTCACGCGGCGGCAACGTTCTCGGCATGCTCGAAG
>CAXSGV010000238.1:0-10115 GCA_964236615.1 uncultured Polyangiaceae bacterium
TCGGCCCGAAGGTTGGCACCGCCGGCACGCAGTCCGCGGGTCACCTCAACTGATCGTAAGGAGCGGCGCCACTCGCGCGCTGCACCGAGTCTGAGCTCCAGACTCCGAATGCCCCTCTCCCGAACAGGAGAGGGGCTTTTTTCGTTTCTGCGCACGACGCGAGAGAGGAGACTGGCGGACAATGAGCCTCTCGGACAGCTGGCGTGAAGCGCCGATGCGCGATCGCGGTCTTCTCGGGCTCGTGGCTTTCGCGGTGGTGGTCCTCGCGCTTGGCTGGACGGTGATTGAGCCGCGAATCAAGACCGACCCGGAGCCGACGGCGACGAGGGCCGCGAGCGCGCTTCCCTATGGCGGAACGTGCTTCATTCAGTTCTTGCTCGCGGGTCGAGCGAGCCACCAGGGCGTCGACATGTACGACCCGATGCCGATGGACGACGAAGCGCGCGCGCTCGACTACGAGCGCCAGAACGTCAACAACGTCTTCTATCCGCCCCCGTGGTCGCTCCTCCCCTTTCTTCCGCTCAGCCGCCTTTCGTTGGTCGACGGGGTGCGCGTCAATCTCGTGTTCAACCTCCTCGTCCTCGCAGCGTGCAGCGCGCTGTGGGGTCGCTTCTTTTCGCCGAATCGGGCGCGTGCTGCGCTCGCCGGTGCTGTCGTCTGGGCCTTGTGGCTACCGACGCTCAACTTGCTCGGTACCGGGCAGATCACGACGTGGACGCTCGCGGCGATCACGGGCTGGCTCGCGGCCGTACGAGCTCGTCGGCCGATCCTCGCGGGGTGCCTGCTCGCGCTCGCTGTGATGAAGCCTCACCTGGCGGCGCTGCCGGTGGCGTTTGCGCTCGCCTACGCGTGGCGCAAGGGGCAGCGCTCGACGGTCGCCGCCTTCGTCGCGACGCTCGCTGTTTGGTTCCTCGTCACCTACCTCGTCATGCCTGACGCCTGGGCCGACTACGTCGCCGTGATGCGGAAAGCTCCACCCAGCACGTTCTTTCCGGCCACGCTCACCGGCCGAGGAAAGATGGTGTTCGGCGCGGCGTTCGCTCTCGTGACCTGGCCCATGTGGCTCGGCGCCGCCGCGTTCGCGCTGTGGTTGGGATGGACGTCGACGGAAGACAATCTCCCGCCTTGGACCGCGCTCCTCGCGGCCGCATCGCTCGTCGTCGTCCCGTACGCATTCGAGTACGACTTCGTTCTCGGCCTTCCCTGCTTCATCGCTGGCGTTGCCGCCATTCTCGATCGGCCAAGCCCGCTGCGGCAGGTGACGGTGATGGGCTGGCTTCTTTGCGGTATCGCGTGGCTCGCCAACAAGCGGCCAGGAAGCGAGAGCTCGTTCTGGTGGCTCCCGTGGGCGACGTTCGCGCTCTCGTGCCTATTGTTCGCGCGCGATCCGAAATGGCGTTTCGGTGCTCCCGCGCACGGACGACAAGAAAGGCGGACGTCGATGTAGACGCCGCGCCGCAGCTCTTGGAGCCACATCTTGCGCTGGCGATCGATGGCCTCGCCCATGGCGCGGTCTTGCATGGGCATCTTCACGTCTTCGTACGCGGGAATACCGGGCGCCTTGTGGAGCTGCGTGACGACGATGGCCTCACCACCAAAGAGGATCGGGTCGGACGTCTGACCTTCCTTCATCGTGGTCGCGGCCTCGACGAGCTGCGGCTGCAGTGACGTGAGTGGCTGCATGCCGCGCGAGCCGCACGTGCCCTTGGTCGTGACGTCGTCCGAGTACTGCTTCACGAGCGCGCAGAAGTCGGCGCCGCCGCGCGCCTGCGTGATGATCGTTTGCGCGACCGCCATGCGCGCCTCGGTGTCCGCGACCGTTGCGTTGGCCGGGAGGCGAAGCGCGAGGATGCGGAGGTCGACGAGCTTCTCTTCGCCGATCTCCTTCACCCAGTGCACGTAGGCGGCGCGGCCGTCCTCTTCGGTGAGGCGAACGCGCGACATGACGCGAAGCTGTATGAGCTTTCCTTCGAGGATCTGCCGGCGGATCTCGTCGCGGTAGTCCTGCTCGGTCAGGCCTTGGCGCTTGGCTTCGGCGAGGAGCTCGCGGACGGCGATGTTGAGGCTGTCGGCCTTGTTCTTGATGCCGCGATCGATCTCTTCGGCGGGGACGCTGAGGCGCGCTTTGTCGGCCGCCCCCTCCTCGAGCCGATCGTCGATCATGCGGTTCAAGACCTCGCGGAACATCTCCGTTTCCTGCGCGGCCTGCTGCGCGGGGTTCGGCGTGGTCGCGTGGATGTGCACGAGGTACGGCCGCGCGCGCTTGCGCAGATCGGACAGGAGGATCGGGCGCTCACCAACGACGGCAACGACGCGCTCGACGATCGAGGCGTCGGCGGTTCGGGTGCCCGTGACCGTGGCGCTGAAGATCGCTGCCGCCACAAGCGCCGTGGCGATGCCCAATGCGCGCTTGCGCTCGCGGAAAAGCGGGAAGGGGCGCGTCACGCCCAAGTACCTATCATGGAACGAAGAAGCTGCCGATCTGCACACGGTCATCGGCCACGCGCCCGGTTCCGGGGCGGTCGATGGGGACCCGCTTTCCGTTTCCACGGACGCGCCACACCCCGGCGTAGACGGTCCACATCTTCCCGCCCGCGTCGTGAGGGATCGTGATCTCGACCACGTCGCGCAGGATTTTTCCGGGCGGCGCGTGCTCGAGCTCGAGCACGTCGGAGACCATGACATGGTCGGCGCGGAGGTCCTCGCCGTTCGAGGGGACGAGGTGAACGAAGATCCCCGTCTTCGGGTCGACGTTGGGGTCGACCTGCCAGTCGAGCTCGAGCCGCAGAACCGACTCGGCCGCCGGCGACGCCGAGCTCTGGTGGTACGCGACGAGCGTCACGCCCGACGCAAAGTGGGCGTTGATGCCGCGCGCGTCTTTCGGAACCGTGTCGCTGATCACGTCATCGCCGGTCGCCGTGCGCAGCTCGACCTTCGGGATGTTTGCGTCACGCACGAAGGTCATGACGAGCGCGAACGGGATGGCCGGAGCGATCGCCGCGAGCACGAGCTCTTTGGAGACGAGCTTCGGCGCGCGCTTTTCGCGGTGCACGAGCCAGACGAGCGCAGCGAGCGCGACGAGCGTGACGAAGAAGCCGCCGATGGCGGGACGCGGGCGAAACCGCAGTGTGAGGGTTCGTTTACCGGCTGGGAGCTCGACGGCGAGGAGGTTCTGCACGCTCGTGATCGTGCCTTCGCTCGCGTGCCATCCGGGGTGCCAGTTCTGGTTCACGAGCAAGCGCGCGGGGTGCGCTGCGTCCACCTCGAGCTCGATCTCGTTGGGCGTCCACTTCTTGCGAACGACGGAGCCGGCAGCGGGATCCTCGAAGTACTCCTCGGCGGGAAGATCGCCACGAAGCAGCGGGGACTGCGGCACGGGGTAGGCGTCGTAACAAGAGAGGCAGCCCTTCTGCATCGGGCCGTAATAGGCGAGCGCCCAGCGCGTTCCGCGCGCTTGTCGGAACTCACCCGGCACAGCCGCGGGCGGCGCGACCATCGGGCGACCGTTCGCTGCCGCGTGGTGGTTCGCGACGAGCGGACCGAGGTTCGCGAGCAAGAGCCCCACGGCGACCGTGAGAAGGATGGTGCCGATCATCTTCTTGCGGGCGAGGACCTGCAGACGACCGATGCCGAGAGCGGCGATGGTCGATGCTGCGAACGCGAAGAGGATGAGGAAGCGCTCGGGGTAACGCAGCGTCGAGTAGAGCGGCAGCTGCTTCAGCGCAGCGAAGAGCGAGACCTTCGCGGCGAAGCCCGCGGCGAGCCACATCGCCGCTGCGCCCATCAACACGAGGGGAACGGCGCGACGACGTGCGAGACCCGCACCGACGGCAAGCGCGGTGAACCCGCCCACGAGGAACGTGCCCGCGACGGGGAAGTCACCATGCTCGTCGGGGTGGATGCGTCCGAGGATCGCGCGTAAGACCGCGGTCGGGCTCATGCCGGGCGTGCCGCCGATGATGCGCGGCGCCATCTCGAGTGTCTGCGCGACGGGCCAGAGCTTCATCGCCGAGAGCCCGATCGCGAGCGCGCCGGTGGCCGACCCCATTCCGATCGCGAGGAGCAGCTTCGAGCGATCGCGACGGTGCACGACGACCCAGTCGATCACTTCGAACGCGCACCACAGCGCCGCCATCGGGGCGGGGTAGGTGCCGCCGAAGCCGACCATCCAGGCGAGCGCGCCGGCGCAAATCGCAACCCCGGCGCGGCTACCCGTGAACGCGCGGCGGAGGCCGAACGCGGCCCACGGAAGCAGCTCGAAGCCGAAGAAATTGTACCAACCGAGGGCCGGTGCGACCGCGAAGATCCCGCTCATCGCGAACATCGGCGCAGCGAGCGCGGCGCCGAGGTTGGTGGCGCCGCGCGAGCGTGCGTAGCGGTACGCGCCCTCGAGGCCGAGGAGGATCATGAAGAACGCGATCATCGGCTCGGCGCGAAGCGTCCCGAACACGAGCGTCAGCAGGAAGGTGGGCGACGCGAACCGGCTCTGCGGCGTGCCGAGGCCGTCCATGCCGCCGCAGTAGTAAGGATCCCAGAGCGGGAGCTGCCCGAACTCCACGATCGTGCGCCGCGCGCTCTCTTCGTATTGCACGAGAGGATGCGAATCGCGGTACCCGTTGAGCGAGCCTGCCGAGGAGAGCAGCGGCCACGTCGCAATCAGCGCGACGATCGCAAACACGGCGAGCCGAATCGGCGTCCGCGTCGCTGCACGCGCGAGTAACGCGATCGCTTGATCGGCTGTTTGCTTCAGTGAATTGGGCGCGGTCGACACGGCGGCACCGTTGGCTTTTGCCACGCGTCGGAGACGTGTGGCCACTGCTGGTGCATGCCCTCGTCGATCGCGAGAAGCACGTCGGAGAAACGAACGCCGCGCTCACCGGCGAGGGTGCGCGCGCGTTTGTACTCGAGGTTGTGGAACGCGTCGTCTTGCGACCACGCGTCCGCAGGGAAGTCCTTCGCGGCGTCGCGGCGCATCGTGCGCTCTTCGGCTGCGAGCAGGGCGAAGACTTCCTTCTGCGTGTCGTCGTTCGCGGGAAGAGCGTCGGGAAGCGACGCGGCCGTAGCCGCGCGCCCCATCGCCACGAGGACGACGGCACCGAATGCCAGCCATCCCGCCATCCCCCGGATCACGCGAAGCCGAGAATCAGCGCTTCGAGTATTGGAAGCGCTTACGAGCGCCCGGCTGACCGTACTTCTTGCGCTCCTTCTTCCGCGCGTCGCGCGTGAGGAAGCCAGCGCGCTTGAGAAGCGGACGGCGCTCGGGATCGAGGAGAATGATTGCGCGCGAGATGCCGTGGCGCATGGCTTCGGCCTGGGCCGAGTGACCGCCGCCTTTGACCGTCGCCGTGACATCGAACTGATCGATCGACTCGATGAGCTCGAGCGACTGGCGCATGATCATGCGCGAGGTCTCGCGCTCGAAGTACTCGTCGGCGGGCGTGCCGTTGACGATGATCGTGCCGGTGCCGGCTTTGAGCCAGATACGAGCGATGGCAGTCTTGCGCTTGCCGGTGGCGTACGTGCGGGGATCGGTTGCCATTGTCTTGATCAGATCTTCACGGTCAGGGGCTGCGGTTTCTGGGCGACGTGCGGGTGATCGGCGGATGCGTAGAGCTTGAGCTTCGTCAGCATCTGACGGCCGAGCACGTTCTTCGGGAGCATGCCCTTCACGGCCTTCTCGACCGGGAACGTGGGCTTGCGCGCGAGGAGGTGGCGGTAGCTCTCCTTCGCGAAGCCGCCCGGGATACCCGAGTGGCTGTAATAGAATTTCTTGTCGAGCTTGTTGCCGGTGAGGCGAACCTTGTCGGCGTTGACGACGATGACGAAGTCGCCCGCGTCCTCGTGGGGCGTGAAGGTCGGCTTGTGCTTGCCACGAAGCACCGTCGCGATCGTGCTCGCGAGGCGGCCGAGGGGCTTGCCCGTCGCGTCGATCACGAACCACTCGCGGTTCGCCTGCGCGGACGCCGTGGTTGCGACGAAGCTGCGCGGCGAGTGCGTCGGAGCTACTTTTTCCGCCGCGGGATCTCCGCCGCCGGTCGTTGTGCCCTTGGCGCTGCCGTCCTGGCTAACCTTCTCTGCCGACATCTCTTGAAAGCCTTTCTTCGCAGGGTTCGGCCCTGCACCTCGCAATCCCGCGCTATTTGCGGGCGAAGGGGCCGGGAAAGTACGAGGCACTGACTCTTCTGTCAAGGAGCGAAGGAGAAGGTGCCATGGCAACGGTCACGGCGGCCCCTTTCGGGCCGATGATTGCCACAAGGACATTTCGCACGTAAAACAATCCCACGATGCCGATAAGTTTCGAGCCGACCGAAGACCAAGCGCTCATGCAGCAATCCGTGACCACCTTTGCCGCGACGCTTCGCACGAAAATCCGCGAGCACGAGAAGGCACGGGGGCTTCCGGCAGAGGTCCGCAAGGCGGCGCACGAGATGGGCCTGGGTCACATCGGTCTCCCCGAAGAGGTGGGCGGCGCCGGCCTGGGTCTCACGACGGCCGTCCTTCTAGAAGAGGAGATCGCGTTCGGCGATCCCTCGGCCGCCTTTGCGTTCGGCGGCGGCGGGACCTTCGCACGCGCCGTGATCGAGCTCGGTACGGCGGCCCAAGCCAAGGAGCTCCTTGCGCCGCTCGTCGGTCCGAGCGGCTTCGACACCTTCGGCGCGGTCGCGTGGAGCGAGCGCCGAGCACACCGTGAGCGACCCGGCCTCTCGACGCGCGCGACGCGCCTGCCTTCAGGCGGGTGGCGCATCGACGGCGAGAAGGCCTTCGTGCTCGACGCCGATCGCGCGCACAGCTTCGTCGTCTTCGCGCAGGTCGAAGACGACAAGGGCTGGGACGGTCTCGGCGCGTTCGTCGTCACGCGGGGCGCAAAAGGGCTCGGCATCGGCGAACGGACGACGACGCTCGGGCTCGACCTCGCGAGTGTGGGCTCGCTGCGTCTCGAAGGTGTCGAGGTCGCGGACGCCGATCGCCTCGCGGGAAACGGCGACTTCGCCGCCGCGCTGCTTCGCTTCTTCGTCAAGAGCGCGCTCATCGTCGCGGCCCGCTGCGTCGGTCTGTCGCGCGCGGCGTTCGAGGTGACACTCGAGTACTGCCAAGGTCGCAAGGCGTTCGGCAAGCCGGTCGGCCATTTCCAGTCGATCGCGTTCACGCTCGCCGATCGCGCGATGGACGTCGATGCGTCACGCGCGCTCGTGTGGCGTGCGGCCTCCGCGTGGGATGCGGGCGAGGGCTCGAAGGAAGACGCGCTTCTCCACTCGGCCTACGCCGTGTCGTACGCGCTCGAAGCCGCGATGCGCTGCGGCGATGACGCCGTACAGCTCCACGGCGGCGCGGGCTTCATGCGCGACTACGCCGTCGAAAAATTCATGCGTGATGCGAAGCAGCTCCAGGTCTGCGTGATGACCTCGGAGCAGGCCGACCAGCTCGCCGCGACGATCGAGCTCGGTCGCCCGATCGATCTCGCGATGGTGCTTCCGTCCGCCGAGTCGCAGAGCACGCTCGTCTGAGCTGCTGACCGCTTGCCCACGTATTTCTAGAAAGCCGAAGACCATGAGCATCGAGTTCAGCCTCTCCAAGCGTCAGCACGAGATCAAAGAAGCCATCCACGGGCTCGCGGTGTCCGTCGTGAGGCCGCAGAGCCTCGCGTGGGATCGCGGCCACGGCATCCCCGAGGAGTTTCTCAAGAACCTCTCGATGCTTGCAGGCAGCATGGGCCACCTCGCGCTCGGGCCGAACGACGGCCAGCGCCAGGCCCCGGATCTTCCCGACGCCAACGTCGACAAGGCGACGAAGAAGAAGAGCGCCGCGAACGTCACCACGGCCGTCGCCGCCGAGGAGCTCTCGTGGGGCGACGCTGCGCTGCTCCTCTGTCTGCCGGGTCCTGGGCTCGGTGGACCGCCTGTCCGCGCCACGGGAACCGCCGAGCAGAAAGAGCGCTTCTTCGGAATCTTCCGCGACCAGGAGAAGATGAAGTGGGGCGCCTACGCGCTCACCGAGCCGGGCGCGGGCAGTGACGTCGCGGGCATTCGCACGAGCTGCCGCAAGGACTCGAGCGGCGATTGGATCCTCAACGGACGCAAGTGCTACATCACGAACGGTTCACGCGCCTCGTGGAACGTGGTGTTCGCGACGATCGATCCGGCGCTCGGCCGCGCGGGCCACCGCGCCTTCGTCGTCGAGAAGGGCACGCCTGGGTTCTCGGTCGGTAGGATCGAGGACAAAATGGGCCTCCGCGCGAGCGAGACCGCCGAGCTCGTGCTGGAAGACTGCCGCGTTCGAGGCGACAACCTCCTCGGCGGTGAAGAGCGTTACGTCACGAAGGAAGGCTTCATGACGGCGATGAAGACCTTCGACAACACGCGCCCCATCGTGGCCGCGATGGCCCTCGGCATCGGTCGCGCGGCGTTCGACTACGCGCGCGACTTCGTGAAAGACAATTATGTGATGGTGTGTTTGATTTTGTGTTATGTTGTTATTGCAGAGCGCCTCGCGCGCGTGGGTCGCCAGCTTGCTGCAGCGCGCGCCATCACGTGGCGCGCGGCGTGGCTCGCGGACCAAGAGATGCCCAACGCGAAGGAAGCGAGCATGTGCAAAGCGATGGCGGGGCAGGCTTCCATCCGCGCGTGCCAGGAGGCCATCGAGGTCTGCGGGGCCGAGGGTTCCATCCAAGAGCACGCTCTGCTCGAGAAGTGGTTCCGTGACATCAAGGTCTATGACATCTTCGAGGGTACGGGGCAGATCCAGCGCATCGTCATCGCGAAGCGCCTGATGCCGGATCTGAAAGCATTCTGAAAGAGACCATCGCCTCGCATGTCACCAAATCGATCGCTCCCGACATCCTCGTGGATCTCTGCTTGGGCGTGCTTGGCCGACGCTCGGCGTCGATCGCTCTGATCCAGCCGGCTGGCGACGCATACGAGGTTCTTTTCCTCGATGGCGCGACCGCGGTCGAAGCGTTTCCGATTTCCGAAGAGGTGGCGACGGCCGCCCTCGTGCGCCTCGCCGCGCTCGCGGGTCTCGATCCCATCGCCGAAGCCAACACCCCTGAGGGGGACGGCAACGTGGTCCGCCTCCGCACGCGCGTCGATGGCGCCTTGGTCGAGATCCTCGTCTCGATGGTCTCGCGCGGCGAAGCCCTCGAGGCCGAGCTTCGTCTCCTGACGGTGAGCGGACGTGCACCGGTCGTGTCGCGCGCGGCGGCGTTGGGGCGATGCGCCACCTGCGGTGCGTTCGACGCGGCGCCGCGTACACGCTGCCAGGTCGACGATGGGACGCTCGCTTACGTCGCCGACGAAATTGTCGAAGGCGGCGTGCTCGGGACCTACTTGCTCGGGCAGGAGCTCGGTCGCGGCGGAATGGGCCGCGTCTTCGATGCGAAGCACGCGCTGCTCGATCGCCGCGTCGCCATCAAGGTGATGAACCGATCGCCCGACGACGATCCATCGTTCGGCCGCCGCTTCTTCCGCGAGGCGCGCGCCGCAAGCCGCCTGCGTCACCCGCGGCTCGTCGAAGTCACCGACTTCGGCCTCTCGAGCGACGGCCATCCTTACATGGTGATGGAGCACGTCGCAGGTGAGTCGGTCGAGGAGCGCCTGCTTCGCGAGAAGTCTTTCGCGCCGGCGCTCGCGCTCTTGATCGCACGCGAGGTCGCGTCGGGCCTCGCCGCCGCGCACGCCGGCGGCGTCATTCACAACGACATCAAACCGTCGAACATCATGATCGTACGCGGGTCGCTCGACGCTGCGCCGCAGGTGAAGGTCGTCGACTTCGGGGCGGTCTCGCTGGTGGGCGTACCACCCTTGGAGTCCGAGGTCGTTCTCGGCACGCCGCACTACATGGCGCCCGAGAACATTCGCGGCTTGGGCACCGACGCGCGCGCCGATCTCTACGCGGTCGGCATCATGCTGTTCGAGATGCTGTCGGGTGACGTCCCGTTCGACGGGGCCACGCCGACGATCGTCTTCCACGCGCAGCTCGAACGGCCGACGCCGCCCCTCGTATCGCCGCGCGGCCCGCTACCCAAAGCCGTCGTCGCCGTCGTGATGCGCCTCCTTCGCAAGTCACCCGACGAGCGGCATCAGACCGCAGACGAGCTGGTCGTGGATCTCGATCGCGCG
>CAXSGV010000239.1:0-1714 GCA_964236615.1 uncultured Polyangiaceae bacterium
GCCCGAGCTCCGCGCGAAAGACGCACGATGGACCGCGAGCGAAACGCCGATCCGTCGCGCGCTCCGCCTCGGGGTGCCGCTCGATGAGACCACCGCGGCGCTCGTCACCGAAGGCAGCGTCGCGAAGGTGAGCCTCGTCACGGGCGAGGTCCTATCGATGTCACCCGGGCGTCTTCCGCCCGATGCGACGTGCGAGGCCATGCGCGCGCAAGACGACGTCGTGCTCGCATGCACGCGTCCCGGCGGAACGAGCTTCGTCGCGTCACACCTCGCGTCTGACAAGGCGCCGCTCATCGAGCAGACCTTCACCGCGACCGGACAGTTCTACGCGGGCGACGACGGCGCGCTCGCGTTCGGTGGCCCGTGCACGCGCAACAAAACCTCGCACTCGATCGTATGCGTTCGCAGCGCGTCCGGCAGCTGGCAGGAATACGATCTCGAAACCACGCTCGCGGACGCCGGCGGCGCCGTCACGGCCGTGGACGTCGCACGTTGGATTCCCCGCGGCGACGGCGGCGCGATCGGAATCGTGACCGTGCCGAAGCCCGGCGTCGTCGACGCCCGGAGCGGCGAGCTTCGCGCGTGGCAGCTCGACTCCCTGCCGCCGAGCGCCCGCGGCATCGTCGATACACACGGTGGAAAATTCGCGCGCAAGGGGCAGAGCGGCCTCGGCGGCGCGGTGATCGATCGCACGTGGACGAGCACGCCGATGGGCGCGCTGCGCGGCTGGTCCGACGGCGGCGCGCTCGACATCTCGATCGATGGCGTCGTTTCCATCTCGCCTTTCTCCTTCGACAAGATGTCGGCCGCCGGTCCCTACGCGCTCGCCGTCGCGAAGGACGGTCGCTTCTGGCAGACGATCGATCGCGGCGCGACCTGGATGGAGATCGCGGGTCCGCTTTCGTCCCGGACCGAGCGCGCGAACGAGCGCGCGAACGAACCTCGCTTTTGCTCGATGGTCGGCTGCGATCTCGGGTCGTGGTACCGCATCGGTTGGGCGCCGATCGCCCCCTCCTCCGTGACGCCACCGATCGTCGCGGGTGCCGTGCCGCGCCTCACCACGGGCAAGACGCCGGAGATCACGTGCAAGACGTCGGGTGACACGAAGGTCACCGCGATGCAGCGCACCGAGCACAGCCCCGACGACCTCGGCCTCGGCAATGCGCGGCTGCCCGTCACGGACGACAATGGGATCGAGCACGTGCGCGTCCTCTACGGGCGCGTCGCGCTCAATCCTCCGCACAACGCCGATGTCGGGCCTGATCGCGATGAAGCGTCGCTGCGCGCGGTGCTCAGCGGCTACTCGACGTCGAACAACGACGACCGCATCGTCGTGCTCGGCCCCAACAAAGATCCGATGGCGCTACGCCGCAACGTCGCCTTCGTCGCGCCGTTCGACACGACCGCCAGCGTTCGCAAAACGAGCTTCGGCGTGAGCGAGATCATGTCGTCGGCGCGCACCATCGGCCTCGGCACGCTCGACGTGCTGCAGGAAGATCCCACGACGGTGTCGTACCTGACGCCGATCCTCACCGCGGATCCGGCGTCCGCCGGCGATCTCGCTTTTCTGGGCGCAAACGGGCTCGTTGGCGTCCTCCGCGCGAGCGGTCCACGTGCGCGCGTCGCGATGCGCGTGAAGCCGTCGGAGGACACGATGCCGGTCAGCGCCGCGGCGCTCGCGGGTGACGACATCGCGATCCTCGAGCTCGCCGAG
>CAXSGV010000239.1:1724-3153 GCA_964236615.1 uncultured Polyangiaceae bacterium
GAGGGGCACGGTCGCGTCCTCAAGTTGTCGGCCGGCGGCGTCACCGATCTCTTCGACATCCCCGCGCCAGCGGACGCGGCGTTCTACCCCGCAAACCCCGACGCGCTCGCGGTCGGCGCGCACAACGATGTCGCGGTGCTGCGCACGCCTTCGGGTGGCACGCCTCCGTCGGCCGAAGATCCCGCGCTACTGATGGTCCCCGGCTCGTCGCCGGTGCCGCTCGCCGCGTGGTCGACGCTCGTCCCCGCGGACGATCCGGCGTGCAAGAGCGATACGGGAGGCTGGCGCGCGATCGTGCAGACGGTGCGCCCGTGGGTCACGGTCCGCGCGCCCGGCTTTCAAAGTGTCGAAGAGGCCCCGAGCTTCGCGCGCGTCCGCTGGACCGCGAGTCACGTGTGCCTCGAGGCGATCGAAGTGCGCGTCAACGACGTGAAGGTGCACGCCCAAGAAAAATCGGGCGACGCCAAGGATGGCTTTCGCACGTCGGCCATGGATCTCGACACCGAGACATGGGTCGTCGCTCGCTTCGCCGGCGGCCCGTCGGCGGTGCGTGTCGGTGTCGGCATGGGCGTGGAAACGCGTCAGCCTCTCGAGTGCGCGATCACGCACTGAGGGCCTCCGTGCCCACGCGTCAGATCGAAAGCTCGTACGTCTTTCCGTCGGTCGCTTCGATGAAGGTCTTTCCGTCCTCGTCCCAGGCGTCCGTGGCGCCGTGCTCCAGACGTCCGACGATGGCCGGCTTGCCCTTCACTATCGCGAGCACGCACGAGGTGAACCCCATGTACGTCGCATCGGTGGGCACGCCGGTGACGAGGCGACCGCCCGAAATGGGGAAGAGGCGACTCGCTCGCGCGTCGAGTGTGTCGGTCACGACCTTCTTTCCTTTGCGAGGACCGACGTCGACGCAAGAGCCAATCGGGGTCGTGCTGGGCGCAAAGGCGAAGAGCTCGCCGAGCCATCCGCACGCCTCGGGGATGAAGAACGCGTCCTCGACCGCGAGCTTCACGGCCTTGCCGGTGGCTGTCTCGACCTCCCAGTGCTCGGAGTCGTAGTCCTCGTTTCCGAACGTGACGAGGCAGCGTTTTCCGTCGGCGTGGAACGCGTAACGGACGTCCTTGGCCTGCAGGGCAGGCGTGATCGGGCGCACCTTCTTCGACTTGTCGATGAGGACGAGCTCGCCTTCGGACTTCGCGCGTCGAGCGAGCATCGTGCCCGTCGCGCTGGGCGGCGAAATCCACTCCATCGACTTCGCGACGGCCGCTGGCAACGCCGCCGCTTCCAGCTTGGGCTTCTTTTTTCCGCGCGCTGGGCGCGCTTCGATCGTGGGCGGGGGGAGCGCGGCTGGTTCCTCTGTGGTCGTGGTCTCGAACGGCAACCGTGACGCCGGCGCGTCGCCCGCGCGGTCGGCCGCCGCTTCGAGATTGACGAG
>CAXSGV010000239.1:3163-10102 GCA_964236615.1 uncultured Polyangiaceae bacterium
GAGGTTGTGCTGAAGCGCGACCTTCGCGGTCGCCGAAGACTCGCCCGCGAGTCTCGAAGAGAACGCCAGGATCTTTCGAGAGCGACGCGACGAAGACGAGCCGCTGGTTCTTCAGCGTGAAGATCCACGTCAGCGCGTCGAGCGGATCTTCGCTGTCGCCGTGGTCGCGCGGTTTTCGCACGACGAGATGCCGCCCGAGGAATCCTTTCAGATGCGTCGTACCCCCCTCGATGCGCTGCACGCAGCGCGGCGCTTGCCCCGGCTCCACGGCCATCACGTGCAGCGCGCCTTCGTTGAAGAGCCACAGCTCCTTGCCGCGTCTCTTGTACTTCGCGAGCAGCGCGTTCACTTCGGCGGTGGGCTCGGGCTGTCGCCAGTCCTCGTGCGCGTTCAGTACGAAGACCGAGTCGTCGACGAAGCTCACGGCGTCGTACCAGCCGACCGAAGGAGTCTCGGTCACCTTGCCCGTTGCCAGGTCGACGTGAAAAAGGAGGAGCGGCGATCCGAAGACGAGTGACGTACGGCTCGGCGACAGATCCCACCGAAGCTCTTGGACGACCGGTACTTTCAGCGGGACGAGGTTGCCGCCTTTCGACACGGCGACGCGAGCGCCACGCTTGTCCGTCCTGATGACGACGGGATTCGGCAAGGCGTCGAGCACGATAGCTTCCGGGTAGCGCTTACGAAGGAGGCGCATCCCTTTGCTTTCCGCCCCCTCGTCTTTTGGCCGGGACGCTGCGCGCCACGCGAGCTTCGCGCCGCCCGCCGCCGCCTTTTTCTTCGAGGCGGCCGTCGCTTTCGGCGCCGCCGGCTTCGTCGTCGGTGCGGCGGCGGGCTTCAGGGGCGCCGGCTTCTTGTCGCGCTTCGCCAGGTCGAGCGCGACGATGGCCTCGTCCGTCGGATCGTCGTCACGGACGGCGTCGAAGTTCTTCTTCAAGAAGCTCTCGAGATTTGCGGCTTCGAGGTAGGGCGTCCACTCCTCGTCGTGCGCCATACGCCAGACCGGCGCCTTCTTGCCCTTTGGTGCGACCTCGACGACGAAGAGATCACCGCCGGGACTGTGGCCGATGACGATCTTCCCTTCGTCGAATCCGTCGAACTCCGCGTAGGCGGGCGTTGGCACCGTGTCACCGACGTCGCTCGAAACGAGCAGGTACTCGTCGATGGAGAGACCGTAGATGTCGCTCTTGCGCTCGGCGACTGCCTCGAGGAACGCGCGGAGCTCGGGTGACGTGGTTTCCGCCGCCGTCGCGAGCAGACCGCCGTCGGGTTTCTTCCGCCGGTCCCACGTTTTCGTCAGCTGCAGCAGTGCACGAAGATGGGGTCCAGCAACCGGGCTCGCAACCATGGGCGCGAGTTGTAACCGAACCGGGCGAGCGCTGCGTCTACTTCAGATGCCGCTTACTTCAGATGAACCGTGACATCCGCCGACAGGCCGGCCTCGAGCCGTACGTCCGCCGGCAGATCGATCCACACCAGCTTCACCGGCACGCGCTGCACCACCTTCACGAAGTTTCCCGACGCGTTGTCGGGTGGCAGCAAGGAAAATTGGGCGCCGGTTCCGAAGGCGACGCTGTCCACCTTTGCGGTGAAGGTTCGCTTCGGGAACGCGTCCAGAGTCACGGACGCCATTTGGCCCGGGCGGATGTCGCCGACCTGGGTCTCTTTGAAGTTCGCCGTGAGGAACGTCGCGTCCGGGAGCACGTTCGTGATGGTTTGTGCGGGCTGCACGAGCTGCCCTGCGCGGACCGCCACGCGAGAGACGTGGCCGTCGCGTGGGGCCACGATTTTCGTGTACGTGAGCTGGAGGCGCGCCTCTTCGAGCGCGACTTCGGCGCTGGCGACCCGCGCGTGCGCGAGGTCCGCGTTGGCCTTCGCCGCTGCGCGTTGCGCCTCGACCGGGGAGCTCTGCACGACGCGGCCTTCGGCTTCGGCGATGCGCGTCTGCGCCGAGCGCTTGCCGTCTTCCGCGGCGGCGAGCTGGGCCTGCGCTTGCGCGACCGCGGCGCGCGCGCCTGCGGCGGCCGACGTGAGCGAGTCGACCTGGGCCTGCGGGATCGCATCGTCTTTGCGAAGCGATTGCGCGCGCCGGAGATCGTTCTCCGCTTTGTCGGCGTCGGCCTGCGTCTTCGCAACGAAGGCCCGCGCCGCTTGGATCTGCGCGTCGGCGCCTGCGACCGACGCGGTCGTGCCGGAGAGTGCGGCGCGGGCGGTCGACAGGCCGCCGCGTGAGCTCGCATCCATGATCGCGACCTGCGCGTCGGCCGCGTCGGCCTGGGCTTTGGCTGCGAGGAGCAGTGCCTCGGACTGCTTGCATTTGTTCTCGTACTCGACCGGATCGATCTGCGCGAGCAGGTCGCCCGCTTTCACGGCCTGGTTGTCCATCACCGGCAACGCGAGGATCGCTCCACCGACGCGTGTCGAGATAGGCACCATGTCGACGGCCACCTGCGCGTCGTCTGTGCTCTCGTGTCCCGCGGTCGCGTAGCGCACGCCGAAGTAACCAGCGAGCACGACGGCGACGAGGGCACCGAGGATTAAGTAGGGGCGCGAGCGGTTGCCGCGCGGCAACGCCGCCGGCGCGGGTGCGACTTTCACTTGTTCGGGCAATACGGTCTCTGCGGTCGTCATGCTCACTCCAAACTCATCTCGATGTGCTCGGGCTTCGAGCTGCCGCCCACGCGTAAAAAGAACAGCAGCGGAAGCACCACGATGAAAACGATGCCCTGTAGGAGGAAGGTCTTTTCAAAGGCGAGCACGGCGCCCTCGCGCCCAGCGAGCCCCGCCAGCGCCCGAATCGCGGCCTGCTTCGCGTCGACGGGATCAAGGCCGCGTGCTTGGAAGCCGAGCGCCATGCTGTGCAAGCGCGCCGCGACGTCGGGACGCAAGTCGGTGATGTGCCAGCCGACGCTCGCCGTCGAACGCTTCATGTAGGTCGACAGTACGGTCGCGAAGATCGTGAGCCCGAACGAGCCACCGATCTGACGCACGAACGAGTTGAGCCCTGCGGCGTCCGCCAGCTTGTCGCGCGGAATGAAGGTGAGCGCGGCGGTCGCCAGCGGAATGAAGAGGCACGCGAAGCCGACGCCCGTGATCAAGAGCGGCACGACGATGTCGCCCGAGCCACTGAGCAGCGTGATGTGGCTGAGCTCGTAGGAGCCCAGCGCGAAGAAGACAACACCGATAGCCACGATGACGGCGGGCGGAACGTGGTTGTAAAGGCGGCCGATGATCGGCGTCACGAACATCATCGCAAGGGTCCGCGGCATGAGCGTCGTTCCCGAGCGCGTGGCATCGAACCCCAGCAGCTCCTGCATGAAGACGGGCAGGAGGAACATGCTGCCCATGAGCATCGCGAACATGACGCCGCCGATCACCGTGCCCGACGCGAAGGTCTTGTCGCGAAAGAGCCGCAGGTTGACGACGGGCGCCACGGCGGTGAGCTCGCGCACGATGAAGGCGGCGAGGGCAACGCCGGCGATGAACGCGACCACCGTGATTTTCGTCGACTCGAACCAGTCGTCGCGCTGCCCTTCCTCGATCACGTACTGCAGCGTCGTCACCGCGACGCACATGAGGACGATGCCTGCGATGTCGAGGTTCCGCCTCTGTATCTCGGCCCGCGCGCGGTTCGCGGCGAGGACGTCGGCAGGCTCGATGAGGAAGCGCAGTGTCATGAGCACGCCGACGACGCCCACCGGCACGTTGATGTAGAAAATCCACGGCCAGCTGTAGTGATCGACGATGTAACCGCCGAGCGACGGCCCGACGGCCGGGCCGACCATGATCACCATCGCGAACATCGCCATGGCCATGCCCTGCTCTTTGGGCGGGAAGGTCTGCCGCAAGATGGCTTGCTGCGTGGGTTGGATGGCGCCGGCGCCGAAGCCCTGAAGCGCGCGGTACACGACCAGCATCGGAAGGGAGCGCGCGACGCCGCAGAGCGCGGAGCCGATGACGAAGACCACGAGGCTCGCGAGGTAGACGCGCTTCTGCCCGAAGAAGGAGCCGAGGAAGCCCGTCAGCGGCATCACGAGAACCATCGCGATGATGTACGCCGTCGAGACCCACGTGATCTCCTCGACCGTCGCGCCGACGGCGCCGCGGATCTGGGGGAGCGCCACGTTGACGATCGATGAGTCGATTGCGGCCATGAGCGAGCCGAACGCAATGGCGACGGTGACGAGCCACTTGTTGACCGGCACCGGCGCCGCGGTGGCGACGGGGGCGGGGAAGGGGAGCGAGACGGCGGCGCTCATTTCCCGGCGCCTTGCAGAAAGAGGGAGAGAACGCGCTCCGTCTCCTCGACGAAGGTCTTCGGACCATGAAGTCGCGCGTGGAGCACCCCTTTCACGATCGCGACGAGAACGATGGCCCCGAGATCAGCGGCCTCGGTGCGTAGGCGTTTCTCGCGAACGCCGGCACGCACGACGCGCTCGGCGCGGAGCAGCAGCTGCTGCATCGCGGGCTCGGTGCGGCCGTCGGGCTTTCGCACCGGGGGCCGAAAGCTCTCGGACTCGAGCGCGAGCCGAAGAAAGGTGCGCCGCGCGTCGAAGTAGGTGAACACGGTGCGAACGAACGCGTCGAGCTGCGCCTCGAAGCCGGCTTCGTTCTTCATCGAGGTATCCAGCGTCGCGAGAAGCTCGGCGCGCCGGCGCGCAAAGAGCGCGGCGAAGAGAGCCTCGCGATCTTCGAAGTGGTTGTAGATGGTGCCCACGGCGACGCCCGCGCTCTGCGCGATCGTCTGCAGGCTCGCGGCGGGCATGCCGCCCACGGCCGCGACCTCCTCGGCAGCGTCGAGGATGGCCGTCGACGTCGCCTCACGGAAACGCTCGCGCAACGTCGGAGCATTCATGCGTCGAGCTTCATCTTGAAAGCACCATGTTAGAAGATGAATCTTGACTCACCTTATGAAATTGTCTACTAATTAGTGCGCAGCACGTTCAAGACGTGCTTCGCCGCGGTCTTGGATGAACGGGACCGCGTGCGCTGAAAAGGTCGTCATGCGCCTCTCCTCCGGTCTTCGGTTCGCGGTCGCTTCGTTTTCGGCCAGCCTGGTTTTCATCTCATCGCGTGCCGACGCGGAGGGCACGCCCACTGCGCCTACGGCGCCCACGGCCACCGCTCCCACGTCCACCGCGCCCACGCCGGGTCTCCGGCGCATGTCGGTTGCGGAGTGCGTCGATCTCGCGCTTCACCACAACGTCGACGTCCTGACGAGCGCTGAAGAGATCACGGCGACCGAGGCAGAGCGCGCGGCCGTGCGCGGCCAATTCGGACCCAAGCTGCAGGTCGACGCTTCGGCGCGTCGATGGACGGAGGCCTACACGATCCCGTTCGCGCTCGATCCTACCAAGCCGCCGTTGTCCTTCCCGGTGCACGACGCGTTCGAATGGAACGCGACGGTGACCTTGACCCAGCCCATCACGGGGCTGGTCGCGCTCCTCGACGCGTACAAGATCCGCGACCTCGGCGTCGACATGGCGACCATCCGGCGTGACGCCGCGCGACGCGACGCCGCCTACAGGGTCGTCGAGAGCTACTACCGCCTCGCGCAAGGCGAGCAGCTCGCCGGCGTCGCGAAGGCGTCGGTCGAGCAGCTCCAGGCCCAGCTCCGGCAAGCCAACTCATTTCACGAAAACGGCGTCGTCAGCCAAAACGACGTGCTTCGAGCGCAGCTCGCGGTTGCCAACGCGCAGCAGCGGCAGATCGCGGTCGGTGCGCGCGTATCGCTCGAGCGCTCTCGGCTCGCGTTGCTCATGGGCATGCCGGCGGAGGCGCTCATCGACGCGCAGCCTCTTGCAAGCGATCAGCTTCCACCGCCCGACGCGGAGACGCTCGCGCAAGACGAGCAGTCGGCCGAGCTCCGGCGCGTCGAGTTGGTCGAGGTCGACAAGCGCGTCGAGGTCGCGCACCGCACCGCGGGTATCGCCTGGCTGCGGCTGGTTCCACAAGTGAGCGCCGTTGGCGCGTACGTGCACACCGAGGGCTCACCCTTTGCGCAGAAGAACGGAGCGTACGTGGGGGCGGTCGCGAGCTGGGACGTGTGGGACTGGGGCGCGACGTCGAGCGCCATTCCGCTTGCCAAAGCACGCGCGCGCCAAGCAGCGCTCGCGCGCAACAAGCTCAGCGATCAGATTCGGCTCGAGGTGCGGCAAGCCTACGTCGACGTCACGAGCGCGGCCGAGGCAACGGCCGTAGCAAAAGCGTCGGTGGCGCAGGCCGGCGAGAACTTTCGTCTGGTGACGAAGCGCTACGAGGCGAACGCAGCAACGTCGTTCGACGTCGTCGACGCAGAGGGATTGCTCACGCAGGCGCGCGGTCAGCTCGAGACCGCGCTCTACGATCACGCGATTGCGCGAGCCGCGTTACGTCGCGCGATCGGTACGCCGCCCGAGGCGATCGCGCGCTGAGAACGCGCGTCTGCTGCTCGAGAGAACAAAAAGCAAAAAGGCGTGGGATCGCTCCCACGCCTTTCGGCCTTCTCAAACCAGCACCAGTGCGCTGGTTTGAATCGCTGACTTGAATCAGCTGTTCTGGACGATGGCGCTGATGATGCCGCCGAGGAGCCCGAGAACAAAGGCGACGATCGCGAGGATGAGCGAGGTCTTCGCCTTGCCGCGCGCCGTCTCCATGTCGCCCTGCTTCTTCGCGCCGCCGGCTTGGATGGCGAAGATGAGGCCGACGATGCCGAGGATCGTGCCGAGACCGCAGCAGAAGATCATCGCCACGATGTTGAGGATGAGGGGCAGCGTGGTGTTCACGTCGCCGCCCTGGCCAGGCATCATGGGTCCGCCGGGAGGAGGGAACCCGCCGCCCGGAGGACCGAAGCCCTGCGGAGGAGGAGCGCCGTAACCGCCGGGGGGCGGTGCACCACCGTAACCGCCGCCGCCCGGGGGCATGCCGCCGGGAGGAGGACCGCCGTAGCCGCCGCCGCCG
>CAXSGV010000240.1:0-1375 GCA_964236615.1 uncultured Polyangiaceae bacterium
GGCTGCGCTCATCCCTGGCTCGATGGGCACGGCGAGCTACCTCGTGAAGGGCTTGGGGAACGAGGCCGCCTTCGGCTCGTGCTCGCACGGTGCTGGTCGCGTGATGAGTCGCAAGGAAGCGCGCGCGAACATCACGCCGCACGCGCTCGCCCGCGCGATGCGGCGCGTCGTTTACCCCGAGGCGCTCGCGAGGAGCCTCGTCGAAGAGGCGCCCGATGCCTACCGCGACATCGGCGACGTGCTCGACGACCAGGAGGATCTCGTGCAGCGCGTGCGGCGGCTCGAGCCCATCTGCGTGCTCAAAGGGTAGTCAGGCCGGCTCGAACGCCGCCGCGATCTCGGTGACTCGGCATTTCGAGTTTTTTTGGAGGGTCGAGAACGATCTCGGCCGCGGCGCGTTCAAGGGGCATGTCGACCAAGCTTGCCCTCGCGTTTGCTCTTCTTCTCGCAGCCTGCAGCGGTCCCACCGACGGCACACCGAGGGCGGACCCGGCGCCCGCGCCAACCCCTGCCGCCAAGGGCGCCATCGTGACCGAGGACGTACGAGCACAACCGGTGCCCGTGCAACGCGCGGCACCTCTGATGCGCGCGCCGCGCGCCGCCGCGGACGTCCTCGCGAGCGAAGACCAGGAAGCGTTCAACGAGATGGCCGGTGCGGTGGCCACGCAGAAGCAGGCTCTCGGCAACAAGAAGATGGACTGCATCGGCAAAGGTCTCGCGCTCGACAGCAGCATGCACGGCCATGTCGACATGCAGGTGCGCTTGAACGCCGACGGCACGGTGCGCGACACCGAGGTCGTGTCGAACCGCAACCTCCCGCCCGCCGTCGTCGCCTGCATTCGCAACGCGGTGAAGGAGACGAAGTTCCTTCCACCCGCCACGCCGCGCGACTTCACGCGCAGCGAGTCCGCCGGCATTCCCTGACGCGCGGGCGCGCGCCTTCAGCGCGTTCAGCCTCGGGCAGCGACGAACGCCTGGGCGATCGACGCGCGCACGCGCGAGACGCTCGGGCCAGTGGCCGACGCGAGCGGCAGCCCGCGCCGGCTCGCGACGCGCCGCACCTTGGCGGCGGCCGAGTGCGAGATGTTGCCTGTGACGAGAACGAGGGCGTCGGCGGCTTCGGCACGCGCGTCGAGTGAAGCGCAGTCGACGAACACCGTGTCGATCTCGATTCCAGGCGGCGCATCGCGGTAAAACGGATCGAGTCGCGTCAGGCCGCCGACGACGAGGATGCGTAGCGTGCTCACCGCGGCACGCGTGCGGTGAAGCTGGCGAACGAAGGCCGGGGGACCTCGAACGAGATGGGGCGCCCCTCCGCCCGCCACCGCGGAAAGCCGCCCGCCAGAATCTGGACGGCGCTGTGCCCGTACCTTTG
>CAXSGV010000240.1:1385-3301 GCA_964236615.1 uncultured Polyangiaceae bacterium
AAGGGGTGGAGCTTCGCCGTCGCCGGTCGCCGCTCGTACGTCGACGTGTGCCCGTACCTTTGGAGTGCCCATACGGCCGCCAGCGCCGCCTCGGGCTGGGCCTCGTCCACGAGCACGACCGAGTGCTCGTTGCCGACACCAAGCTCGCTCATCGCGATCGCGAGCTCGGGTGCCGTCACGACGCTGCCGTCGTCGTTGTACAGGCGTCGCGCGACATCGAGGCTCGTGGATCCGGGGACGTGACCGAGGAGGAAGCTCGCGGCCGCGCGACCGAGGCTTCGGCGCGCGACGCGAAGCCGCGGCTCGCTCTTGTCGCTCGGCCGTGCCTCGCCGCGCACGTCCACGACACGCAGCCACGGTGCGCCCAGGTGCTCTTCCAACCAGGTGGTGCCCGCCAGTTCGACGACGTCTTTCCTTGCCGAGTTCATGATAACGGATATATGTCTGTTATAATGGACGGGCAAGAGGGTGGACTGAGAAAAGCCTTTCTTCGGGTGCACGGACCGACCTGGCTCGTGGCTGCCTGCGTGTACGGCGGATGGATCGCGGCGACCCTCGCGCACCGCGCGTTGCCCTTGCCGTTGCTGTTCGTGCTCGGTGGAATCGTGGTGGCTTGGCACGGGTCGCTGCAGCACGAGACGATTCACGGTCACCCCGCGGGACCCCGGTGGGTGGGCACGATGCTCGGCTCGCCCTCACTGGCGCTCTGGCTGCCTTACGGCGTCTACCGCGAGACGCATCGCCTCCACCACATGACGGAGCACCTGACGGATCCGGCGCACGATCCGGAGTCGCAGCTCGCCGTCCGCGACGGTCTTCTCGCGCTCGGCGCGGTCGGTCGCGCCATCGCTCTCACGCAGCGCACCGTCCTCGGGCGTGTCGTCCTCGGGCCGCCGATCGTCGTTGCATGCTTCCTCGGGTCGGAGCTCGTCGGGCTCGCGCGCGGTACGCCGGGTCGGCGTAGGGCGTGGGCGCTTCACTTCATCGGCGTGGCGGTCATCGTCGTGTGGTTGGCCGCCGTCGCGCACATGCCGCTGTGGAAGTACGTCGTCGCATTCGTGTACCCCGGCGCCGGCCTCACGCTGCTCCGCTCGTTCACCGAGCACCGCGCGGATGCGTCGCGTGCGCGCCGCACGACGGTCGTCGAGGCCGGGCTCTTCTTCCGGCTGCTCTTCCTCAACAACAATTTTCACGTCGTGCACCACGCGGCGCCCCGAGCTCCGTGGTTCGAGCTTCCCGCGCGCTGGACGCGCGAGCGGGCCTCGTTCAAGAGCAAAGCTGCCGATCTCGTGTTCCCGGGCTACGGTGCGATCGTGCGAAAGCACGCCGTTCGCCCGCTCTCTCTCCCACCGCCGGCACTGCCATGATCACGGGCCCGACCCTGCTCCCGCGCGTCGCCAGCCTCGGCATGTACGACGGCGGACCTCTCACCGAAGCCAACGACGTCCTCTGGCACGCGATGGCCACACGCGCGAGCGCGTTTGGTTTGCGCGATGTGCCTGCCGCGATCGAGCGGGCGACGCCGCTCCCTGAGCTGTGGATGAGCGAACGTCTGCTCTTCGGTCAAACGTGTGGCTACCCGTTCGCCTCGCGACTTCATCCGCGGGTCCGCCTGCTGGGCGCGCCCATTTATGCGCTGCCCGGCTGCGAGGGCGCGACGCACCGGAGCTTCGTGATCGTCAAGGCCTCGTCGAACGCGCGCGGCCTCGACGAGCTCGCAGGCGCAAACGCGGTGGTGAACGAGCACGACTCGATGACAGGACGCCACCTGCTCGGCGACTCGGTCGCGGAGGTGGGGGGCACGTCGGGGTTCTTCGCGAGCGTGCGCGTCAGTGGCAGCCACGCAAGCAGTCTTGCGATGGTCGCGCGGGGTGAAGCCGACGCGCAGGTGCCAGCGCTGCCAGCTCACGGCGTGC
>CAXSGV010000240.1:3311-7135 GCA_964236615.1 uncultured Polyangiaceae bacterium
TCGCGCGGGGTGAAGCCGACGTCGCCGCCATCGACTGCGTTTCCTACGCGCACATTGCCCGCGCCGAGCCCGAGCTCGTGGCCGAGACGCGGATCATCCACCGCTCGGCCCCAACGCCGACGCTCCCCTTCGTCATCTCCGCCGCCTGCGGCGAAGTCGCCGCGTTCGCGATGGCCGGCGCGCTGGCGGTGGCGGTCCTCGATCCAAAGCTCGAAGAAGCGCATCGGTTGCTCGGCCTCGTTGGGCTGCGCCGCATCCGCCCCATCTCCTACGCTGGATCGCTCGCCACGGCCGCGCGGGCAGACGTGGTCTTTGCGGACGCCTCGTTACCTCGGCCACGCGCCCGTGGCAAAGGACAGGTGTCTACTAAAACGACGGTCTCCAGTATTCGAGACGCCTGAATGTCAGCCGGCGGCGAGGCCGAGCTCGCGCTGCACCTCGGCGAGCGGCAGATGCCAGCGCGCGGCCCAATCGAGCCCCATCAGACTGGCGGCGCGGCGGCCGAGGGTCCAGCCGTGACCGATGGCGTCCATGCGCCGGGCGTAATCGTCGAACTCGAAGATGAGGGTGTTGAGGCCGCCGATCGCGAGCAAGCCCTGCGCCACGCGCGACGGCGCCTGCGCGAGGTAGAAGGCCTGGAGCCCCAGCTCGCCAGCGCGGTCGGTGCCGAAGCCGGTGACGACGTGCCAGACGTCGTGCGTCTCGTAGAGGTGCGCGATGACGTACTCGCCGTCGGTTCGGGCTTCGCGCACCGGCAGCGCGGCGGGATCGAGCTTGTTCGTGCGCAGGTGGGAGGCGAACGTCGCGCCTAGCGACCCGGGCGGGTGTTGCGCGAGCACGTCGAGATCGAGGCTACCGATGCGCGTTCGCGTGCGCAGCGAGCGGGCGCCCTCCGGCGTCGAGAGGAACGTCTCGATGACGGGCGCGACGAGCGCCGGGTTTTTGCCGATCCCCTGATCGATGAACTGAAACACGTCGTCGAGGCGATCGGGGTTGCGGACGACGCGTGCGAACGCAAACGCGGCGCGGCCAAGTGAAGGGGCATGCTCGAGCATCGAGAGCGCGTTCACGAGCGCACCAGCCCGCGCTCGGCGGATGGGGCCGGAAGCAGCGGCGTTTGCGCCGCGCATAGCCGGCGAGCGCCGAAAAAATCGGAAGCGAGGCGGCTGAGGAGACTCCACGTGAGCGACAGCCGGGGATCGGGTTCGAGCCCATCGCCCATGCGCGCGAGCTGCCGGCCATAGTAGGCCATCTCGGCAACTGCGCTCAGGCTCTCGAACAAGAACCGCGGCGGCGTCACGCGCGAGACGGCGAGGCAATCGCCGAGCAAGCGTCGAGGGAAATCCGGCTCGAGCGCGAGCGACCGACCGAGTCCGACGACGTCGCAAGCGTCCTCGACCAGCGCCGCTTCCATTGCCGCGTGCGAGCGGAAGCCGCCGGTGAGCATCAACGGAACACGCGTCAGACTGCGCGCGCGTCGGGCGAACTCGAGGAAGTAGGCCTCGCGCTCGGTCTTCACGATCCCTTCGCCGAAGGAGGCTCCGCTCTCGTAGCTGCCACCCGACAGCTCGAGCAGATCGATCCCCTCGCACGCGAGGAGGCCGACGACGCGCGCGGCGTCGTCCTCGGTGAGGCCGCCGCGCTGGAAGTCGGCGGTGTTGAGCTTCACTGTGACGGCGAACCCAGGGCGTACCCGGGCGCGGATTCCACGCACGACGTCGAGCAGGAGGCGCGCACGGTTCTCGATGGAGCCGCCCCAGGCGTCGCTCCGCACGTTCGTGTGCGGCGAGAGAAACTGGTTGAGGAGGTAGCCATGTGCCGCGTGCACCTGCACGCCGTGGAAGCCGGCGCGCTCGGCCTTCACTGCCGCGGAGATCAGCCGTGACTCGATTTGGCATATATCGTCGGTGCTCGCCGCGCGAGGCCGGCCAAACGCATGCAGTCGCTTCACGGCTTGCACGGCGGAAGGTCCCGTGGGCTCGGGGTTCACGAAGCGCGCCGTCTGGCGCCCGGCGTGGTTGATTTGAAGCAGCGTGACGGCGCCTCCCGAGCCGGCCGCCTCTGCCCACGCGCGGAGCTCCTCGGGGCCGCTGCCATCGTGCACCACGACGTTGCCCGGCCGCTCCACGTGAAGCGCGTCGATGACGGCGTTGCCGGTCACCATCGTGCCCACGCCGCCCTTTGCCCAGCGGCGGTACAAGCGCTCCAGACGCGGCGTGACGCGCCCGTGGTCGTCGGCAAGCGCTTCGCTCATGGCCGACTTGGCAATTCGGTTTGGAAGCACCACCCCGCAGGGCAAGCGCAAGGGGTTCTGCAAGACAGAGCTGGTCGACGTCATCGCGTTCCTCCACCGCTCTTGTGCGGGTTCGTGCGAGTCGTCGCAATTACGTGCGAGGTAACGGCGTCTCCGCGGTCTTCGCTACGCGGTGATTGCCGCGAGCTGCTGCGCGCTGTCGTCGTCGGCCGCGAAAAGGGCTTCGACGCGCAGCTCCTGCAGCGTGACGTCGAGCGGCGAGTCGATCGTCGTCACGGTCGAGAAGAGGTTCATGCGCGCGTCGCCTCGACGCAGGCGGAGCGGGAGGAGGATTGACGCGCGACGCGTGGTCGCCGTGAGCGCCGGCGAGCTCGACGGAAGCTCGACGTCGGGCCCGAGGATCTCGCGAAGCATGGCGTCGTCGCTCCCGAGCAGATCGCGACGTAGGCGGTAAGCAACCTCGGAGGAGAATTCGTCCCAATTCTCGAGGAAGGGCCGCAAGCCCGACGGCGAGAAAATGAGCCGAATCATGTTCGAGGCTACGCCGCTGCCGAGCGCTTCGGCCGGCAAGAGCCACGACAAGAATTTCAACGCCGCCGCGTTGCTCATGAGCACGTCGCAGCGCCGGTTGACGAGCACGGCCGGGTTCGTGCCATGCGAGTGGACGAGGACGCTCAGCGCTTTTTTGACCAGCGCCATCTCCGCGTCCTCGAGCGACGTCTCGCGAAACACGGGAGCGAACCCAGCCGCTTCGAGTAGCGCGTTGCGCTCGCGGAGGGGAACTTCGAGCGCGTCGCTCAGGAGCAAGACCATGTCGCGGCTCGGAGACGCGCGACCGGTCTCGATGAAGCTCAGATGGCGCGAGGAGACTCCAGCGTGCACGGCGAGCGCGAGCTGGCTCTTTCCGCGCGCCGACCGCCACTCGCGAAGGAGGGTACCGAGCGGGCTCGTCGAAGCGTTTCCCATGACCCGCTAGCCTACCGCCTCGCGGCCCGGAGACCATTACCCCGAAGGTAAGGGCGCGGTTTGCTACGCTCGCGGGCGATAGCCATGACCAGCGGCACCCGACTCGGACCTTTGGAGCTCGTCGCCCACCGGGCAGCCGTCGCGTTGTGCGCTGTTCCTGGCCCCATTCAAGAGCGGCTCGTGGGTGGCGCAATCTGGCGGGACGGTTTGCGCCTCGAGCCCGAGCTGCATCTGCTCGTGCGGACAGCTGGCATGATCACGCCGCGTGCGCCGACGCTCCGTATGATTCGCGCGACACAGAACAGAGGCGCGGTGATCGCCGGTGGTCCGCAGCGCGGCGTCGCGGTGGGCGCGGTGCGCGATCTCGAGCTCGACATTGTCGGTCGCGCCGCCGGCGCCCTGCGCGCGCGCCACTACGCGCCGCCCCAGGCTACGGACGGCGACGCGCCGATGCTCGTCTTCTTCCATGGCGGCGGCTTCGTCTTCGGCGACCTCGACACGCACGACGTGCCGTGCCGGGTTCTCTGCCGCCATACGGGCGCGCACGTGCTCGCAATCGACTACCGTCTCGCGCCGGAGGATCCGTTCCCCGCCGGCGTCCTCG
>CAXSGV010000240.1:7145-10098 GCA_964236615.1 uncultured Polyangiaceae bacterium
CACCTCCGAGACCCAGGCGTCCTTCTCGCCGCAGGCGTCCTCGACGCGCGCGCGTCTCTCGCGTGGGCGCATGCGCATGCCGAGGAGCTCGGGGTCGACCCTGCGCGCATCGGCGTGTGCGGCGACAGTGCGGGCGCGAACCTCTCCGCGGTCGTCGCGCAGCTTGCAGCGCGCGACGGCGGTCCGGCACCGGCCTGCCAAATCCTCTTTTACCCGGCGATCGATCGGGCGTCGCATTACCCGTCGCTCGAGCTCTTTGCCGACGGCTTCTACCTCACGCGCGCTGCGATCGATTGGTTCCACGACCAGTACGTGGGGACCGTGCCGCGTGAGCCCGACGCGCGGGTCAACCCGCTGGCAGCTCGGGATCTCTCCGGCCTCGCGCCGACGCTTCTCGTTACCGCCGGCTTCGACCCGCTGCGTGACGAAGGCGAGGCTTATGCGCGGGCGCTCACCGAGCGCGGCAACGCCGTCACTGTCCGTCGCTTCGGGAGCCTCATTCACGGATTCTTGAACATGGTCGGCGTGAGCCCGGCGTGCCGCGACGCCGTCATCGAGATCGCAGGCGCCACGCGCGTCCTGCTTGCAAGGAAATCATCATGAAGTCGTTCCGCTCCAAGGTTGCTGCAATCACGGGTGCCGGCTCCGGCATGGGGCGCACGCTCGCTCTTTCGCTTGCACGCCGCGGCTGCCACCTCGCGCTCTCCGACGTCGACGCAACCGGGCTCGCCGAGACGCGTCGTCTCGTCGAAGCGCTGGGCGGCGCGAGCCCAATCACCGTCACGTCGCGCCGCCTCGATGTCTCCGATCGCGCCGACGTCACACGCTGGGCCTCCGAGGTCATGCGCGATCATGCGCGCTGCAACCTCATCTTCAACAACGCCGGCATCTCCTATGGGTCGACGGTCGAGGGCACCGACTACGAAGACTTCGAGCACGTCATGAACGTGAATTTCTGGGGCGTCGTGCACGGCACCAAGGCGTTCCTTCCGCACCTTCGCGCGTCCGGCGATGGCCACGTCATCAACACCTCGAGCCTGTTCGGTCTGATCGCGGTGCCCGGACAGAACACGTACAACGCGTCGAAGTTCGCGGTGCGTGGCTTCACCGAGGCGCTTCGGATCGAGCTCGACTTGATGCGCGCGCCCGTGAGCGCGACGTCGGTCCACCCCGGTGGCATCAAGACCAACATCGCGCGCGCTTCGAAGATGCACGGGAGCTTGAAGGATCTCGGGTTCGCCGACGTCGAGTCGGTGCCTGGCCGCTTCGAAAAAGCATTCCGCGTCACTGCCGAAGATGCCGCCGAGACCATTCTTCGCGGGGTCGAGCGCAACGCCCCGCGCGTGCTCATTGGGGCCGACGCCCACATCCTCGACTGGATGCAGCGCCTCGTGCCCGAGCGTTACCAGTCGCTCGTCGTGCGCGCGGCGCGGCACGCGATTCGCTGAGGTCGTTGTCCGCCATGAGCACGGACGAAGAGCCGGAGCTACTTTCGATCGACGAGCACGAGGTGCGCATCACGCACCCGAGCAAACCGTACTTCGCGCAGGCCGCCATCTCGAAGATCGAGGTGGTGCGCTACTACCTGGCGGTCGCGGCGGGCGCGTTGGGCGGCATCCGCAACCGGCCCATTGTGCTGAAGCGCTTCATACATGGTGCTCAGGGTCCCGCGTTCTACCAAAAGCGTGCGCCGCCGAAGCTGCCGCCATTCCTCCACACCGTCACGCTGCGCTTCCCCTCGGGTCGCACTGCCGAGGAGCTCATCATCGACAACGCCGCGGGCCTCGCATGGATAGTGAACCTCGGCTGCCTCGAGCTCCACCCGCACCCGGTGCGCTCCGAGGATCTCGATCATCCTGACGAGCTGCGCGTCGATCTCGATCCCGGGCCAGGCGTGTCGTGGGACGACGTTCGCAAAGTCGCGCTCGCCGTGCGCGAGGTCCTCACGGAGCACGGGCTCGAGGGGTGGCCGAAGACGAGCGGCTCGCGCGGCATCCACATTCTCGTGCGCATCCAGCCGAAGTGGGGCTTCGACGACGTGCGCCGCGCGGCGCTCGCTCTCTCGCGCGCGGTCGAGCGGAGAGTGCCCACCCTCGCGACCAGCAAGTGGTGGAAGGAGGAGCGGCACGGCGTCTTCCTCGACTACAACCAGAACGCGAAGGATCGAACGACGTGCTCGGCGTACTCGGTGCGTCCGTTACCCGACGCGCGCGTGTCGGCGCCACTGCGGTGGGAGGAAGTACCCACGGCGGACGCGACCGCCTTCACGGTGCGCACGATGCCCGCGCGCTTTGCCGAGCTGGGCGACGTGCACGCGCTCATCGATGCCAATCCGGGATCACTCGCGGCGTTGCTCGAGCTCGCGGACCGCGATGAAGCCGAGGGGCTCGGCGATGCGCCATGGCCTCCGCATTTCGCGAAGCGGAGTAGCGAGGGGCGGCGGGTGGCGCCGTCGCGGGCGAAGAAGGGGAGAGGTGAGGCGGGCTCGGCCACGGGCTCGGGCTCGGGTGGAGAGGGGGAAGTGAACGGCGCGCCGGCGAGCGCGGTGAAGAAGGCGCGAAGGAAGCGCGCGACGATGCCGCTCATCGTGATCGCCAACGCGTGGGACAAGAACGATGCGCTCGCGGGGCTCGAGCGGTGGAAGGTGCGGCACCCCGAGGTCGCGGCGCTCGTCGCGATCGACGATGTGCTCGTGGACTCGATGCGTGGGCGCTCGTCCACCTGGACGCGTATCCGCATCAACCTTCGCCACGTGCCGGAGGAGATGCGCCCCCCCGAGGAGAAGCCGGATCCGGACGACGACCTCAGCTGGGGGAAGAGGAGCTCGCCGCGGTCGCCCGCGGGGAAGTGACCTCGACCGGGCGCGGCTTCCGCGGTTGCCCCTCCCTGAGGACGCGAAGCGGCCGATTTGGGAGGGGCCGGCGCGCGCAGGCCGAAGGCCGAGCACGACGGG
>CAXSGV010000241.1:0-10094 GCA_964236615.1 uncultured Polyangiaceae bacterium
CGTCGAGACGATCCCCGCGGAGTGGCTCTTCTCAGAGGAGCGTGTGGAACACTTGCTCGGCAGCTGACGCTCGTGGTCTGGACTTCTTCGTAACTAGACGATGGAAAACTCTACTGACTCTTCAGCGCCCACTCCTGGCGCTCCCGCTCCGTGAGCCAGCGTCGCCCCGTGAGGAACAACCCAACGACGGAGGCGAGCGCAGCAACGAGCGCTCCGCACGCGAAGAGGAACATGCTCGAGAGCTCCTTCCACTGGTCGCCGTGGCTGCACATCGCGCCGTAGTAGGTGCTCGCCCCCGCGTGGAGGACGGCCCGATGATGGTCCAGCCGGCAGGGCACGCAAGTCGGCGAAGAGGCTCTGCACCGGCGGAACTAGCTCGAGGATCGCGACGCCCGCGGGACCGACGACGATAAGCGAGGCGAACGCGAGGAGCAGCGGGAGGTGAATCCACTTCGGCTCGGGCGTGGAGTGGTCTCGCTTGCACGGAGAGCTTCACGTAGCTCGCGCGGGCGACGAAGAACGTGACGACCGCGAAGGCGATGATGCCCAGGCACACCAGGAGCGCGATCATGATGCCGAGCATAGGCGTCAGCGCTCGCGCGACGCGTGTTCGTTGCGCCGCGGCCCGGCACCGCGCCAGGCACACGGTTCCAGCACTGCACTCGTTCCGCAGCGCGCCGCGCGTTACGAGTTCAGCCCGTGCTCCTTCGCGACCGCTTGGTTCTTCGCCTCCGCGCGCTGCAGCGCCGGCCGCGCGGCGAGGCGCTCGCTGTAGGCGGTGAAGACGGGGCTCGCCTCCAGCATCTTGAAACGGAGCATGAAGCGGAGCGTGCCGCCGAAGATGACGTCTGCCATCGAGAAGCGATCACCGAGCACGTAGTCGCCGCCGGCGAGCGCGCTCTCCATCGTGCGCAGCATTGCTTCGTACTCGCCCCAACCTGCGTTCGATGGTTTGAACGCCCAGCCGGAGGACTTGGCCATCGCGCCTGGCTCGACGACCGACGGCGCGAACAACGTCCACCGGAGGTACGCCGCACGCGCTACGTCGTCGTGCGCCGGTGCGAGGCGACCGAGTGAATAGCGGTCCGCTAGGTAGAGACCGATCGCCGCGGACTCCGTCACGACGGCGGCGCCGTCGACGAGGATCGGCAGCTTGCCCATCGGGTTCAGCGCGAGCATATCGGGCGCCTTGTGTGCGCCCTTCAGGATGTCGACGAAGTGAAGCTCGTAGTCGACGCCGACCTCTTCGAGCATCCACACGACGTTGGATGCGCGCGTGAACGGATGATGGTGAAGCACGATGGACATGGGGGCCTCCTAAAGCGCGGGGAGTCTACCGTGCACGCCGCGAACGCGCGACCGGCGTACGCGCCGCTGCACCCACCAGCGCGACATGCCGCGCCGATTCGCGAGCCCGCACGCGGGCGGCCGCGAGGATCGCCTTCCTACCAGGGTCAGGCTCGCTCACCACCGGGACCCAGCGCGCGACCGCCAACCCCTCATTTTCTCGATAAACCACGTCACAATCGCGTGGCATCCGAGTTGCTCTATCCCTCCGCATGGCCACGGCAACGAAGCTCACCTCGCTCTCCCTCGCGCTCCTCGCCATGCTCTCCCTCACCGGGGCCGCCGGGTGCGCGTCCGATGCGGGCGAAGGCGACGAGGACGACCTCACCGAGGAGCAGCTTGCCGAGGCGCTCTCCGCCGATGACGACGCCGACGCGGACGCGGACGAGTACGGCGACGACACCTCGGACACCGCCACCTCCGAGGACGAGCTCTCCAACGTCAACAAGCAGGCCTTCGGCCTCGGCGTCGACGCACCTGCCGTCATCGCCTCGCCCCTCTACGCTGGGCTTCGCGCCAACTGGAAGGACGGCACCACCGCCCTCCGCACCGCGCGCACCGTGTTCTACGTTTCGAATGGCGATGGCAAGCTCGACACCACCGGGCTTCGCACCTGGGTCGATGCCGTGAAGGCGGGCGGGCTCGAGCCTGTCGTCGGCGTCTCCGTCATGCGCCATGGCACCACGCCCGTCGGGCACAAGACCTTCCGCGCGCGGTTCTGGAAGCTGCTCAGGCAGTTCCCCGATGTGAAGTCGTGGGGCGTGGTCAACGAGCCCGATCTCGAGCTCCACGGCGTCGACGACAAGCCGGCCGCGGCCGCCAAGTACTTCGTCGATGGCAGCCAGGTCTACCGTAAGTGCCGAATCAAGAGGAAGTGCACCGCCACGATTCGCCTCATCGCCGGGGAATTCTCCTACCAGGGGGAGGTCAACTCGGTCCCCTTCTGGCGCGCGTACGGGCAAGAGATGCTGAATCAAGTCAAGACCAAGAAGCTCCGCACCCTCCCCGCCACCTGGGCCTTTCATCCGTACGCCGACACCACCGGCGCCACCAACGCCGGCACCAAGCAGTTCACCGCGTTCCTCGACGACCTCGAGAAGAGCGCGAAGCAGCCCAAGGGCACGTTCCGCGTCTGGCTCACCGAGACCGGCACCATCCTCGAGCGCGGCCAGGCCGGCGCCGAGACGTGCGACCTCAAGGGCGTCAACCCGAACGGCAAGCCCGATCTCCAGTACCGCGGCGGCAAGGAGACCTATGCCCTCATCAAGATGGCGCGCGTCGATCGCGTCTACTGGTGGCAGGGCATCCAGGGCTCGCCCGAGTGGGGCGGCCGCTGGGACTCCGCCCTCGCCGACTACGCGCAGACGCCGCGCCCCGCGTACTGCGGTCTGACGAAGCAGCCGCTCGCCGCTTGCACCGGTGCCACCTCCGGCCGTCACTGCGCGCCGCGCTGAAGCGAGCCGCGGACAGCCCGCAAACGCGTCAACTTTACGACTGCGCACCCCCCTCTAACCGCGTGACCGCATCGCCGAAGTCCATGGTGCATCGTCCTCTTCATGGGCAAGCACACCGGGCGGAGGGCGTCATGAAGAGAGAGTTTCCACGGAGGGTTCCGCAGCGCATGGCCTTCGCCATCGCCAGCTCGGGCAACTCGGGCGGCGGTGGTGAGGCGCGGCACTTCCTCGTGCGCGACGACGCGCTCGATCTGCTGCAGTGGCTTGGGCTCGAGCGTCCCGAGTTCGGTGCCGTGCGCAGGTCCGAGCTCGCGGCGCTCTGCCGTCGCCGGCTGTGGCCCATGCCACGCAACGTCGACCCCGCGGTGCCCAACCGCCGGCCTGCGGGCGCGCTCCGTGCGGCCACGGCCGACATGCTCGCGTTCGTCGAGCGCTGGGAAGGCTCGCACGTCACCTTCGGGTGACCCGCGTGGCTCACTTCGACGCGTCGCGCTCCGCCGCGCTGCCGAGGCCCATCCGAGGTGACGAGAGCAGCAACCGACACCACCGCGGCGAAGAACGCAAAGAGACGCACGAGGCGCATCGAGCCGCTACGCACCCGAGCGGCGCGCGAAGGGAACGGCGACGATCAGCGTCGGGCGGCTCGCAGATCGTCATGCTCGAAGGCGCTTTCCATGCGATCGAGATCGCGCTTCTTCAGCCCGTGTGTCGTGCCGATCGCGCGCCACGTCGAGACCGCCGCACCGACCTCGCGCGCGATCGCTCTCGCCTCTTTCAACGAGGCGAGCCCGAACGACGGGGCCACGGTAAGCGCGGCCTCCACCGACGACTCAACGGCAACCGTAGGATCCGTTCATCGCACTTCGGAAGCCGCTCCATGCTCCGGGCGTTCTCTAGGGATGCAGCGTGCACACGTCGTCTTCTTGCTTCTCGCGGTCGCTTGCAACCGCGCCGATCCCCCGCGCCCTGCCGCTTCCGCGCTCGTCGCGACCGATGCCGCGCCTCCGGGGCCAACGGTGACCGTCGTCGCAGCGGTGACTTCGCTCGCGGAATCGGACTTCGAAGGCAGCTTCGACGGCGCCAAGCTCTTCGGCACCTTCGAGGCGCGCGACGGCGTGGTGAGCGGGTCGTTGTTCTACGAGCGTGTCGGCGTCGATCTGCCGATCACCGGGACGTTCACGAACGGCACGCTCGTCTTGAGCGAGCTCGAGCGCGGCACGGCCGTCAGCGTCGTCACCCTCACCCGCCCGCAGCCGGGCGGCGCGTGGGTGGGCTCGTGGAAGAAAGCCGCGCACGAGGGGCCTGCCGTGCTCCGTGTCATCGCGCGTGCGGCGGGCGCGCCGGTGGTCGTTGCGACGCGCGTCGACAAGACGCGAAGCGCGGGCTGCGACGGTGAGGACGTCGATGGGCGCCCGAAGCGGGTTCATCCGCCGACGACGGTGCGCGTGCCGGTCGTCCTCGGTCTTGCCGATCGCGCCTTCGAGCACACGCTGAACGATCAGTTGAAGGCGCTCGCGCACGGCGTCACGGCGAAGTGTCCGCTCGGTGTCGACGTGACGTTTCGCACACCGCTCGACGCGCGTGGGTTCCTCTCGGTGGTGTTCGACACGCGCTACGTGAGCGAGCCGGACGTCGGGGTCTATGCGTGGACCCACACGGGAAACGTGAGCTCCGGCGTCGTCGTCGCGATCGATCGCGCGCACGTCGGCGCGATGGAGGAGATCGTCGACACGACGAAGCTCGGCGCGGTGCTCTCGTCGAAGCTCCTCGCGGCGAACGCGAGCTGCGTGACCGGGCCGGCCGAACATCCGCTCGATCTCCTCGAGACACTCGTGCTCACGGCCGACGGCGCGGAGATTTGTTACGAGGCGTGCTCGAACCACGCGCACGCCGCGGAGTGCTCGAAGGTCACATCCGCCAAGCTTCGCCCGGCGCTCCGTGGCGACTCCGTGTTCGCGCCACTGTGGAGCCCGAACGACGGCGGCTGAGCGATCGCGACTACTTCCGCGGCGGCGTCGACTTCAGCGCGCCGACGCGCAGCGAGACGGTGGCGTCGCCGTTGGTCGTCTTGCGCACGCGGCCGTGCCACGACGCCACGTCGGCCGGAGCTTCCGACAGCATCGAGTCCGAGGCGTCTTGGTACATGCGCGCGAAGCGAACCGTGTCCTCCGGCAACACGTCGGACAGAACGCTCGCCGCGAGCTTCACGAGAAGCGCGACGTGCGCGCACGAGATGACCGGCGACATCGCGAGGCCGTCGCGCGGCGCGTCCTGCGACAGCGACCACCCGAAGGGCTTGTTGCGCTCGTCGCACACGATCGGAAAGAGGCGCGAGAGCGCGACGAGATCGCGCTGGATGGTGCGTCGGTGAATCCTGATCCCAGCCTCGTGCAGGTTCGTCTCGAGCGTCGCGGCGTCGATCTTTCGAGGCAAACGCGGAAGCCGCGCGAGGAGCATCCACTGTCGTTGCAAGGCGCGCATGCGGTTGGTGGTTGGAACGCTACGAAACTGGCGCGACGGATCCCGTCGCGCAATTAGACGCAACTGCGCGGCTGTTCACATGGATGCCGCGGTCGATTAGAACCTTGGCGTGGGTCAACGAAGCGGTACCGAGACGATTGTGGCGCTGGTTCATGCGTTCCTCGAGGAGCGCTCGTGGTCGCAAGCCGACCTCGCGCGGAAGCTCGAGGTCTCGACGGCCGCCATCAAGAAGCGCCTCGAGGAGATGCAAAGCGCTGGTTTTCCCCTGGAACGTGAGGAAGACCACCCCCACGTCTGGTGGAGCGTCCCCAAAGGTTGGATCCCCGGCGGCGTCGCGTTCTCCGGCGACGAGCTCGTCGATCTCCTGCGCGTCCTCGGCCGCACGCCGCGCGGAAAGAAGCGCGACCGCCTCCTCGCGCGCGTCGTGAAGCAACTTCCAAAAGACGGAGCTGCGACACCAGATGTCGCCGGCACGGGTGACGACACGACGAGCGGGGGTCCCGGCGCGCTCGTCCCGCCGCGATCCAGCGAGCCCGAGGAGCTGTTTCTCTCCGTCGTCGAGGACGCCGCGACCACGCGAACCGCGCTCAAGCTTCGCTACTTCACTGCGAGCCGCGGCAAGGAGGGCTCGCGTCACGCATCGGTGCACCGCGTGATCGTCGGACCTCCCGGACGCTTCATCGCCATGTGCCACCGCACGAGCGAGCTCAAATGGTTTCGCATCGACGGCGTATTCGACGCGCGCCTCGACGCGAGTGAGCCGTACCGCCCGAGCACGAAGAATGATGTCGAGAAGTTCGAGGCCGAGAGCCTCGATGGCTTCCGCGGCACTGGCCCCGTCGCGCCGCTCGCGTTCTTCGTGCGCGATCCCGAAGCGCGCTGGGTTGCACGCAACCTGCTCGAAGGCATGCGCACCGAAGAGGAGAGCGGCGGGATGCGCGTCCTCGTCGACACAACGGCGGCGATTCGCGTCGCGCGTTACGTCGTCGCGCTCGGTGCCGCTGCCACCCCGGAGACCCCTTCGCTCGTGACGGCGGTGCGCGAGATCGCGGAAGGCGCGCTCGCCAACACCGGCCCGGCGCCCAAAACCTCGGGCTCGGGCTCGGGCTCGGGGGCGAAGAAGAAAGTGACTTGATTCGGCGCTAAGTCGCGGGTCAGACCTTCGGCTTCGGACCGCGTAGGCGCTGCATGAACCACCACTGGTGGCCTTCGAGGTCCTCGACACGGTAGCTCCGGTCGGCCCAATACTCATCGCCGTAGTCGGAGGTGCTTGGCTCGTCCGCGACCTTCGCGCCGGCTTTACGTGCGTGCTCGCAGTGCGCGTCGACGTCGTCGACGAACACGCACAACACCTGCGTGTTCTGGTTGCCGAGCGAACGCGGGCTCGCGCACGGCAACGGGTTCGGACGCGACGCTTTGCCGCCGGCCTGCCCGACCATGATCATGCCCTCGCCGAACACGAGCTCGGAGTGCTCGATGCGACCCCCCTCGCCTTCGATCTTCAGCTTCACCTCGAAGCCGAACGCGTTGCACAGCCACGGGATGGCGAGCGCGGCGTCATCGTAGAAGAGCGAGCTCGAGATCTGCGGCCAACCATCCGGGGGCTTCTTCATGGGGTGTCTCCTCGAGGCGAATCGTTGTTCGCGTCGAAGAGATACTTGCGGCATCGGGCAACCACTTTCAATGATCAGCGCGTGCGCGGCGTGATCCACACGGTGGATTTTACGCCGTCTGGACCGCTCGATGCCGTTTCCTTCGACGGCACGCCTTCGGAAGACGGTAGAGGAGAGGGATGCAGAATCGTGAAGAGCTCGTCGCGCACATGGCCAGTGGAGCGACGATGGAGTTCCTCTTCTTCTTCGGCCACAAGCCGCGGCGCGAGGGGCGCGTCGACCCGTCGTGCTTCAGCCAGTGGTTTCCTCGCGCGTTCGTCGTCGACGACGTGCACTACGCGACGGCCGAGCACTTCATGATGGCGGAGAAGGCGCGCCTCTTCAAAGACGACGCCGCGCTCGAGAAGATCCTCGAGGTGTTCGAGCCCGCCGCGGCGAAGGCTCTCGGCCGCGACGTGAAGAACTTCGACGAGGCCGTATGGGAAAAGGCGCGCTTCGATGCCGTGTTGCGCGGCACGCTCGCGAAGTTCGGCGCGCATGCGGATCTCAAGACGTTCCTGTTGTCGACCGGCGATCGCGTGCTGGTGGAGGCGAGCCCTCGCGACAAGGTCTGGGGGATCGGCATGGGCGCGCAGCACCCCGACGCACGCACGCCCTCGAAGTGGAAGGGCAAGAACCTCCTCGGCTTCGCGCTCATGACCGCGCGCGCCCAGTTGACTTAGACGCGGCCAACCGACGCGGGCGGGTGCTCGTCGATCACGGTCACGTGGCGATCGCGGCCGCCCGCTTTCGCAGCGTAGAGAGCGCGGTCCGCAATCGCGATCAGCTCGGCGGGCGTCCACGCGCCGACGACGGTGGCAACGCCCATGCTGATCGTGACGATCCCGCGGTCGTCGTTTTCCTTGTGCTCGATGGCGAGACCGCGAAGCGCTTCGCGTGCGCGTGACGCCATGCCCGACGCGCCCATGAGCGACGTGTCGGGGAGGATGAGCGCGAGCTCCTCGCCACCGTACCGTGCAGCGAGATCGGCGGGACGGCGCACCACGCTGTTCAGCGCGCGAGCCACTTGCATGATGCATGCATCGCCGGCTTGGTGGCCGTAGAGATCGTTGTAACGCTTGAAGCGATCGATGTCGGCGAGCAAGAGCGACACCGGTTCACCGCTTCGCGCCGACCGCGCGAGCTCCGCCTCGAGGTGCGTGTCGAAGCGGCGGCGGTTGGCAAGACCCGTGAGCGCGTCGGTCGTGGCGAGGCGCTGGAGCTCCTCGGCCATCTCGACGCGCTCGGTCACGTCGACAGCGAAGCCACACACACCGATGATCGCGCCGTCGGGACCGGGGATCGCAAAGCGCACGCCGGCGAAGTGGCGAGGCCCCGTGGGGTACGGCACAGCGTACGACTCGTGCTTCATGGGGCCACCCTCACGTACCTTCCGATCGCTCGCTCGAAAGCGCGCCGCGAGCTCCGGGGGGAAGAGCTCGCCGTCGGAGCGGCCGATGGCTTCCTCGTGCTTGACGCCGAGCGCGTCGAAGCCGTGTTTGCTGCCGTAGATGTACCTGCCGTCGGCATCCTTCACGTAGATCACGGCCGGGATGTGCGTCGCGATCGCCTGGATACGCGCTCGATCGCTCGCCAGCTCTGCCTCGAGCTCCGCGACTCGCGCGCGCAGCCGCGCGACCTCGTCGTCGTCGCTCATACGCCACATCGTACCGTGCGAACCGGTACTTGTGCGGGTGGCGGGGCACTTCTCGCGGCTGGTCCTTCGGCCCTTAAGTTCGGTGGGCGAGCGCCCGTTCATGGAACGTGGCCCAACCTCGCCCTGTCGCACGGCATCGCAGCTCACGCTGGGTGTGGGCGGGATTCTCACTGTGGCTCGTGCTCGCGGTTGCGGGTGGCGCTTGGATGGCGCGGTACTCTGCGACCGCAGGCGAGTCCGCGTCGGCGCCCGAGACCTGGCCCGCACTCTCTGGCCTCGTGCGTGAGACCGACAAGCCCACCCTGATCGTGCTCGTTCATCCGCGCTGCGCCTGCTCGCAGGCCACGGCGAGCGAGCTTGCACGCCTCCTTGCGCGCGTCCCGGGTCGCGCCAACGCCATCGTCGTGTTCGTGAAGCCGCCGGGTGTGAGCGATCACGAAGCGTGGGACAACAGCGATCTCCGCCGCACCGTCGAGAAAATCGCGGGCGTGCACGTCGTCGACGACGAGCTCGGTGTCGAGGCCGGCCGGTTCCACGCGGTGACGTCAGGGCAGACGCTCCTTTATGGCACCGACGGCGAGCTTCTGTTCAACGGCGGGCTCACCACGGCGCGCGGCCATGAAGGTGACAGCGCCGGCAAGACGGCGCTCGAAGCACTGCTCGGCTCCGACCTGGCGAGCGCGTCGGTCGCCAAGAAAATGCACACACGCGTCTTCGGTTGTGGGCTCTTCAAGAAGGAAGGTTCGTCGTGAGTCGATCCTCGATCGTCGCGTCTCCCGCCGCGCGGTTGTCCACCTTCGGGAAGATGCTCACGCCGCACACGAAGAAGAGCGCCGACGGGCTCTACGAGCAGCAGGTCGAGCTGATCGTGAAGAAGACCGATCGCTTCTTCGCAAAGCTACTCGTCGGCCAGTGGATCGCCGCGGTGGTGATCGCGATCACGATCGCGCCGCACGCTTGGTCCGGAAGCACGAGCAGCATCCACGTCCACGTGTGGGCTGCGATCGGCCTCGGTGGGCTCGTGACCCTGCCGCCCGCGCTGCATGCCTACTTTCGCGCAGGCGAAAACATCAACCGCCACCTCGTCGCGGTCGCGCAGATGCTCCTCGGCTCGCTCCTCATCCACCTCACCGGTGGGCGCATCGAGACCCATTTTCACGTCTTCGGCTCGCTTGCGTTTCTCGCGTTTTACCGCGACTGGCGCGTGATCGTGGTGGCGTCGGTCGTGACCGCGGTCGACCACATCGCGCGCGGGATCATCTGGCCGTACTCGATCTACGGCGTCGTCGATGCGACACTGTGGCGCTCGCTGGAGCACGTCGCCTGGGTCGTCTTCGAGGACGTCTTTCTCATCGTCTCGGTGCGCCAGGGTCGCAGGGACCTCCGCTACATCGCCGACCACAGCGCGAGCGAGCGTCACGAACGCGAAGCCGCCAACGCGAAGAGCGAGTTCCTCGCGAACATGAGCCACGAGATTCGCACGCCGATGACCGCGATTCAGGG
>CAXSGV010000242.1:0-10091 GCA_964236615.1 uncultured Polyangiaceae bacterium
GCGCCCCGGAACGTGATCGCGACCGCGACCCGCGCTGTCCTCGTCGACCTCGGGTGGGCTCACGATGCGCGACACCGCGCCGAGGTCGAGCTTGCGAAAGCCGACCTTGCCGGTCGCGCGCATGTCGGTCTGTCGCGTGACGACGAGATCCGAGACGAGGACCTGCTTGCCGAAGAGCTCGCCGTCGAGCGTGATGGCTCCCGTCGAGGCGCCGACGCTCGTCTCGGCGAGCCAGGCCGCTTTGTCGAAAGCGGGGTAGATGGCGTGACCGCAGCGCGTCTTGCCGATCGCCTTGGTCTTCGCCGCATCCTGCGTGACTTTCAGGTGCACGTGCGAGCCGCCGAGGCGCGTGCCGCGAACGAGCACCGGCGTCACGTCGACGTCGCCTTCGACCTCGAACGCGTCGATGGTGCCCGAGACCTTCGCGAAGCCCGACACCGATCCGTCGACTTGCGGGAGCGACGAGAGCGCTTGAATGCGCGACAGCGGAAGCCCCTGAAGCACGACGTTGCCCGAGAGGTCGCCGTCGTTGATCGTCGCCGAGCCGAGCACCGTGCCGATGGCGATCCCCGCAGGGTTGGGGCGAACCTTGCGCAGCGTGACCGCGTGGACCTCGACGCGCGCGCCCGCGAGACCGCCGAGCTGATCGACCCACTCGTAGTCGAGGTCGAGATCGCCGTCGTCGAAGGTCTCGCCGAACATCTTCACGTCGCGAAGGTGCGCGTGCGCGTCGACGTCGATGTAACCGCCGCCGCACTTGTCCTGAGGTCCGCCGAGGGCAACGTGCACGACCGAGGTCGTCTGGATGTTGCCGTCCATCTCGAGGTAACGGGGATCTTCCTCGAGGTGCCAGAGCGCGAAGAAGTCGCGCAAGTTGAGGTTGGTGGAGGAGACCTGGGCATCGAGCACGAAGCTCGACGCGCCACCGAAGTCGAGCTTCGCCGTCGCCATCTCGTAGACGCTCTTGTTCTTCTGCGCCTTCACGCCCTTCAGCGCGACGACGAGCCCATCGAGCGTCGCGTGGCCTGCGGTCACGTTGCCGAACGGGATGTTGCTCAGAACGAAGTTGTCGATCTTGGCGTCGGCCTCGAGCTTGGGATCGTTGAACAGGCCCGAGACCTCCACGTTCGTGGCCTCGGCCTGGCCGGCGATCGGCAAGCTGCCGAGCGGTCCTATCTCGGCGAGATCGATCTTCGCCGTCGGTACCTGGACCTTGAGCAAGCTGTGGAAGCCGATCGACACGAACGTGTCGTCGACCACGCTATTCGGCATGACTGCGCGTGCGTGGTGGAACTCGAGCGCGCTCGGGCGAACGGCCACGTGCGCGGTGACGTGCGCCTCCTTCACGCCGATGATCCGGGTGCGTGAAGCGTCGTCCGTCGCCTTGTCGAAGACCGCAAAATTCGCGGTCAGCGCGTTGAGATCGCCGTCGAGCTTGAGCGGATCGAGCGTGCCCGCGAACACGGGCACGTGGATCTCCTTGAGGTCCCAATTCACGTGGGCGTGCTGGCTCACGCCGAGGTCGCGCATGAGCCCCGGAAAGAGAGCGCCCGTGATGTCGACCTTGGCGCGGAGCGGGATGCCTTTCGCCAGTGGCTCGACAGTGACGTCGGTGAGCACGGCGAGGCCGTCGGCGATGCGGACGGTCGTGCGCGGGCTCGTGATGACGTTCTTCTTCGTCACCACGTCGCTGATGACCTCGCTCGCGAAGCGGTACGCGAGGATACGCACGTCGTGCGCCTCGACGTGGCCCGCGATGTCGGGGAGGTTCATGCCTTCGCTGAAACGTGCTTCCACGTCGACGCTCACCCAGCCATCGTTGTCGGGGAAAGCCATGAAGCGACCGCCGAGCGCGATCGGCGCGCGCGCGATCACGTGGCCGTCGACGTGCGGCAGGCCACCAGGCTTCGCCGGCATCTGCACGTGCGTGTGCGCGAGCGCGAGATCGACGCGGCGACGATCGGTCTCCGGGAGGTTGCAAGCCGGGCGCGTGCCTTCGTCGGGGTTGAGATCGGCGGACGCCGAGGCGCGCAGGCGGTGCACCGTGATCATGTCGGGATCGACTCGGATTCGACCGTCGACGATGCAGATCGCGTCCTCGTCGTAAAAGGCGGTGGTCACGCCCTTGTCGGACTCTGTCATGCGCGTCCGCTCGAAGGTCGACTCGCCCACACGGACGGCGACCTCGAACGACGAGCCGAGCTGCGCATCGTCCTCGGTCGTGACGTCGAGATCGACTCCGTGCGCTTTGAGGTGCGACCCATCGATGTCGAGGTCGACATCGCCGTCCGTGATCGCGAACACGTCGAACGGAGCGTGGAAGGGTCCCGTGCTCGCCTTCGACTCCGGCAGCTTCAGGTCGAGGTTCGTGAGCTTGCCGTCACGCAAGACGATCCGGACCTTCGGTGCTTCGACCTCGATTTGCTCGATGGCGAGCTTGCCGGATAGCAACGCGAAGAAGCGCGGGCGGATGCTGGCGTGCTCGGCGGTGAGCATGGGCACGCCGCGATCGCTCGACTCCACGCGAACGGCGTCGAGCTCCACGGCCAGCGGCCAAAAGCGAACGTCGACCTTGAAGCTCGCGACGATGCCGTAATCGAGGGCGAGCCGGGCGGTCTCGCGCGTCGCCCAGCCGCGCGCCCAGTGGGAGCGCACCACCACCCCACTCGCGATCGGGAGCACGCCGATGAACGCGAAGATGAAACACAGGATCTTCGCGAACAAGCCGCCCCAATCCCGGCGCGTGGTTCGCGTGCGCGGTTGGGGGGGAAGGCGTGTGCTCGAGGGGTCCTGCATGAAAAAAGGCTTATGATCCTCGTGATTCCAGTGGGTTTGACGTAAACACGCGGCTTGCGGTGCAGGGCGACGCCTACAGCGTAGCCTTCCCTGCAAAAGCTGCCCATTTCACGGGGGATTCCGATTCGATGCGACGATCTACCCCGGGGGTGCTCCAGACGGATGAGCTCATGCCCACCAAGATCGCCCGCATCGAGGCGCACGATCCCCAGCACGTCATTCGGTCCATCGAGCCGTTCGTGAACGATCGGCGCCGCGCCCGCCTCCTCGAGGTGATCGGCGCGCGCCTAGGCAGTGTCGAGGTCGTGTTCGAAGCGCCCCACGATCCGCACAACGGCGCTGCGGTCGTGCGCTCGTGCGAGGCGTTCGGGGTGCAGACGCTTCGCATCGTCGAGTCGCGCGAGCGCTTCCTCACTGCGGCTTCGGTCGCGCGCGGAGCGCAAAAATGGATCGACGTCGTGTGTCACCAGGAAGCCGAGGCCGCCATCGAAGCGGTGCGCGGTCGCGGTCTCGAGCTCGTCGCGGCCCACCCCGAGGGCGAGCTTCTTCCTGAGGATCTCGCATCCATCCCGCGCCTGGCGCTCGTCCTCGGCAACGAGCACGCCGGCATCGGGGCCGCGCTCGCCGCCGCATGCACCCGCCGCGTGCGCGTGCCGATGCGCGGGTTCGTCGAGAGTCTCAACGTCAGCGTGACCGCCGCCCTTCTTCTCAGCGCAGCCACTGCGGGCCGTCCTGGCGACCTTCCCGAGAAGGACCGCCAGCGACTTTACGCCCGAGGCCTGTACTTTTCGTCGACGTGTGCCGACGATCTCCTCGCGCGTGGGGACAACGCGCCCTGATATAGTCGCGAGAACCGAAAATGAGCGAACCCACCCGGAATGGCGAAGAAGACGACGTGGACTCCGGCGTCGTAGAAGCACCCTCGAACGGCGACGGCATCGGCGGGCAGGGGTCCGGCGTCACCGCGGTCCCTGGAGTGGCCGAAGTGCTCGAAGGCACAATGGAGGATCCGCTAACAGGCGCGCGGTCCGAGGCCCTCAAGTTCAAGGACCAGTGGATGCGCACCGCCGCTGACTTCGACAACTTCCGAAAGCGCTCGCGCCGCGAGGTCGACGACGCGCGGAAGGGCGGGAGGGAAGACATCTTGAAGGAGCTCCTTCCGGTGTTCGACAACCTCGATCGCGCCATCCAAAGCTCGCAGCGCGCGACCGAAATCAAGGCCGTCGCCGATGGCCTCTCGATGGTTCAAAAGCAATTCGAGAGCACCCTGAGCCGCGTCGGTATCGAGAAGGTGAAGACCGTCGGTCTGCCCTTCGATCCCGCGGTGCACGAGGCCATTCAACAGGTCGAGACCGACGAGCACCCCGCGGGGACCGTCGTGGCCGAGGTCCAACCGGGTTACCTGCAGGGCGAGAAGCTCGTGCGCGCCGCCATGGTCGTGGTCGCCAAACCCAAGTCGGCTGAAAGCTGACGCGGCGACCACGGCATGGGGACCAAGGTAATTGGTATCGATCTCGGCACGACGAACTCGTGTGTCGCGGTCGCTGAGTCGACGGCAAGCGGCAAGATAGACGTACGCATCATTCCGAACGCCGAAGGCGCGCGCACGACACCTTCGGTCATCGGCTTCACCAACGGCGGCGAGCGTCTCGTCGGCCAGGCCGCGAAGCGCCAGGCCGCGACCAACGCAGTCAACACCGTCTACTCGGTGAAGCGCTTGATGGGCCGCAAGGTCGATTCACCCGAGGCCCTGCGCCAGCAGAAGCTCGTGCCGTACAAGATCGTGCCGTCGACCAACGGCGACGCCTGGGTCCAGGCGGGCGGTCGCGACATGTCGCCGCCCGAGGTCAGCGCGATCGTCCTCTTGAAGATGAAAGAGATCGCCGAGGCCTTCCTCGGCGAAGAGGTGACCGAGGCCGTCGTCACCGTGCCCGCGTACTTCGACGACGCGCAACGGCAAGCCACGAAGGACGCCGGAAAGATCGCCGGCCTCGACGTGAAGCGGATCATCAACGAGCCCACCGCCGCCGCGCTCGCCTACGGTCTCGACAAGAGCCAGGCAGAGCGCATCGCGGTCTACGACCTGGGCGGCGGCACCTTCGATATCTCGATTCTCGAGATCGCCGGCGGCGTCTTCAGCGTGAAGTCGACCAACGGTGACACGCACCTCGGTGGTGAAGACTTCGATCAACGCTTGCTCGATACCGTCGCCGACATCTTCCAGAAGGACTCGAAGGTCGATCTCCGCGAAGACAAGATGGCGCTCCAACGCCTGAAAGAGGCCTGCGAGAAGGCGAAGCACGAGCTCTCCTCGTCGCTCGAAACGGAGATCAACCTCCCCTTCATCGCGGTCAACGCGAAGGGCGAGCCGCTTCACGTCATCAAGACGATCACGCGCGGCGAGCTCGAGCTCCTCGTCGGCGATCTCATCGACAAGACACTCGAGCCTTGCAGGAAGGCGCTTGCGGACGCGAGAGTCACGCCCGCCGACATCCAGAACGTCGTGCTCGTCGGCGGCATGACCCGCATGCCCGCGGTGCAGAAGGCAGTGAAGGCGTTCTTCGGCAGAGACCCGCACAAGGGCGTCAACCCCGACGAGGTCGTCGCGGCCGGCGCGGCGCTCCAGGGCGCCGCGCTGAACGACGAGAACGTGGAGGTACTGCTCCTCGACGTCACGCCGCTCTCGCTCGGCGTCGCTACCGGCGGCGGCGTGTTTACGGTGCTCATCCCACGCAACACGACCATCCCGACCGAGAAGAGCGAGGTCTTCACGACCAGCGTCGACAACCAGAACTTCGTGCCCATCCACGTGCTTCAGGGCGAGCGCCAGATGTCGGCCGACAACCGCAGCCTTGCAGAGTTCGAGCTCACCGGCATCCCCCCGGCGCCGCGCGGCGTCCCGAAGGTTCAGGTCACCTTCCGCATCGACGCCAACGGCGTCGTGAGCATCGACGCAAAGGATCTCGGCACCGGTCGTTCGCAGCAGGTGAAGGTCACGTCGACGAGCGGCCTCAGCCAGAACGAGGTCGATAAGCTCGTCAACGAAGGCGAATCCTTCAAGGAGCATGACGATCTCCGCCGTCAGCTCGCCGAGCTGCGCAACCAAGCCGAGACGCTGCTCTACACGACCGATCAGGCCATCGAGGGCTACGCCGATCTCGTCGAGCCCGACCTCCTTGCGCTCACGAAGAGCCAGGCGGAGGCCCTCCGCGCTCTCGTTGCGCAAGGCACAGACCTCGCCGGGATTCGCGACTCCTACCAAAAGCTCGAGTCGATGACCTTTTCGATCGCAGAATCCATGTACGGCGGCGCTGACGGGGGCACCTGAGGCGAGCGGCTGCTAACGCATGCGGCGCATGACGCGGGCGGCGTCTAAAAGCGCGCGGCGCGTAACGCAGGCGGCGGGTAAAGCGCGCGGCGCGTAACGCAGGCGGCGCGCCAAGCGGACAGCTACACTCTGGACGGGCAACCATGGCGCAAGACGGCTTCGACAGGGGACACGGTGAGGGCCACGAGGACTACGTCTTCGATTGGAACGAGGTGAACCGCAAAGGTCGGCTCACTCCGCGCAACACGTCCTTCTTCGACGAGACCCTGCGCGACGGTCTCCAGAACCCGAGCGTCATCGACCCGAGCGTCGAGGAGAAGCTGAGGATCGTCCAGCTCCAGAACGACATCGGGATCCACGTCACCGACGTTGGTCTTCCTGGGAGCTCGAAGCGCGCCTTCGACCACTGCCTGCGCCTCTGCCAGGAGGTCGTCAGCCAGAAGATGAAAATCAAGGTCGCGTGCGCCGGCCGCACCGTCGTGAGCGACATCACGCCGATGATCGAGGTCTCTCAGCGAGCCGGTCTGCCCATCGAGGTTTACGCCTTCATCGGCTCGAGCCCGATCCGGCAATACGTCGAGACGTGGGATCTGGCGCTCATCGCGAAGCGGAGCGCCGAGGCGATCGACGTCGCCGTAAAGGCCAATCTGCCCGTCACCTACGTCACCGAGGACACGACGCGCTCGCGTCCCGAAGTGCTGACCGTTCTCTTCAAGAACGCGATCGACCACGGCGCGCGCCGCCTCTGCCTCTCGGACACGGTCGGTCACGCGACGCCCGACGGCGTGCGCAACCTCATTCAGTTCACGAAAAGCGTGATCGCCAGCTGCGGTATGCAAGACCAGATCGGCATCGACTGGCACGGCCACAACGATCGCGGCTTTGCGCTCGAAAACGCGATCTGGGCGCTGGAGTTCGGCGCCGATCGCGTGCACGCGACGGCGCTCGGCATCGGCGAGCGCGTAGGCAACGTGCAGATGGAGCTCTTGCTGATGAACATGAAGCTGCTCGGTCAGCTCGAGGATCAAGACCTCACGAAGATGCTCGAGTACGTGGAAGCAGTCGCGAGCGCGGTGCACTGGGAGATCCCGATCAACTACCCGCTCGTGGGCCGTGACGCCTTCCGCACCGCGACGGGCGTACACGCCGCCGCGATCATCAAAGCGATGAGCAAGGGCGACTCGTGGCTTGCCGATCGAATTTACAGTGGCGTGCCCGCGGGCATGTTCGGCCGCCAGCAGGAGATCTGCATCGGCTTCATGAGCGGCGCTTCCAACGTCAGCTACTGGCTTCGCCAGCGCGACATACCGGTCACAGACCAACTCGTTGCCGAGATATTGAAGGCTGCGAAAACGCAAGACCACATCATGACCGACGACGAGGTCCTCGCGGTCGTTGCCCGCGTCACGAGCGGCGCGCCTTCACCCGCCGTGACCACATGACCTCAGCCGGCGCTTCGGGCTACCGACTCTACTACTGGCCCTCAATCCAAGGGCGCGGCGAATTCGTTCGCTTGGCATTGGAGGAGGCTGGAGTGCCCTACGTCGACGTGGCGCGCACCAAGGGCGGGATGCCCAAGATGATGAAGCTGCTCGCCGCGGGCGCCCTCGTGCCTCCTTTCGCGCCGCCGTTCCTCGCGTCGGGGAAGCTCGTCATCGCGCACGTCGCGAACATCCTGCTCTACCTGGGGCCGCGGCACGGGCTCGTCGGCGCGAGCGAAGCCGCACGCCTTGCGGCAAACCAGCTGCAGCTGTCGGTCACCGATCTCGCGTCGGAAATCCACGACGCGCACCACCCGATCGGCACGGGGCTCTATTACGAAGATCAAAAGCGCGAAGCGAGGTTGCGCACCGCGGGCCTCTTGAAGGAACGTCTGCCGAAGTTCCTCGGCTACTTCGAGCGCGTGCTCGCGGGCAACCGCGGAAACTACCTTCTTGGCGCGCGTCTTTCGTACCCGGATCTGTCGGTCTTCCAGGTGATGGCCGGTCTCGACTATGCGTTCCCGCGCGCGATGAAGCGCATCACGAAGAAGGTTCCCGGCTTGCGCGCGCTGCAAGAGCGCATCGCGAAGCGCCCGCGCATCGCCGCCTACCTCGCGTCGCCGCGCAGAATTGCGTTCAATGAAGACGGCATCTTCCGGCACTACCCGGAGCTCGACGCGTAGAACCTCGTCGAGGATTCGGCGCGGTACGCCTCTGCGGCCGTCACGAACTTCAAGATGCGTGGCTCGTCGTTGTCCCAAATGTCGCACGTCGTGTCGTTGTCGATGGGGCCGACGGGGCGCGGCTGCAGGTTCCCGTCGTAGTCGAAGTACGCCTCCTTTCCGAAGTTGAGATGGATCGGGTGCAGTCTTTGCTGCGCGTCATGGAGCGCCATCGTGCGCTTTTCGAGGGGCGCGATGTAACCGTCGAGCGAGTCGGTCAGTCCGCGCCCGAACACGTACTCCGCGAACCCCGACTTCACATACGTGCGAAACGCGTGCGCATGCGCGCGCTTCCCGAGGAACGTGACGCGCAACATGTTGCGTCGCCCGTCCTCGGGATCGCGCTCCCGCCGGAGATACCCTCGCTCCACGAGGCCATCGACCATGCGACTCAGCGTCGACGCGGCGATGCCGAGCAAATGCTGCAACGTCCGCTGCGGATACCAAATCTGCCGCTGGCTTTTGATGGCGGACAAAAGCTCGAACCGCGAAGGCGTCAGCCCAAACGGTCGCGTCATGACCAACCCGACGCGAACCGTCGCATGAAAGACTCGCTTCACCCTCTGAGCGACTGGAACCATGACCGCCTCCTCGCCGCGCCCCACGCGCGCGCCCACCGACAGAGCACACCGCATGCCGCCGCGCGGAATCGCCGCCGCGCCCCCCCGCCGCCGGCCGAACACGCTTCAATCCCGCGCTTTGGCCAAGCGAACGAATGGACCTACGACAGAGACAGGTGCGCGGCGCGGGTGGCCGGGACGAAATTTGGCTGGCCGCGGACAGGTGCGTCGCGCACGAGCGGATGGCGCGGGCTAGTCGTCGCTTTCGCTGCCGCCGGCTTGCATGATGCTTTGGATGTGAATCTCGGGCTCCGAGCCTTCGCGCACTTTGGGCTTCGGGACGGCGAGCGAGGCGCGCTTCGGGCGCAGCGAGGTGCGCATGGCGGCTGGCGCGCCACGTTTGCAGACGATGACGATGACCGCGATGTTGTCTTGGGCGCCATTGGCGTTCGCTAGCTCGATGAGCGCGCGCGTGGTCTTGCGTGGCGAAGTTTGGCTGCGCAGGACCTCGGCGATGTGCTCGGACGCGATCGTGTCGCTCAGGCCGTCGGAACAGAGGATGTACCGATCGCGCGAGCGCATCGGGTAGCTCTTGATGCTCACGCGCACGGTCTCGTCCATGCCGAGCGCGCGCGTCACGACGTTCCGTGGCAGGCGTGAAAGGACGGATTCCTCGACGTCGGGGCGCGTTTCGAGGATGTCGTTGAGGAGCGAATGATCGTCGGTGAGCTGCTCGAGCTCGCCGGCGCGGTAGCGGTAGCAGCGGCTGTCGCCGACGTGGGCGACGTGGAGCACGCCACTGCCGGGGGTGGTGGCCGCTGCGACAACCGTGGTGCCGATGGCGTCGAGCGCGGGTGAGCTTTTGCGGCGCGCGTGAATGACGCCGTTGGCTTTCTGGATCGCGCTCACGAGGCGGCGCGCCACATAGTAGAGGCCATACGCATCGCGGTCGGGCATGGCCACTCCGGCGAGCGGAAGGGTCGGCGCGGGTGCCGTGCCGCGGAACGAGCTCGCTATGGTGGCCGTCGCGATCGCGCTCGCATCGACGCCGGCGCTGCTGCCGGTGCCGTCGGCCACGACGAACAGATCGAGCTCGGGTACGACGAGAACCGCGTCTTCGTTGACGCGACGACCGCGGCCCGTGTCAGTGGCGCCAGCCGCGACGACGCTCACGCGCGGCTTCTTGTCGGGCACTGTCGCCACG
>CAXSGV010000243.1:0-8095 GCA_964236615.1 uncultured Polyangiaceae bacterium
GACGACCGTGTCGAAGAAGACGCCGAGCTGCTGCTCCTGCTGCTCCACCTCGGCGGCCCAGCCGGCGAGGCCGAGGCCGCCGTACACGTGCTCGGAGGCACCCGCCGGGATGGCGTAGGGCGGGCCGGCGGGCAGGGCCGGCATGTCGTGGGCGGTGTCGTGCTGCTGCGCCGCCGAGTCGAGGGCGTCCATCATCCGCTCGGGCGCGTCGAGAAAGTCGAGCGCATTCGCCGTCGGCGGGGTGTCGAGGACGATGAGGTCGTAGCGAGGATCGTCCTTCACGGCGATGAGCTTCTCCATCGCCATGTACTCCTGCGTGCCCGCGAGCGACGTCGAGACGTACTTGTAGAGCTTGTTCTCGAGGAGGCGCTTCGCGTTTTCCTTCGACGACGAGTACTTCTCGACGAGGTCGTCGAAGGTCTGTTTCGTGTCGAGCATCATCACCGTGAGCGAGCCAGTGAGCTCGACGCCCGCGTCACGAAAGCGCGCCGGATCGATCGTGACCGCCTCCGTCGACATCTCCGCGATGCCGAGGCTCTCGGCGAGCCGGCGCGCCGGATCGATCGTGAGGCAGAGAACGCGCTTGCCGCGGCGCGCGGCGGCGACCGACAGGGACGCGGCGCTGGTGGTCTTCCCCACCCCGCCGGCGCCGACGGTGATGATCACGCGGCGCTCGGTGACGATTGCCTGCGCAGGGCCAACGGTAGGCGGAGCCATCGGAGAGACGTTCTTTACCAGATCAGCCCTGTTCGTCCTCGGGGTATTCGCCGTCCGCGAGGTTGTCGAACCGCGTGTACTCCTTGTCGAAGCGGCACTTGGCGGTGCCCGTAGGCCCGTTGCGCTGCTTCGCGATGATGAGCTCAGCCACGTTGCGCTCGGTGCTGGCTTCCTTGTTGTAATAGTCGTCGCGGTAGATGAAGCAGATGTTGTCGGCGTCCTGCTCGATCGCGCCCGACTCGCGAAGGTCGGACAGCTGCGGGCGCTTCGATTTTTCGCTTCGGGTCTCGACCGCGCGATTGAGCTGCGAGAGCGCGATGACGGCAACCTTGAGCTCCTTGGCGAGCCCCTTGAGACCTCGAGAGATCTCGCTGATTTCCTGCTCGCGCGAGTTCACGCCGTCGCGGCCCTTCATGAGCTGGAGGTAGTCGACGACCACGAGGCCGATCTTGCGGACCTTCCGCCCTGTGTCGTCGGTTTTGTCGTACTCGGCCTGGAGGCGGCGGACCTTGGCGCGGAGCTCGAGGATGCCGAGGCTCGGCGAGTCGTCGATCCAGATCGGCAGGCCACCGAGGAACGAAGCGGCCTGCGTCAGGCGGTTCCAGTCCTGCTGGGCGAGAAAGCCCTGGCGCACCTTGCCGACGTCGACTTTGCCCTCCGCGCACACCATGCGGTTGGCGATCTGCTCGCGCGGCATTTCGAGCGAGAAGAAGACGACCCCCGCGCCCGGCTCTTCCCAACGCTGCGTGGGATCGGTGGCCGACTCGCGACCCTTCGGGCTCGCGACGTTGGCCGCGACGTTCAGGCAGAAGCTCGTCTTGCCCATGCCGGGGCGCGCCGCGACGATCGTGAGATCGCCCTCGTGAAGGCCGGCGGTGAGGCGGTCGTAGCGATCGAAGCCGGTCGGCAAACCGGTGATGCGATCGCCGCGCTGCATCGCTTCGGTGAGCGCCTTGAACGACTTCTTCATGACGTCGAGCAGCTTCTCGGCGCTCGACGACTCGCTCGTCCGCGCGAGCTGGTAGATCGACTGCTCGGCGTTGTCGATGAAGGCCTGTGGTTCGCCGTAATCGATGTAGCCCTGCGCCGAGACCCGCTGGCACGTGGCGATCAGCTGACGAACGCGCCATTTTTCGTGGATGGTCTTGCCGTAGGACGCGACGTGCGCGACCGCAGGCGCGGCGTTGAGCACCTCGGTCAGGTAGGACATGCCGCCGACCTGCGCGATGCGCTCGCGGTTCTTGAGCCAGGTGCCGACCTGCACCACGTCGACCGGCTGGCCGACCTGTTTGAGCTCGAGGCAGGCCTCGTAAATGCGGCGGTGCGCTTCGGAGTAGAAGTGCTCGGGCTTCAAAAACTCGAGCACCTTGTCCATCGCCATGGTGTCGATCATGATCGCGGACAGCACGGCCGCCTCGGCGTCTAGATCGTGCGGCGGAACGCGCCCCTCGATGACGGGCGGCTCGCGTTGCTCTCGCTTCTCACCCCAGGGCACGCGCATCTCCAACTCCGTCTCCTCCTCGCGTCACCCTTGCAGACGGGCCACCGCTAATCGAAGGGGACGTTAGCTCGACCGCGCGATCATTTTCTGTCTTGAAACGTTCAACAACGACGAGGAGAGATGGGGACCGCGACGCTTTACCCCCTCGGGTCGTCTAAGGACGGTGCTGCCGCTTTCGATTCACGCGCAGATCGTCAACGTGCAGCCCCTCATCGCGACGGACGACGATGGAAAGCGCAAAGAAGGCTTCGCTTGGACGGGCGAGGCGGGAATCGACGCGCGGCGCGGCAACACACGTTTGCTCTCATTGACGGGCAACAGCGCGCTCCAATACCGGACGGGCCGTCACCTCTTCTTCACTTTGGTGCGGGGCGAGTACGCGGAGCGCCCCGGCGGCGCGTACGTCGACAAGGATCTCGAGCACCTCCGTTACCGCGTGTGGATCACGGGACTCCTCTCAGCCGAGGCCTTCGTGCAGCACGATCGCGACGCGTTTCGCCGTCTCGCGCTCCGGGGCATCGTCGGCGCGGGACCACGACTTCATCTAGTCGATGCGGTAGGCATCAACGTCGCCGTCGGCCTTGCGTACATGCTCGAGCTCGAACGCGTCGGCAGCGGCGACTTCCCCGACGCCGGCCAGGAAACGCTAGTGAGCCGAGCCTCGTCGTACGTCGTGCTCTCGAGCAAGGTCCACGAGCGCATCACGCTCGGCAACGTGATCTACGTACAACCGCGCATCGACCGCCTACGCGACGTGCGCGTGCTTTCGGAGGCGTCGCTGCTCGTGAAGGCCACGACGCATTTCTCGATGAAGCTGTCGCTCGTGTCGTCGTACGACTCGCGCCCGCCCATCGGCGTCATCCCCTTGGACACCACGCTAAAAAGCACCCTAGGCGTGAGCTTCTAGGGAATGGTGAGGTGATCCGACGCGGGGGATGCTCACCACGGCGAACGTAGCGATCGTGTGGCGATTCGCGGGCGCCGACTGGGGGAGCGTGAGTCGTCCCCCGCGCGACCCAAGCATGCTGAACTTCGCCGGTCCCGAGTGCCAAACCTCCCCCTCACCGCGCGGGACGACGAAACAGGGGCCCCAGCCGGCGCCCGCGAAGCGCCGCGCGATCGCGCTCTGACCCCGGACGTCTGGTAGCGACCCCTCAAAAGCAAACCGGGCGTGAGCTTCGAAAGCCCACGCCCAGCGCGCTGCAACGGATCTTGATTCGGCGTTACTTCTTGACGACTTCGACCTTGAGGGTCGCCGTGACGTCCGAAGTGAGCTTCACCGGGATCTCGAAGGTACCGAGGGCCTTGATGGGCTCCGCGAGCTGCATCTTCTTGCGATCGAAGACGATGCCCTTGGCTTCGAAGGCCGCGTGGATCTCCTTGGCGGTGACGCTGCCAAAGAGCTTCTGGTCCTCGCCGACGGGGCGAGCGATCGTGATGGTGAGACCGCCCATCTTGTCCGCGACGGCGCGAGCTTCCTTCTTCGCCTTCTCGTTCTTCGCGACGGCGACGGCCTTCTCGTGGTTGATGCGGTTGATCGCCGCCGTGGTCGCGGGGACCGCGAGCGAGCGCGGGAGGAGGAAGTTGCGCGCGAAGCCCGGACGGACCTTCACGAGCTCACCGGAGACTCCGACGTTGTCGACGTCCGATTGAAGGACGACTTGGATTGTGGCTGCCATGTTCTTCTTCCTTCGTCCTTAAGCCGTCACGGTGAACGGCAAGAGCGCGATGTTGCGCGCCCGCTTGATCGCCTGCGTCACCTTGCGCTGGTGAAGCGCGCAGTTGCCGCTGATGCGGCGCGGAACGACCTTCCCGCGATCGGAGATGAAGTACTTGAGCGCCTGCGGATCCTTGTAATCGACGGTGTCGATCTTCTCTGCGCAGTACTTGCAGACGCGCTTCTTGCCCATGCGGCGGCGGCCGGGCGCGTCCTGGTTGAGATCCGGCGTGCGGCCGAAGTCTTTGTCGTCGTCGAACACGGACGACTGCGGCTTGCGCTCGGGGGGTGCAGTGGCGGTCATGACGGCTCCTCTTCCTTCTTGACGGCCGGAGCCGCGATCTCGCTCTCGGGTGCTGCTTCGTCGTCGTCCGCACCTGCGCCAGCGGCGGGTGCCGTGATGCTGGGCGGCGCGAAGTCGTCGTCGTGATCGCGATCGCGATCGTGGAAGGAGCGCGAACGGGGCGCGTCCGGACCGAGATCGAGAAGACCGAGGGCGCGCTCGCGCGACTCTTTCTCTTCTTCCTCCGGCGGGAGCTCGAGGCGCTGGAACTTCACTTCTTCGGGGTCGACGGTGATGCCGGCGACATCGACGTCGTGCTGCGTGAGCACCGTCTGGAACTTGAGGACCGCGTCCGAGAGCTTGAGGTTGCGCTCGAGCTCGGCGACGAGGCCGCCCTTGCCCACGTACTTCACGTAGACGTAGACGCCCTTCTTCTGCTTCGCGACCGGGTACGCCAGCTTGCGGCGGCCCCAGGCCTCGACCTTGATCATCGTCGCGTTCTCGCGCGTGATGACTTCGGAGACGCGCGTCTGCACCTTTTCGGCGGTGTCGGCATCGACGTCGCCGCGAAGGATGTAGATCGTCTCGTACTCCTTCGACTTCATTTGCTGCGTGGTTGTGACCAATGCCATGTGGCGATTCTCCTTGTGGACTTCGGCCCCCCGCGGAATGTCGGGGAGCAAGGAAACGGGAGCGCGTACCTACCACACGGGGTTTGCCGTGTCTGTAGGTTCAGGGCTTTTTGGGGGCCGGATCGGAAAGGCCGGGCACGGGCACGGGCACGGGGTGGACCGGGGAGATGGGGCCAGCGGGCACGGGGCGCGTGGCCGCGGCGGCGGGCTTCGGTTTGGCTTTCGCCTTTACGTTGGCCGTGCCCATCGCTGCGACGACGCCGTGTTTCAGGATCGCGCGGGTGGCGGCGACCGCTTTGTCGAGGATCGCGGGGAGCTCGGCGCGTTCGACGGGGTCGAAGCCCTGAAGGACGAAGTCTGCGACGTCGCCTTTGAAGTCGGCGGGCGGGCGGCCGACGCCGATGCGGACGCGGACGAAGTCGGGCGTGCCGAGGCGAAGGATGATGCTGCGGAGGCCGTTGTGGCCTGCGTGGCCGCCACCGACCTTGATGCGGACGTCGCCGAACGGGAGATCGAGCTCGTCGTGAAGGACGATGATGTTCGCCGGCTCGATTTTTAAGAAGGCGGCCGCGGGCTGCAGGCTGTCGCCCGACAGGTTCATGAACGTCATCGGCTTCAAGAGCGCGAGATCGTCCGATTTCGCGTAGACGCCCGAGAACTTCTCTTTGAAATCGGAAAACGCCGGCTCGCTGCGGTGGATTTGGTCCACCGCCACGAAGCCGACGTTGTGCCGGTTGTTCTCGTATTTTTTGCCTGGGTTGCCCAGGCCGACGACCAGGTACATGCGTCGTCCCGAAGGCGATTACTTCTTCTTCGCGGGCTCGGCGGCCTTTGCAGGCGCCGCGGCCTTGTCGCCGGGCTTCGCCGCAGCGGCGGCGGCCGGAGCTGCACCCGCTGCGGGAGCGGCTGCTCCTGCGAGCGCGGCGGCAGCGGCCTCTTCCTCGGCAGCGCGATCCTTGTCCGGAACGACGATGGCGATGAGAGTCTGCTCGGCGGGGAGCCGCGCCGTCACGCCCTGATCGAGCTTGAGATCGGAGGTCGCGACCGCTTCGCCGAGGGCGAGGTGCGAGATGTCGATCTCGATCTTGAGCGGGATGCGATCCGGCAGGGCGCGGACGGGGACGGTCCGGTAGACCTGGCGAATGATGCCGCCTTCGGTGACGCCGATCGGCTTGCCCGTGAAGACGAGCGGGATGTCGACGTCGACCTCTTGATCGAGCTTCACTTCGACGAAGTCGACGTGCTCGAGGTCGCGCTTCACCGGGTGGTACGAGTAGTCGCGGATCATCACGAGGATGTCCTTCGCGGCGCCGCCGGCGACATTGAGCTTGATGACGTTGTTCTTCCCGCGCTCGCTGCGGAGGATGGTGAGGATGTCCTTCGGCGCGACCGAGATCGACGTGGCCGCAAGCCCCTTGCCGTAGGCAATCGCGGGGATCTTGCCGCTTGCGCGCAGACGCTTGGCCTCGCCCTTACCGGCGGTCGTGCGAACGCCCGCCTCGAGCCCGATCACCGAGCTGCCCATCTTCCCCGTCGTCGTCGTCGTGCCCGTCGTGCTCATCGTCATCGCCGTATCTCCTCGAATGCTTCGTCCGCGGCCCGTAAATGAGGCCGGGGGACGAGCGTTTAGCAGATGCGGGCGGCGTCTGGTAGGGGGAAAATCCCGCCGCGACGCGAACCGCTACGCAAAAAGGCTACTGACGGAGTCCGACGAGTGAATCCGCTTGATGGCCTCGCCCAGCAGGCGCGCGATCGTGATCTGCTTGATCTTGGAGCACGCCTTGGCCGACTCCGAGAGCGGGATCGTGTCGGACACGACGACCTCGGTGAGGGGCGAGGCCGTGATGCGCGCGACGGCCGGTCCCGAGAAGACCCCGTGGGTCGCGCAAGCGACGACCTTCTTCGCGCCGTGATCCATGAGCGCCTGCGCAGCGCCGCAGAGGGTGCCCGCGGTGTCGATCATGTCGTCGATGATGATGCACTCCTTGCCCCTCACATCGCCGATGAGGTTCATGACCTCGCTCTCGTTGGCGCGCTCGCGACGCTTGTCGACGATGGCGAGGCCCGCGTTGAGGCGCTTCGAGAAGGCGCGCGCGCGCTCGACGCCGCCGGCGTCCGGGGAGACGAAGATGGCCGACGAATCGAAATTCTTCTTCAGGTAGTCCTCGAGCATCACCGGCATCGCGAAGAGGTGATCGAACGGGATGTTGAAGAAGCCCTGGATCTGTCCGGCGTGGAGGTCGACGGAGACGACGCGCGTGACGCCGGCCGCGCCGATGAGATCGGCCACGAGCTTGGACGTGATGGGCGTGCGGGGCGCGACCTTGCGGTCCTGGCGGCCGTAGCCGTAATACGGAATGACCGCGGTGATGGAGCCCGCTGAGGCGCGACGAAGCGCGTCGACCATGATGAGGAGCTCCATCACGTTGTCGTTCACCGGGCTGCACGTCGGCTGGATGACGAAGGCGTCGACACCGCGCACGTTCTCCTGGATTTCGCAGAAGGACTCGCCGTCGCTGAAACGCTGGATCTTCACCTTCGACAGCGGGGTCTCGAGGTGGCCGGCGATGGCCTGTGCAAGCTCGACGTTCGCGTTCCCAGAGAAGATGCAGACCTTCTTAAACATTGCCGCGTGCACTAGCTGTCGCGACACGCTGTGTCAACGCGCCGGGGCCGCATCTTTCGCGACGTCTTTGACGGCCCCGTCCATGGCGACGACGATCCGCGTCACCCCGGAAATGCGAGGCAAGGGATCGCCTGGCCGCGCGAGGCGCCCGCCGCGCCCGTGGTAGGCGGGAAAAGGCTCGTTCGCGGGCACGAGCGCGAAGTGCGGGTCACCGCGCCGGTTCGTCATGAGCACCGGAATCGGATCGCTCGCGGCCCGTGGCGGCTTCGCGACGAGCGCGAGACCCTTGTCGCCGGTGACCGCGATCGAGACACCATCGCGATCGGCGGCAGGCCCGAGCAGGGTGACGATTTTCCACGCGCGGCGCTCTTCGTCTTCGAAGTCGGGCTTCACGGCCGCGAGGCGTGCCGCGTCGATCGCGGGCGCGGGCTTACCGTCGATCTCGACGTCGATGTGCACCGGCGTCATCGGCTCCGCGCTGACGACGGGCGGCGGCTTCGGGGTTCGTTTCGCGTCCTGCGATTCGCTTGCCTTGGTGCACCCCGTCGCGACCACGACGAGCGCGGTGAGCACGGAAGCTACGCACGCGATGCGAATGACGCTTGGAACTCTCGAATCA
>CAXSGV010000243.1:8105-10050 GCA_964236615.1 uncultured Polyangiaceae bacterium
TCTCGGTCGAGCTCGTCGACGGTTCCTTCAGCCACAACGGCACCGCGCTCCATCTTGAGCACGCGATCGCCCAGCATGCGCGCTTCTTGGCGGTGATGCGTCACATGAAGCACCGGGACACCGAGCTCGAGGGCCGAAGCGCGCAGATCGGTGCACAGCGCTTGGCGCAGATCACGATCGAGCGCCGAGAATGGCTCGTCGAGCAAGACGACGCGCGGCGACATCGCGAGAGCGCGCGCAAGCGCCACGCGCTGGGCCTCGCCACCCGAGAACGTCGGCGGCTTGCGGCGCGCGAGGTGGCCGACGTGAAAGCGCCCGAGCATCTGCTCAGCGCGCTTCGTTCGCTCCGCGGGCGCCATGTCGCGTGCCATTCCGTAAGCCACGTTGGCAATCGCCGTCATGTGCGGAAAGAGCGCGAGCGACTGAAACACGAAGGCGACACGGCGCTGTTCGATCGCGCGATGGACCTTCGTCTTTGCGTCGAACCACACGTCGTCGCCCAGCGTCACGCGCCCCTTGTCGGGCCGAAGCAGACCGGCGATCGCCGCGAGCGTGGTGCTCTTGCCCGACCCCGAAGGGCCGAACAAGATCGTGATCCCAGGCGGCGCGCGAAGCTTCACCGCGAGCCGGAACTCGGTGCGCACGAGCTCGATGTCGACGTCGAGGGCCGAGGTGGATCCCGAGGCCTCAGCGGGCATGGCGTTTCTCGGTCAGCTTGTTCACGAAGAAGAGCACCGTCATCGCAAGCGCGGTGAGCACGAGCACCATCGCAAGCGCGTCGTCGTCGCGGCGGCCTTGGATCGCATCGTAGATCGCGAGCGACGCCGTCTGCGTCTCGCCCGGGATGTCGCCCGCCACCATGAGCGTCACGCCGAAGTCGCCGAGCGAGCGCGCAAACGCGAGCATCGATGCAGCGACGATGCCGCGCGCAGCGAGCGGCGCCTGCACGGTAAAGAACGCGCGCATCGGTCCCGCGCCGAGCGTGCGCGCGGCCTGCACGAGACGCACGTCGACGTCCTCGAGCGCAGCGCGGCTGGATTTCACGACGATGGGGATGGCTCCGACGGCCGCGGCCACGACGGCGCCGGTGCGCGTGAACACGATGGACGAGCCCGTGAGCGCTTCGTACGCGTGACCGATCATACTGCGGCGTCCGATGGCGACGAGCAGGTAGTACCCGAGCACAGTCGGCGGCAGCACCATCGGCGCGGTCGCGATCACGTCGAGCAGATCGCGACCGACGAAGCGCCGCGACGCGAGCAGCGCGCCGATCGAGACCCCCACCACCGCAGCGATCGCGGTCGCGACGAGCGCCACCAGTCCGCCTCCGTTGAGGCCAGCGACTTGATCAACCGCAAGCCCGACGGGTCGGCCACCGACCTGTCCGCCGCGCTATCCGAAGCCTTGGCAGAGGAGCGGGCGCAGGGGCAGGCCGTCGTGCTGCTGAGCGACTCGCCCGGGAGAAGGAACCCATAGCGCTTCATGATCGTACGGCCCTCGTCCGAGCTCACGAACTGCGTGAACGCGCGGGCGTCGGGGATACGCGCGTCTTTGGCCTCCGGCGCGCCGTGGCACACGACGAGCGCTTGATCGAGCGGGGCGTGGAGCTCCGGATCGATCAGCGTGTAATCGCCGTCCGTGCTGGCGGGACCGACCGCGAGCGAGAGCGCCACAATCGCCGCCTCGGCGTTGCCGGACTGCGCGAACTGGAGCGTCTGCTGGACGTTCTCACCGAACACGAGCCGCGGAGAGACGGACTCCCATGCGCCGACCTTCGTGAGCGCTTCCTTCGCGGCGCGCCCGTAGGGTGCGTGCTCGGGGTTGGCGATCGCGATCTTCGCGTACTTCTTCTCCTTGAGATCGGCGAGCGTCGCAGGCTTCGGGCTCCCCTTCTTGGTCCACACGACGATGCGGCCCCGCGCGTAGAGCGTCTTGCTGTCGTCGA
>CAXSGV010000244.1:0-10005 GCA_964236615.1 uncultured Polyangiaceae bacterium
GGGTGAGTAGTGTTCAACCGACGACAACACCAATCGCAGCGAGCCCGAGACCGAACGTGATGTCGCCCACGAGCACCTTCGTGCGCGCGCTGTCGATTTCATGTTGCGAGCAGCTGTGGGTGACTCCGCACGAGGCGTAGAGATCGGAGCGATCGCTGCGGCCGCTGACCCAAAAGAAGAGGCCAGCCGAGGTCGCTACGAGGCCCGCGCCGCCGAGGACCCACGCGCCCATCGGCACGCGCCGCTCGGGGGCCGACGCGCGAGGCGGGCCGGGCGAAGGCGCGATCGGCGGCGGCGGGGGTGGAGGGGTTTCGACGAAGCGCAGTGTGACGAGACGATCGCGCTCCCCCTGACGAACGAGGAGACGCGTCTCGGCCACCGCCCCCGCGCGCTCGACCCGCAAGAGATGCTCGCCAGGCTCGATCTCCATCGGCCGGCCATCGAGCCGATCGCTGACACGTGCGCCATCGACGAGCAACCGGACTTCGACGACATCGCCGCCCGACGCATCGACGACGCTGACCACGAGCGACGGCGTCGCCGCCTGCACCTCTGCGAGCCAGCGCAGACAGTCGGTCCTGATCGCGTTGGGACACGCTTCGCGGGAGCACACGAGCAGGGATTCGCGCGCACTACGCAGCGCGCCCGCGTGCTGTTGCACCTGCGCGCGCTCTGCCGCAGCGACGCAGACGTCGGTCTCGCCGCGCGCGTGGCTCGGGCGCGCAGACAGGACGATCGTGACGAGGGTTGCCGCGAACGGCAGCGCGCGCTGCATCCCTTACCTCAAACACTCTTTCCGGTAACGCCGCACGCCCGCCGAGTCGACCGTGTAGGGCGGCGAGCACGATGCACCCGCCGGCACGAGGGGACGCACGTGGCGGGGCACGCGTCGCGTCGTCGTGATCGGACGCGAAGTCTCGCGCGTCGTCATGTCGGTGGGGTCGCTCACGGGCACGTCGTCGGGAACCAAGGGCTGCGGTGACGCTGGCGCGTTGCTCGATGCCCTTTGCAACGTCGCGCCGAAGGTCGCCCAGGCCACGAGCAATACGACCACGAAACCCGCTGAACCTGCTACGAGCCAAGCGCGCTTCGGCTTCCGCGGGGCAGGGCTGCGACTTTCGACCGTGGTCGGCGGTGCGCTGACTCGGTCCACGAGGTCGGCCGCTTCCATCTTGGCGACGAGCGCAGCGCGCGTCGCGAGCTTTTCGGCAGCCGTGGCCTCGACCCAATCACCTACCTCGCGTGGGGAGGCGATCTTGGTCGACGCGGCGAGCGCGCGCGCCATCTCACGCGCAGTGGGAAAGCGTTTGGCGGGATCGCGGTGAAGCGCGCGCAAGACGACCTCTTCGAGCGCGGGCGGAAGATCGGGCACGTGCTTGCTCGGCGGATCGAACATGCCAGCCGCGACCTTCGCCAGGACGAGCGACTGGTTGTCGCTCGCGAAGAGCCGCCGCATCGTCAACGCCTCCCACAGGCAGACGCCGGCGGCGTAGACGTCGGTCGTACGCGCGACCGTCTCTTTGAGTTGCTCGGGCGCCATGTAGCCGAGCTTGCCCTTGAGCAGACCTTGCCGCGTGACCTGCGAGCGGCCCGCCGACTTGGCGATTCCGAAATCGAACACGCGCGTGACGCCGTCGGCGCCGACGAGGATGTTCTGCGGCGATACGTCGCGGTGCACGAGATCGAGGGCCATGCCTTCTTCGTTCGTGACCTCGTGTGCCGCGTGCAGCCCCTGGAGCACGTCGACGAATATGGCGGCGACGATCGGCAGCGGGATGGGCGCCAAAGCCACATTCATTGCCAGAATCAAGTGCGCGAGGGACTCGCCGTGCACGTAGTCCATGACGATGAAGAGCTGGCCGTCGTCGGCCACGACGTCGACGGTGGCCACCACGTTCGGGTGGTGAATGCGGGCCGTGACGCGCGCCTCGTCCATCAGCGCGCTCGAAAATTCGGGATCGTGAGCAAGCGACGCGTGCAGGCGCTTGATGGCGACCGTGCGCGCGAAACCGCCTTCGCCGCGCGCGAGGCCCAGGTGGACCGAGGCCATCCCGCCCGCTCCGAATTGCTCGCCGAGCACGTAGCGGCCAGCGACCAAAGCCATGGCGAAAGTGTACCACACGGTGCTTCAAGCGAGCCTGAACGCGCCGACGTCCACGCCGCTTGCGAGGCATTAACGGCGCGGGCTTCGCGCGAGGTATCGTCTTCCGCGATGACGTCGCGACGTGATTTCGAAACCGAACGGCACGAGGCTCCCGGCGCCGACAGCGTGGTGCGCAGGCTCGCGCGCCTCGAGTGGAAGGACGACACGGGCGAGCGCTCGGCCACCATCGACGGCCTCACGCTCGTGGGATCCTCGACGAGCGCGACCGTCGTGCTGCGCGATACGACGGTCTCGCGCCTGCACGCCGAGCTCGAGCCTCGCCCGGACGGCCTTTGGATCCGCGACCTCGGGAGCCGCAACGGAACCCTCGTCGCCGGCGTCCAGGTCGCGAGCGCGCGCATTCCTGATGGCGCGAAAATTCAGCTCGGCGCGACGGTGCTCACGCTCAATCCGTCCCCAGTCGAGACGCGCGTCGATCTCTGGCCGCACCCCCAGTTTGGTCCGCTCCTCGGCGGCAGCGTCGTCATGCGCGAGCTGTTCGCCACGCTCGCACGCGTGGGTGCCTCGGACGCCACCGCGTTGATCTCCGGCGAGACCGGGACTGGCAAGGAGCTCGTCGCCCAGGCGATCCACGAGGCCTCGCCGCGCGCGAACGGACCCTTCGTCATCGTCGACTGCGCCGCGCTGCCCGAGCACCTTCTGCAGAGCGAGCTCTTCGGCCACGAGAAGGGCGCGTTCACCGGCGCGAGCGCTGCGCACACGGGCGCGATCGAGGCTGCGGCTGGCGGCACCGTGTTCCTCGACGAGGTCGGCGAGCTTCCGCTGCGGATGCAGCCGGCGCTCCTTCGCGTGCTCGAATCCCGCACGGTGCGGCGCATCGGCGAGACCACGCACCGGCGCATCGACGTGCGGTTCGTTTCGGCGACGCACCGCGATTTGCGGTCGATGGTCGCCGCGGGCGCGTTCCGCGAAGATCTCTACTTCCGCCTCGCGGTGCTGCCCGTCGCGGTACCGCCGCTTCGCCAGCACATGGACGACGTCGCGCTCTTCATCGAAAAATTCCTACCGGGCAGCACCGAGGAGCTGCGCCTCGAGCTCCTACGCGAGGCCCTCGACGCCCCATGGCTCGGCAACGTTCGCGAGCTCCGGAACTTCGTCGAGCGCGCGGCAACCTTCGGCGCGAAACAGGCGCTCGCGATGGCGGGACCTCCGTCGAGCTCCGGCTCGCTCCCGCCCCCTGCCCCGTCCACGACCGATCTCGGTATGTTCGAAAAGCCGTTCCGCGAGTTCCACGACGCGGTCGAGAGTGAGTACATCGAGCGCCTTTTGAAGCGCCACGGCGGCAGCCTCAGCGCAGCCGCAGCCGCCGCCGGGATCGATCGCACGTACATTTACCGCCTCGTGAAGAAGCACCGCCGCTAAATCACGGAGCTCCCCACTCGCCTTCGGCGAATCGTGCTTCGCACGATCTGGAGCCGATTCGTCCTCGTTCAATTAGGATGACGTCCCGATGTCGACCTTCGATGAACGTGTCAGTGAGATGCGGCGCTGGTTTTCGAGCCCGCGCTTTGCCGGAATCCAGCGCCTTTACACCCCCCGCGAGGTAGTCGCGCAGCAGGGCTCCATCCGCGCCGAGTACAGCGTCGCGCGCGATACCGCGGCTGCATTTCATGCGCGGCTTCGTGAGCTCTTCGAGCAAAAGAAGTCGATCACGACCTTCGGTCCGTTCTCGCCCGGTCAGGCCGTGGCGATGAAGCGCATGGGCATCGAGGGCATCTACCTCGGTGGCTGGGCAACGAGCGCGAAGGGCTCGGACCAGGAAGATCCCGGGCCCGACCTCGCGAGCTACCCCCTCAGCCAGGTGCCCGACGAGGCCGCGCCGATCGTTCGCGCGCTGCTCACCGCCGACAAAAACCAGTACCACGCGCGCGTCCGCATGACCGATGAGCAGCGCAAGACGACGCCCGCCGTCGACTTCCGCCCCTTCATCATCGCCGACGCCGACACTGGGCACGGCGGCGACGCGCACGTGCGCAACCTCGTGCGTCGCTTCGTCGAGGTCGGCGTGCCCGGCTACCACATCGAAGATCAGAAGCCGGGCGTGAAGAAGTGCGGCCACCAGGGCGGCAAGGTGCTCGTCTCGGAGGACGAGCAGATCAAGCGCATCAGCGCGGCGCGGTTCCAACTCGACATCATGGGCGTGCCCGGCATCATCGTCGCGCGCACCGACGCCGAGTCCGCCACGCTGCTCGACGGCCGGAACGACGAGCGCGATCAGCCGTTCATCCTCGGTGCGACCAACACGAACCTCCCGAGCTTCAAGGTCGCCTTCCTCGCCATCTTGCGCCGCCTCCAAGCGCGCGGCCTCGAGGAGCTCACTGGGCACAACCTCTACGCCACCGCCGAGATCGAGTTCGCTTTCGCCGACGCGTGGATCGACGGCAACGAGATCGCCTCGCTCCTCGACGCGACGGTCGCCGAATACGAAAAGAGCGCGCGCACCGCCGTCGATGTCGACGCTGTGCTCGACAAGGTGTTCGATCGCTTCGTCGACGTTTGGCAGGTCGAAGCCAACGTGAAGACGTATGGCGAGGCGGTCGCCGACGTCATGCGCTTCCTCGCGGGCGAGGGCGTGCAGTTCCCGATGACGGAAGAAGAGTGGCTCACGTTCGCAGCGCGTGCGTCGTTCTACGTGATCACCGACAAGGCCAAGAGCATGGGCGTCCACGTCGTGTGGGACCCCGAGCTCGCGAAGACGACGGATGGCTACTACCAAGTCCGCGGTGGCATCGATTACGCGATCGCGAAGTCACTCGCCGTTGCGCCGTACGCGGACATTCTCTGGATGGAGACGAAGACCGCCGATCTCCACGACGCGAAGATCTTCGCCGACGCCATCCACGCGCAATTTCCGAACGCGATGCTCGCGTACAACCTGTCGCCCTCCTTCAACTGGGATACGACCGGGCTCGATGACGAGCAGATGCGTCGCTTCCCCGAGGAGCTCGGGAAGATGGGCTTCGTGTTCAACTTCATCACCTACGGCGGCCACCAGATCGATGGCCTCGCCGGCGAAGAGTTCGCTTCCGCGCTCCGCCAGGACGGGATGCTCGCGCTCGCACGTCTGCAGCGTAAATTCCGGCTCCTCGAGTCCCCGTACCGCACCCCGCAGACGCTCGTCGGCGGGCCGCGCGCGGACGCTGCGCTCATGTCGCTTTCCGGTCGCACGTCGACGACGAAGGCGATGGGAGTCGGCTCCACGCAGTTTCAGCACCACGTCCTCACCGAGGTGCCGCCGAAGCTGCTCGAGGACTGGCTCGACTTGTGGCGCAAGCGCCACGATCTCGCCGACAAGCTCAAGGTGTCGTTGCGGCCGAACAGCCCAGGCTCGCATCTGCTCGAGCTCAGCATCGTGAGCGCAGACGGCGAGAAGGCAGCGAATGTCGTGTTCGAGCCCATTCACGATCGCCACGGCCGCAGCATCCTGTCGATCCGCGATCAGAACACGTTCGGCGTCGCGCTCCGTCGCAAGCGGCTCATGACGCTCGCTCAGCTCTACTTGATCCATCGCTACAAGATCGACTCGGTGCACTACCTCACGCCGACCGAGGACAACCACCGCCAGACCGAGGCCATGAAGCTGCGTGGCATCTTCAGCGCTGTCACCGAAGAGGTCGGCAAGATCATCGTCGGCGACGTGAACCGGGAGCGCGTGAAGGAGCTCCTCGATCCGGATCGCGTCGCGCTGACGGGCCTCGTCGCGCAGGCGTAGTCGTGGGGCGATGCGCGTGACGAGCTCGGTAAAACGAGCGGTGATGGGCGTGCTCGTCGCGAGCGCGGTGGCGGCGTGCCACCACGAGTCGGCGCGACCGCCCGTGGCCCAAGAGACGATTGCCGCGACGCCGCCGACGGCGAACGCGCTACCGGACCCGAAGCGCGCCGAGGCCGAGCTTGCGCGTCGCGTCGCGGTGCTTGCGGCGATCGCACCGTGCTTCGCGATCGACAGTCACGGAGACGAGGCCAACCTGCCGTGTGTCGAGTCCGAGGGCATCGGCGACGGCGGCGCGGCGAGCAAAGCGTTTGCCGCGGCGCGCCTCGTTGCCGAGGCAGGGAACCGCGCGCAGCTCCTCGCGCTCCTCGCGCACCCGAGCCCGCTCGTACGGGCCTACATCGCGCGGTGGGTAGGCGAAAACTCGCCGGACGACGTGAGCAGGCTCGTGCCGCTTCTAGCCGATACGACGCGCGTGATGGTGATCAACGGATGCATCGGGCGCGAGGCGACCATCGCGCTCGTGGTGGTCGATGCGCTCGGCTCCGCGGACGGGAGCGACGAGGCGCACGCGCTGCTCCGCACCATCACGAGCGACGCGGGCATGCCGAGCGAAGTGCGTGCGCGTGCTCTCGACGCGCTTACCTCGCCCTGCCCGATCGACGTGCGGGCGATCGCCCTCGCGTGGCTCTCTTCCAAAGATCCGCGGCTCGCCGCCGGTGCCGTTCGCGCTTTGGCGGAAGCGGGGGCACCGGCCGATCTCCCAGCGATTGCGGCGCTCGCAACCCATCCCGACGAGAACGTTCGGTTCGAGCTCGCGAGGACGCTCGGCATGTCGCGGGCTCCGCTCGCGCGTGAAGTGCTCGCGCGCATGCGCAACGACAAGAAGGCAAGCGTGCGGAGCGCCGCAACGCACTGGCTCAGCGGGAACGAGCTGTAGCTAGCGATGCCTCGGCTTGCTGGTTCGGCGTGAGCTACGTACGTTGCGCGAATGAAAGCCGACACCCACGTCGATCTGACCGAGCCCTGTGAGCACGTCGCTGATGCGAAGATCCGCACCGTCGCGCGGCCCGCGCCCGGCTGCGTCGACTGCCTCGCCATGGGCGGTCGTTGGGTTCATTTGCGCGAATGCCTGACGTGCGGGCACGTGGGCTGCTGCGATTCGTCGCCCAACAAACACGCGACGAAGCACTTCCACGACACGACGCATCCGATCATCTCCTCGGCCGAGCCCGGCGAGACGTGGACGTGGTGCTACGTCGACGAACGCGCGCTCTGAACGACGGGCGGTAAAGCGAGGTACGCGAGACAGGCCGCCCAGAGCACGAGGCCGAGGACCATCGCAGGTCGGCTCAAGAGCTCGACGGGCCAGCCAGGCGTGCCGCGACGAAAGAAGCGCATCGCCATCAGGATGGCGGAGAAGAAGAGCTGCATCGAGCCGAGCACCCCGACGAGCAGAAGGACGCCGGTCAGGTTGCGCGGGTGCGGCAGCTCGATCGCGCGCGCGAGCAGCGCAGTGAGCGCCAGGCCGAGCAGCCCGAGTGGCATGCCCGTGATCGGCAAGCCCCAGCTCCCGCGGCCCGTCGCGTCGTCGAGCAGCGCAGCGCTCGGCAGACCAAACAAGATCTGAACGACGATGAGCCCGACACCAACCCATGCGATGGGGCCCGCGCCGGCGCGCGCGAGGGCGCCTAACCCAAAGGCCGAGAGCACCCAACCGAGAAACGTCGCGAGCATCGTCATGATCTGGGCGGCGGAGGGATCGTGCGCGCCGCTGCCGCCGCCGGCGTAGACGACGGAAGCCAGCAACCCGGCGCCGACTGCGCCGACCAACGCGCCGGTCGACCGCGGGAGCGGGAGCGGGGGCGTCGCGGCGTGTCCGAGGCCGAGCACGAGCCAACACACCGCCGTCAGCATGCGCGCGACGTGACCCCAACCCGATGCGATGCCCGTGACGATGGCCCCCGCGGTCGTCGTGCTCTCCATGAACAGAACGACGAGCTTCACGAGCAGGGCGAACCCGAGCGCTCCCATCGTCAGGGCAGCGAGGCCCGAGCCGATCCTCGGACGCGCGAGCGCGACGACGGCGATGAAGATGACGAAGAGAAGCAGCGTGGCGACGTGTCCGGGCGCGTTGCCGACCGTGCCTTCGTTGAAGCGGCGCATGCCTTCGGGCAGCACCTTCCAGAAGTTGCCGAGGATCCAGACGAGCGCGGGCGCCGCGATGAGAACGCGCGCGATCCCACTCTGCGTCGCGCGGTGCAGGCCGTAGAGGCCGGCGCCGAGGGTGAGCGCTCCGAAGCTGTCGGACGCGGAGCCGTCGGCGACTGCGAATGCACCAAGAGCACACAGAATGGCGGTCAGCGGATCCATCGCGCGCATCCTTTCCGAGGAGCCCTTGGGGGGTCAACCTCGTCGCTCGACCTCGCTCCTGCGTCTGCACGGGCACCACGGGCGACGCGGCGGCGCTCGTCACCGCCATCCAGACGTCGAGCGGAAACGGCGAAGCCGACACCATCACGCTCGCTGCCGCTGCGACAACGCCGGCGCCCGCCGCCGCTGATCACGAGCGGAGCGGCCGCTTCGCAAGATCAAGGAACGGGGAACCCGCACACGTCGCGGTACGCAGCGAACGCAGTCTCTGGCGTCGCGCATGTACCGTTGGGGACGTCCATTGGCGGTGGCAAAGTGCCCGCGTTCTTCCCATCCGGATACGTCATGCAATTACACTGCATCCCACCGTCGGGGCCGCCGCATTTCATTCCATAGCCGGGAACGCCATCGAGGATGCAGTGGCACATTCCGCTTTGGTCGACCTTGCAATCCACCGTGGAACCTGGCGCCGCGTCCGGGCCCGCGTCCTCAGGGTCCGCGTCGTCCGGGCCGGCGTCATCCGGCGTTCGCGCGAGCGGGTCGTGACCGATGGACACGACGTCACCTTTGTAACAACCGACGGCTGTGAGTGTGAGCGGCGCTGCCGCAACGAAGAGCGCTGCGGCGACGTGCGGAAAACGGATGGCGAAGTTTTTCATCATCGAGTGAGTGCCCGGTCGACCGCGGGCTCGTGTCGAGAACGTGCGCACGATCGAGCGACGCGATCGGCGTGCGCGGACGAAGGGAACGCTTCTTCGAACGTGGAAGCCTTGGCGCGTGCTTCGTCGACTCTACCCAGGGCGCAGAGCGCAAGCACCGTCTCGACCTCCCGCTCCTCGACGAGTGTGCCCCGAGGAAAGTCACGCCGATGCCTCGCGAGGTACGTCAACGCAAGAGTGGCGTCGCCGTTCTCTCGCGCGACGTGAGCGGCGCGAACGAGACTGACCTCGCTCGTGAGCGGAGCCGTGATTGGGGCGCTCGTCGCCGCAGGACGAGCACGCCGTGCGACGGTGGTCTCCGGCGGCGAAGGATCACGAAGTGTTTGCGAAGCGGGCTTTGCCGATGTGAACGTTGGAGCCATGGGCGAGGGCGCCGCCGTGACGACCGCGGTGGGAGTCGGCAAGTGCTCCCCGGGCGAGCTCGATCGAAGCATGTGCAATACACCCACCGAAACGCCGACGATCACGGCCGCGGTGCCGACGACGGCAGCGAGTGACGTCCACGCCGAGACGGTGCTCGCCGTAGGCGTCGTCGGCGGCGGCGCGGTGGGGGGAACGCTGAGTGGGAGGCTGGCAAGGAGCGCGGCACGAACGCGCTGCTTCGCGTCGGCCGGCGGATCGTGGGCGCGGCGCATCGACGCGAGAAACGCGCTGCCGGACTCGTGCTGCAATGGTGTCATCGTGCGTTTCCCTCGTCCGTGCGCTCGCGCGCTCGGTGCCTTGCGAGCGCCTTTTCGAAATCGAGTCGGGCGGCGCGCAGTCGCCCGTACGCGGTGTTGCGGTTGATGCCGAGCGCGTCGGCGACTTCCGGGATCGACATCTCTTCGAGCTCGACCAGCGTGAGCACCTCGCGTTTGTCGTCGTCGAGCTCGCCTAGAAGGTCCTCGAGCACTTTCAGCGCTTCGCCGCGCTCGGTCTGATCATAAGCGGTTGGCGCCGCCGCATCACCGAGCTGCTCGAGGTACGCGGTGTCGACATTTTCGCCGAGCGCGGCTGCCCGGCGACGGAGCGTGCGGCGATGCCGGATAGCGACGTAGCGA
>CAXSGV010000245.1:0-6474 GCA_964236615.1 uncultured Polyangiaceae bacterium
GTCTTCCCATGGTCGATGTGACCGATGGTGCCGACGTTCACGTGGGGCTTGTTCCGGTTGAATTTCTCTTTCGCCATGACGATCTCCTGAGTGCTCGAGCGAGCTGTGTCGGCTGATGCTTCGAGCCCACCACGGGGCTTGAACCCGTGACCTCTTCCTTACCAAGGAAGTGCTCTACCACTGAGCTAGGTGGGCGGACGTGACGGGGGGATCGGGGGCTGCGTTCTCGTTGCGGGCGGCTGAGGGTGAAGATGCGATGCGTTTTACTTCGAGCGGGAGACCGGGTTCGAACCGGCGACGTTCAGCTTGGAAGGCTGACGCTCTACCAACTGAGCTACTCCCGCGAGTAGCTGGTGAAGCGAAGGCGGAACGAGCGAAACGAAGGCGAAGCGAAGACGAAGAAGAAGCGAAGCGTGCTGCGGAACGTGATGGGGGTGGAGGGTGATGGATTCGAACCATCGAAGGCATAGCCGGCAGATTTACAGTCTGCTCCCTTTGGCCACTCGGGTAACCCTCCAGGAAGCTCGGATTCGAGCGGTCGTTTCGAACTACTTGAGCGGTCTTTCGTGAAGCGAAGTGAAGGACATCTTCGAGCTAGCGAGGGGACTTGAACCCCTAACCACCAGTTTACAAAACTGGTGCTCTACCATTGAGCTACGCCAGCGGAGTCAAACGGACGCGGGCGGCAAAACGCGAAGACGAGAACCCAGAAGCGAAGTGGAAGAAGAAGAGGAAGCTGAGACGAAAGGGAGGCAAAGAAGTAAGGGGGGCGCAGGCTAGCTCAGGAGACTCACCCCCGCAAGCTAGAGAGGCGCGCCTCTTGCTTTAGGGGCCTCCCAAGCGAGCGGACGGGTAGCGCGAGGCTTCGAGCGTGTCAAGCCGGGTAGCGATCCCGGCCTTTTCCCGCGTCATTTCCGTGATGTGCCGCGCAAGCGCACCTGCGCGGGGCGGGTATGGACTGCACGCATGCGTGCAGTCGCATGGTTTATCCGAGGAGCTCACGCGTCCGGGCGTGCTCGCGAATCTCGAGGAAACCACGTCGCCCCGACCGCGTCACCGGTGGCATGACGCGCCTCGGCATCGACGAGACGCCATTGTGTCGCGTCTTCGAACGCGCCGAGCCGAGCGAGAGCGAGAGCACGACGCGCGCGGTCGCGTCGACGTAGTGGAGGCCGACGTCTGCCGTCTTCTCGAGGAGAGCCCGCATCTGACGGTCGGCCTCCTCGGCGCTTCGACCTCAATCGCCCACGGAGCGTACCCGTCGTCCGCGCGCGCACGCGAGGAGACCGCGAGCGCTCGCGAGATGGTGCACGCGCGCAATGGATCGTTTTCTTGCGCAGCCCTCGCTCGCCGATCGCGTCGCCGGTGCGCCGGGGGGCGGAGCGGGCATGATTTGTCCCCAAATCGCGACGTTCGCGCGGCGGTATGCGCCTTGCTGAAGGACCTCACATGATCTTCAAGCGCGCTTCGCTCCTCGTCGCCCTCGCCAGTCTCGTCATCACGCAGATGGGTTGTGCCGCAGACACGTCCGACGACACGAACCAGACGGAAGACGAGCTCACGAACGGCCGCATCGTCGTCAAGCAGTTCGGGTCGCCCGGACCGACGCTCGGCAAGTGGGGCTACGACATCAAGCAGGACGGCCGCGCGAAGTCGCTGAAGCCGGCGCTCGCGAACGAGATCTTCAACGAGATCGGGATGAACCTCCTGCGCATCCCGGTGCGTGCAATCGATGGGCACCCCTCGCAGGGCGTCGACAACATCAAGAAGGCGGCGTACGCCGACGATCTCGAGGCGATCAAGAATGTGCAGGCCGCCAAGCCGAGCGTCGACATTTTCGCGAGCCTCAAGCTCCTCGGCGACAAGACCTTCCCGGGTTGGGTGAAGGACGGCGGCGACGTGAACGCGGCGAAGTACGCCGTGCTGATCGAGAACTACCTCGCGTTCATGAAGAGCAACGGCGTCACGGTCGACTGGCTCGGCGTCGACTGCGAGCGGAAGTTCAACGAAGGCAACATCACGCCCGCGAAGTACAACGCGATCGTCTCGGACGTGAAGGCGTGGTGCAAGGCGAACGGCGTGAAGGTGCCCGGCTTCATCGCCGCAGAGGACTACGGTCCGACCGAAGACACGGGGTGGCTCCAGAACCTCTGGCAGACCGCGGCGAAGTTCTCGAACGTCGATCACGTGGGCGTTCACATCTATTCGAAGCACCGCGACGCGGCCTACGTCGCGGCCATGGGAACACTCGCGAAGAACGATCACGGCGCGGGGCTCTGGGACAGCGAGGTTCACTGGAACGATCTCGACGGCAACGGGACGCACTTCGACGACTCGAAGGCCGGCATCCTCTCGGCGATGGATCACTTCGACGTCGGCTTCCGCGCCATGTCGTGGTGGGCGTTCCAGCCGCGCAGCATGAAGACGAAGTCCGCGTACATCATGTCGGAGCTCGTGAGCTCGACCAACGGCGCCGCGTCGCTGCCGACGGACGACATGGACGGCAAGAGCGTCGCGATGAACAAGTTCAACTCGCGCGCGTTCAAGAACGGCCCCAATCAAGTGACGCTCTGGGTCGCGAACTTCGACAACAAGGATCAGAAGAAGCAAGTCGCGGAGATCTCGAACCAGAAGGTCGCCTCGGCGACGTACGTGCAGTGGTCGTCCGGCTCCGCCGACGCGGGGAAGACGGGCGCGGCCACGGTCGTCGCGAAGGATCCGTCGAAGTTCACGATGAATTACCCGGCGAACACGATCACGCGCGTGACCGTGCTGTTGAAGTAGCTCCCGAAGAGAGCATGCCATTGCAATGGCATGGAATCTGGCTCGTGGACAGATTCAATGCTAGTGCAATGACATAGTGATTGGACGCTGCGGCATCGAGGTGTTTCATGAAGGCGCGTGGCACTTCGCGGGAGAGGTCCATGTCGAAGACGATGCCGCCGGATTTGGGTCGCCCGGCCGGTTCGAGTACGACTTCGACTACCTCGACGCGATGAGCACCGCACTCGGCGCGCGTGATCGCCGCGCCGTCTCTTGTCGTTATCCGCTCGGCTACGAGGAACACAGCGAGCGACGTTGGCCGGCGTTTCTCCTCGACCTCATGCCGTCGGGCGCGGCGCGGCGCTTCTGGGAAGCCGAGCTCGGTCGACCCAACACCCCACGATCCGATTGGGAGATCCTCGTGCGCGGCGGCGGCAATCCGCCGGGGAACGTTCGCGTCCGGGAGGCCGCGCAACCGATCGACGAGCCGCCGCACCCAGGCTTCGCGCGCAAAGAGGTCATCGAGCGCAGAGAGGGCTTTCTCGAGCACGCGCGAATCCACGGAGCGCCAGTGACGGGTGGCAGCGGGGCGGGTGGAGACTCTCCCAAGTTTCTCCTCCGTGAGGACTTGCACGGCCGGTGGCACGCCGACGGCGCGCTCGACGATCGGAAGACCAAGCGCGCGTGGCTCGTGAAATTTCCTCGTTCGGCGCGCGCGGACGATCGCGTCGTGCTCCGCGCCGAAGCGGCGTACCACGGCGCCGCGCGCGCGCTCGGTGTGCGAACCGAGGGCAAAGTCGCGTGGGAACGGGATTGCCTCTTCGTCCCGCGCTTCGATCGCGTCATGCAGCGGGGCGGCGGCACGGTCGATCGTCTCGGGCTCGAATCGCTCTACTCGCTCATCGGGATCAGTGACTTCGGCGTGCCGGCACGCAAAGAGGATCTCGCCGCTGCGGTTGCCCGTTACACCACGGATGCGGCGACGGAAGTACGCGAGCTCCTCCTGCGCGACGTGCTCGACGTCGCGCTCGGCAACACCGACAATCACGGGCGCAACACCGCCGTGCTCAAGTCGCCGGACGGGCACATCGCTCTGTCACCGCTCTACGACTTCGCGCCGATGTTCCTCGATCGGCAGGGGATCGCGCGCGTGAGCCGCTGGTCCGCCGAGTCGGGGGGCTTTCCCGACTACGCGGCCGTTGCCGACGCGCTCGGCGCCTTCGTGGACGTTCGGGCGACCAAGCGGTGGCTGCGCTCGCTCGCCGAGCGTGTCGGCGGCCTCGGGGTGGTGCTCGGCGACGAAGGCGCGCCGGCCGGCGTGATCAAAGCTTGTGATGACCGGATCCGACGCGTCGCCGCCGATCTCGCGAGGGTGAAATGACAAAGACGAAGGCAGAGCAGCGCGCTGCGAAGAAGAAGGAGGCACGCGCGCTCGAACGCCGCGCCCTCTACGAGCGGGCCGAGCGCGCCGATCTCGGGCTCGTCGAGGCTCTTCGGCTCATGAGAAAGGTCGCCGGCAAGTCCCAGATCGCGTACGCGGAGCTCACGGACGTGAGCCCCCGCGTGCTCATCGATCTCGAGCGCGGCGTCGGCAATCCAACGCTGCGAACGCTCGAGAAGCTGCTCGCCCCGTTTGGTCTCGAGCTCACGGTTCGTCGACGGAGGCCTCAGTGACGACGAACAAAGAACGATCGTTCTCGCCTACCGACGACGCTCGAGAAGCTTCCTGCCTCTTCGTTCACGACGTGGACGACCGCGACCGGCGACGTCCAGATCACCTGGGAAGAGCACGCCGTCGTGATCACCGGGTACGATCCCGGCTCGGTCGTCGTGAACAACCCCTCGCGGCCGCGAAGAACGAGAAGGTGAACCGCACCGCGTTCCGCGAGGCGTGGGAGCAGATGGGAACGCAGGCCATCGCGACGACGCGCTGAGGGCTTTTTCATTGCGACAAGCGCCGCTGCGACGGCTCTACGGGGCAAGATGAATTACGCGTACCCCCCGAGTGCCCCGCTGCCCCAACCGAAGAAGTCGAGCTCCATCCTGCTCTGGGTCGGCGTCGTGTTCGGCGGATCGATGATCGTCGTCGCTGTCCTCACGCTCGTCAGCATCGGGAGCTGCCTCGGTCGCAGTAACGACGAAGGGGGTGCGCGCCTCGGCAACGAGATTCCACCGTCGGTGATCGCGCGCCTCGAGAAGAGCGCCGTCATCGAGCCGCACGAAGAGGTGCTCGCGTACTACGACGCCACGGTGGCGATCGACGGCCGCGAGGTGGCGGTGCTGACGAAGGGCCGAATCGTCTATGGCAAGAAGGGCCACAACACGGCCATCGCGCTTCACGACGTCAAGCAGGTGCGCCACCGCGAGGAGACGCTCCTTGGCGACATCATCGAGATCAGCGCCACCGGCGGCAAGTCGATGAAGATCGAGATCGCGCCCCTCAACAACGGCCCGACGTTCCTGCGCGCTCTCACCGACGCGGTCGCGGACAACGGCGGCACGAGCGAGTGAGTCGGCTGCGCAGTGACGATTCACCGAGTTCGCGGTGGCGGCACCGCCCGTTCCTTCTTCAACTTACCGGGGATGGAATGGCCCGTAGAGAGCACGCACTCGATCGCCTACGAGCTCGTGCCGCTGCTTGTCCGCGCTCTCGATCACGTGCTCGATATCGACGCGAGAAACTGACTTCCACCCGGGGCCAGTTCGCCGCAACGCCTCAATCAATGCGTCGACCGGAGCCCAGCCTTGCTCATCGAGTTCAAACTCGCAAAGCCACGGCTCGTGACGAAGAGCATGCGACATTAGGTGTTTGGGTTGTAGCCCCACTGCTCCTCCAAATTCACGAAAACACTTCTTCACGCCCGCGCTCGGGCTCGGGTGCGCGCTGCCCGTGGCCGCCCTGGCAAGTCGTCATCGGCCCCGATGGCACGACCGCGTTCGGCGTTCTTCAAAAAGCATCAGAAGCTCGTTCGCATCGACAACCTCAAGACCGCGCCCGATCCCGGCTGCCGGGCACAAGGAGCGACTTCTGCGCACCTTGATACGGCACTAAACACCAGCTTAAATGCGGCACGGAGCCCGAGGACGCGATGTCCTCGTGGCTTTTTGTCAGAGGGGAACCGTCCACGCGCTGGCGCACTCGGCGTGCACCTTCCCGGGCGTGGAGTCGGAGGTCGCGCACCAGTCGCCCGCATCGAAACGCTCGCGGCACTGCGCGCACCACCCGCCTCGATCCGTGCGGGTCGTCTGATCGACGACGACCGCGCGCCGCGGTGGCTCGGGTCGCCACGGAGGCTCGTCTACGTGGCGACCTGAGCGCTCGGCGTCCGACCTGGGAACGACGACCTCGAGATCGTTTTCGCGAATCGCTTTGACCGCGAGCCATGCGCTCGTGCGTGCCTCGTGCTCGTTCGCGGAGCCCGCAAGCGCGATCAACTTCCGCACGCGATCCACGATCGCCAGCTTCATCGGTGAGGAGGGCACGGTCACGCCGCTTGCGTGAGGTGAACGTGCGGCAGGTCGTCGTCGAGCCAGCGGGCGTCGGCGTCGGTCACGACGAGGATCTCTTCCCACTTCGCCCCAAAGCCACGCGCTCGAACGTGAGGCTCGATCGCCCAGAGACCCGGCGCCGGGCGGACGTTCGCGAAGCGCGAGTCGTTCCACAATGGCGACCGTCGCGGAAGGCCGCGCGCGAGGAGGGATGCGAAGTAC
>CAXSGV010000245.1:6484-9985 GCA_964236615.1 uncultured Polyangiaceae bacterium
AGGTAGGTGCGCGCATCGAACCCGCGGAGCATTCGACTTCGCGCGCCCGCGATCGGCATGCGACCGATCTTGTGACCAAGCACGCGTGAGGGATACAGCGCGTGCGCGCTCTCGTAGCCCGCCTGCGCGATGGCGTCGTCGACGCGTCGGTAGATCGCGCCCATCGTTTGCTCGGCGCGCACCCCCTCGAGAATGAGGTCGCGCATCTCGCGAAGAAATCGGCGCGCGGCGGCGAGCTCGGCGCTCGGTGTGTCCCCCTCTGCGAACACGTAGCCGATGTCCACCGACAGCCCGTCCTTGATCGGCGCCACGTCGAGGATCGCCACCTGCCCCGGCGCGAGCGCGCGATCGGTGGGAAAGAACTGGTTCGCGAACGTGAGGTTGTCGAACGGATGCCGCAGGCTCGGCGTCACGAAGCCGGCGAAGCCCGCACGGTCACCGAACCAGGCGAACGGCGTGTGAAAGAATCCGTCCACGCCACGTTCGAGGAGCGTGTCGCCTAGGCGCTTCGCGGCCTCGCGCTCTGTCGTTCCCGGGGTGAGACCGCGTGCGACCACCTGCACTGTGTCGTACGCGAGCCGCTGCAGCGCGGCGACTTTGACCATCTCGTCGGGTGTAAAGGTCTCTCGCATTCGTCTACGGTACTACTGCAATGCCACTCAGCGACCCTTGCCTCGAAGCCCGAGCCGCCGGCCTCGCTGGCTCAGCGCGTACGTCGGCCTACGCATCGCGTGGACGAAGCCGCGCGGAACGAGGCCGCGCCCCGTGTGAAACGCGGAGAAACGAAGCTGCTCGTCGGCAACGTCGGCAGCGCGCTCGAACGTGACCGTGGCGACCGGCGACCACGGCCCGATCGAGCCGCGCCGCAGCTCGATGCGAAAGCCCGCGGTGCCGTTCGCCACCGCCTCGTCGAGACGCTCGCGGCGTGATCGAGCGTCGGCCTTCGCGTGGACGAGCGGTCGTAACCTGAAGAAGCCGCGGCCGACCCCTTCGATGTCGAACGGCGATACCGCGTGGTAGTCGTTCGCCAGGTAGTCGCGCGCGTTCGTCGTGAAGAGCGAGAACGCCATCGTCCAGGGCCGCCAAATCGTGGCGAAGAGGACGTCCTGATCCGTGCTCGTGACCGAGGGCGACTCCGCGGAGACCTCGGCGTGCGAGCCGCGGAAGCGAATCGCGCAGCCGAGCACGTCGAGCCATTCGCGGCGCCGCTTCGACAGCGCGCCCGACATGCGGACGAGCGCGGCCCCCTCGAGCCGGGCGGCGAGCGCGGTGATCGCAGCGTCGTCGCTCGGACACGCGGCGACGGCGGCGACGAACGTGTCACCGCGCGGATGGAACGTACGCGCGCGCCGCGCGAAGCTGATGGCAGCGAACGCGGGGGCGATGACGCCGCCCGCGACCGTGCCTGCGCCCTCGAGCCACTTGGATACGAACGTCATCCAAGAAGGGTGCGCCGGCGGGCCGCGGGGTGGAAGCACGCCTTGCGGTAGAGTCGATGAATGCGCGGCTCAGCGGAATGCGCGGCTCAGCGCGATGCGTGGCTCAGCGCGAGGCGAGGGCTCAGCGCGACGTGGGCTCAGCGCGAGGTGAGCATGCACAGCAGTGCGCGATGGTCGGTGCCGGTGCCGCCGTCGAGCCGCGTCGTCCCGGGAGCCTCGCCCAACGTCGTGCAGGTGCCGGCGAGAAAATCGCTCGCGACGTGGTCGAGGACGCGCGCGGTCGCGATCGTGAACCCCGTCTTGTAAGGCGGATCGTGTTCGGCGATTCCGCTGTGGTAGCGAAAGCGCTTTCCCGAGCCCAGCTCACCGACGTGGCGCCGGAACGTGACGACCGACGCCTCGTCATCGGCGTACGGGTCGAGGTTGAAGTCGCCGGTGATGAGAGAACGCTCGCGCGCAACGAGCGCGCTGTCGCCGCCGACGTCCTCGAAAATTCGGCGTACCTGTTCTTCGCGGCACGCGATCGACGCGGCAGTCGGTCCGCTCGGTGGGTGGCCGTTCACGATCGTGAACGCATCACCGCGACGTGGCGTGACGACGACCGAGCTCACGGTGAAGCCATCACTGCACCCCGGCGCCGCCGGCGACGTGCGGGCGCCTCGGAGGCAGATCGCGCCGTCGCTGCACCCGACGATCGATCCGAAGCTCGTACGCACCGCGACGCACTCGAACGAATTGCGTGCATTGCACACGATTGTGAAGTCGGGACCGAGGACGCGCCGCGCTTGATCCGGGTCGACGGCGGTGCGCGACGGATGGCAGACCTTCGCGGGGTCGGTCTCGGTGAGCGCCGCGCACTGCACCGCCGTCGACACCTCCTGAAGCGCCACGACGTCGGGCGCGTGCGCGCGAACGGAGGACGTGATCGCGCTCTCCGTCGCGGCATCGCACAGCTTGTAGATGTAGTCCTTGCACCCCAGGGCGAGGTTTCCGATGTTCGCCTGCAACAGCACGAACGGCGGCACGCCGACGGACGCTTCACCGCCACCGTCGAACGATGCCCCATCGAGAGCTCCTGCTTCCAAGTCGGGCCCGGCATCGAGCGGCACGGCAGAATCACCGCACCCTGAGGCCGCTGCCAGGAGCGGCGTCAGCGCGGCGAGCGCGGTGCGCGCAAGTCGACGTACGTACGGGCCCGCCGTTACGAGCCCATGCTCGATCATCGTCAGTTGTGGGCCGTGCGGTTGGTGCGGTTCGTGAGCACGCCGACGATGATCACGCCGATCACCGAGAACAAACCGCAAAGGCCCCACACCGGCGATCGACCTTTGTCCATGGCGCGGTAGGCGAGCCCGACGATCAGCATCACCGTCGCCACCGCGCTGACGAGCGCACCCGCGGTGGGAAAGCTCCATCGAAGCAGCCAGCCGCCGGCCTGTGCAACCAGGCCGAGCGTAATGAGGGGAAGACTCAAACTGTAAAGCGGATGGCGATCGTGTGGCACCGCCCTTGGATGCCTCAGCCGCGCGGTTCGGGTTGCGGGATCGTGCGCCGCGTCCTCACTTGCGTCGGGCTTCTTTTGCTTCGAGCGCCTTTTCATCGGCGATGCGCTTCTTTTCGGCTTTCGCTTTCAAGATGTCGAGCGCGCCCTGAATTTCTTCTTCGGTGAACGGGAACGTCTTGAGCACCGCGCGCTCTTCTTCGATCGCGAGCTCGATGTCGACACGCGACGCTTGGGCGCGGCGGACCCACGCCGACGAGTCGAGCTGCTTCTCGCCGAGCTCGAGGGTGCGCTTCATCATCTCGAGACCCTTTTCGAGCAGCACGCGGTAGCGCACGTGCATGATCGCGAAGAAGATCTGCTTTTGCTTGTCCGTCTTCGCCAGCAGCGTCGGCGGAATGATGATGAGATCGTGATGAAGCTTTCGGTACATCTCGCCGACGCGGAAGCCCGCCATCGCAATCCAGTGCGCGTCGGTCGACCGCATCGCGTCCGCGTACGAACCCTGCGCGTCGAGCAAGCCTTGGCGAGCGAGGATGCGACCGATCGTGCGCACGCTCG
>CAXSGV010000246.1:0-1842 GCA_964236615.1 uncultured Polyangiaceae bacterium
GAGGGTCTGCTGCGTCTTGCGTGCGAAGCAGACGGTGACGCGAGAGAGGAGCTCGCGCACGAAGATCGGCTTCGTGAGGTAGTCCTCGACGCCGAGCTCGAGGCCGCGGATCTTGTCCTCGACCGACTTCTGGCTGGTGAGGAAAACGACCGGCATGCTCGCCCACTCGGGGCGCTCCTTCAGACGACGGACGAGCGCGTAGCCGTCGAGCTTCGGGAGCCGCGTGTCCGACAGCACGAGATCGGGCGTCGAGACTTCGAGCTTCGCGAGCGCGTCCAGCCCGTCGGTCGCCGTCGTCACGCTGTAGCCCGCCTTGCGAAGGCTCACTTCGAGCACGCGAAGGCTGCGCGGATCGGCGTCGACGAGCAGGAGCTGTTGCTTGGCCACGGCGGGGCTAGCTTACTCGCGCTTTTTCGAATTCAGCCGGCTTCTTGAGTTGGGGACCGGAGTTATTTCGTCCACGGATCTTTGAAGTCGTCGCGCTTCGGTGACTTTGGCAACCCAGGAGGAGCCCCCGGACGCGGAGGCTTCGGCCCGCTTGCGGCGCTCGGCTGCGGAAGGCCGAACGAAGATGACGTGACCAACGCCGGCTCGAGCGGCGCCGGCACGACGGCGGTATGGAGCTCGGGCACCGTCGAAGTAGCGGGCGCCGAAACCGCCGAGCCCGGGCTCACGGCGATCTCGTCTGGGGCCGCGCGGCGCATTCGGACCACGAGAACGACGACGAGCACGAGCGCGACGAGCATGAGCACGCCGAGCGCCATCAGGAGAGGACGGGCGCGATCGCGATCGCCGATCGAGCTCGAGCGCGTGACTGGAGGCGCGGAGCCATCTTGAAATGCGGCGTGCAAATCGTCCGCGAGCGCGGTCATCGTGAGGTACCGCTTGTTCGGATCTTTCTCGAGCGCGCGCATGCAGATCGCGTCGAGAGCGCCGAGCGCGACGCCCTGCCGCATTGCCATCGACGGCGGCGAAGGCAGCACGAACATGTGCTGTGTGATGACGCCCATGAACGTGTCGGCCTCGAAGGGGAGCCGCGCCGTGAGCATCTCGTAGAGAACGACGCCGAGGGCGTAGACGTCCGCGCGCTGATCGACCGTGTGGCCCGTCGCCTGCTCGGGCGACATGTAGTGCGGCGTTCCGAACACGACGCCGGTCTTCGTGAGGCGGCTCGCGCCGACGATCATCGAGGCGCCGAAGTCGACGACGCGCACGTGGTCACCCGCTACGTCGAGGAGAAAGACGTTCTCGGGTTTGAGGTCACGGTGAACGATGTTTGCCTGGTGTGCCGCGCCGACCGCGCGCGCCACACGCTCGGCGATGCGCGCCGCGAATGCCGGTGCGAGCGCCCCCTCGACGCGGATCGCCTGCGAGAGCGTGCGGCCGCCGAGGTGCTCCATCACGAAGTACGGGCGGTCATCGGCGAGGCGTCCGAAGTCGTTGATGGCGACGATTTGAGGATGCTTCACCGCCGCGGTGGCCTTGGCCTCCTGCAGAAAGCGCGCGGCGAGCGCGTCGTCACGCGCGAGATCCTTCTTCAGCACCTTCATCGCAAAAATGCGCGCGAGCGTGGTGTGCCGCACGCGGTAGACCGTGCCCATGCCGCCCTCGCCGATTGCCGCGACGACCTCGTAGCGTCCGTCGACGACCGTGCCGATGAGCGGATCACCCGCACCGTCCCAGCGATCTTGCGCGAGGCGGCTGCCGTCGAAGGGGCAGAACCTCGCGTCGACGCTGTACTGCTGGCCGCACTCGGTGCAGCGCTGAATCAAGTGGCGAAGGTCGAGAGTATTCACGAGCGTGCCAGCCGCGCGCTCAGTCCGCCGTGGCGTCCGGGGGCGC
>CAXSGV010000246.1:1852-6391 GCA_964236615.1 uncultured Polyangiaceae bacterium
TCGGGCACCCCCGCCGGCGGGCCGTAGTGCAGCGCCGCGTCGGGCAACGCTGCGTCGGGCAGCGCCGCGTCGGGCAGCGCCGCGTCGACCTCGGCAGGACCGGCGTCCGCCGCGGATTTATCGGTGCAGACCCCCCGGAGGCACGCGAGATGGCTATGGCAGTCGTGATCGCGGGTGCACGGCGCGTTGATGTCGGCGCGTGGTGAGTCGTGCTCGCCGCACCCCGAATCGAGCGCGCCGAGGAGCACGACAGTCAAGGCAAGCGCGCCACGCACCACTCGAGAAGTGTAGCGCGCCTACCCTGCTGCGTCCCGGATCTCAGGTCGTCGACGCGCTCGTGGGTGCGGGCGGGACCTGTGCGGGCGCGTTGGCGTTGGTGCCGCAGCCGGGACAGAACTTCGCGGTCGCACCGACCTCACCGCCGCACGAGGTGCAGAACTTCTTCGGCTGCGCGAGCCCGGTGCCGCACTCGCTGCAGAACTTCCCCTGCGGCTGGCGCGTCGCGCACTTGCTGCAGGTGGTCATCGCGCCGCCCGGGAAATTGGGCTGACCCGCGGGTCCACCGCCACCACCACCCGCGCCGAACTGCGGCTGGTTCTGGAACGAGCCCGCCATCATGCCGCCGATCCCCATGCCGACGGCAGCTTGCGCCCCCATGCCCGCGATGCCGCCTTCACCGACGCCGTGCGTGGCCATGCCCTGCCCTGCGCCCATGACCGCCTGGCCCGCAGCGTAGTTCTGGTAGTTGCCCGCGAGGTTCTGCACGTAGCGCGCGTCCTGCGAGTACTTCTGATCGAGCTCGAACTGCTTTGCCTCAGCGTCGGCCTTCGCGCCCGCGATCATCTTCTTCTTCTTGAGGACCTCGCGGTCCGCCTGCGCGAGCTCGGCAACCGCGGCCTGGAGGCGCGCACGATCTTCGTCGCCGAAGTTGATGCTGAACGCGCCCATCGCCTGGATGCGTACGCCCATGTCGGCGAGCTCGGGGGCCTTCGCCATGAATGCGGCGGCGAGCTTCTGTTGAAGCGAGACGACCTGGAGGAGGCTCTTGCCTTCGACCTCGGAGACCTCACCAAGAACGGTCTTCACACCGTTCATGAAGAGCCCCTTGATCCATTCGTCGGAGTCGGGATCGCCGCCGGCCGACTGGCCGTGGTAGCCGATGACGAAGCGGACCGGATCGGTGACGACGATCGAGTAGTCGCCGTAGATGCGCGGGCAGACCATCTCGCTCGTGTACGGGTCGAGCATCTCGCCGATGACGCCGCCGAACGGGATGCCGCGTTTCGGCACCATCCGCACGAAGAAGAGCTCGGAGATGAAGACCTGGCCGCCCGTGAAGTTGTTCACGATGTTGTTCAGGAACGGGATGTTCTGCGTGTGCAGCGTGTGCCGCCCCGCGGGGAGAACGCCGACGACGCGTCCGTCCTTGAAGAACACCGCGCACTCGTCGCTGTCGACGGTGAGCTGCGAGTACATCGGGAAGTTCTGATCCGGATGCTTGTAAACGAGGAGGTTCTTCAGATGATCGACGCGCGATCATCATTTCGCGAACGCCGTTACGCACGAAATCGAACACGCCCATCGTCGGATCCCCTTTTTCTTGCTCGTCGTTCTCGCCACCCGAGGACGGATGGCGAGGCTAACCCCGTGCTATCTTTCGACGAGGCAAGGACGAAGATAATTCCGAAGCGTCCGCCGCGAAAGGGCTGACAACACATGACAGCCGACCTTGCCTACCTGCCAGCCAAGATCGATCTCGGCGTACTACCCGCGCCGGCGAGGCGCATTCTCGACGCGAAAACCCCGGCGCCGTTGCGCCAGATGGCGGCCAAGGGGATCTCGCCCGGCCTGAAACCGCACGAATCGTTGGCGGTCATCGTCCTTTTGGCGAACCCGGCGATTCTCATCGCGGACGCCGAAGCAGCGGGCGGCGTGGGGCCCGCCGATCTCGAAGCGGCCGCGACGACAGCGCGCGCCACTCTGGCCAAGCTCCCCGCGGCGCTCCTTCAGGGCGCGCTCAACCCGGGCCTCTTGCCCTGGGTCATCGACGCGCTCGTGCCGCTCTACGCGCGCGACGCCGCGATCATGGAGCGCATCCTCGCGCTGCCCCAGATCTCGTTCGAGACCGTCGCGCATGCGGCGACGCTCGCAAGCGAAGCGGTGGCGGAGCTGATCGCGACCAACGAGAAGAAGATGCTCGAGCACCCGCGGATCATCGAAGCCATCTACATGAACAAGGCGACGCGGATGTCGACCGCCGATCGCGTGCTCGAGCTCGCGGTTCGGAACAAGCTCGAGCTCACCGGGATACCCGCGTACCGCGAGGCCGCAGCAGCGATCGTCAACGAGCTCATCGCCGAGCCGCAGCCCGAGCCGACGTTCGACGACTTGCTTTACGTCGAGACCGAAGAGGTCGCGCAGATGGTCACTGCGCAGCTCGATGCGGTTGCGAAGAACGGTGGCATCGACGACACGCACGAGGTCGACGAGGAGACGGGCGAAGAGAAGGTCCGCGAGGTCGTCCTCCCACTCCACGCGCAGCTCGCGAAGATGACGGTCTCGAAGAAGATCCGCCGCGCGATGCTCGGCTCGGCAGGCGACCGCATGCTGCTCGTCCGCGACAACAACAAGCTCGTCGCGGCAGCTGCGATCAAGAGCCCGAGCATTCAGGAGAACGAGGTCGTGCGAATCAGCTCGAGCCGCAACGTCTCCGATGACGTCCTTCGCATCATCGCCAACAGCGGTGAGTGGACGCACTCGCACGTGATCAAGCTCAACCTGGTGATGAACCCGCGCACGCCTCTCGTCTTCTCGTCACGCTTGATTCAGCACCTTCGCGAGCACGAGCTCAAGGCGCTGGCGAAGAGCAAGAACGTGACGGGCGCGATTCAGACCGCCGCGAAGCAGATCCTGGAGCGGCGCGTGAAGAAGTCCAAGTGACCTACGCCGGCTCCTTCGCGTCGTCGTAGATCGTGTCGACGTCGAGCGTGGAGCTCACCGCTGCGATCTCGGCGACCTGGCCCGACACGACGAGGGCGCGCTTCCAAGGTTCAGTATCCTCACGCGTCCAGATCTCGATCTCGCGACGGTCGTGCGCCATGAGGAGGCAGGCGCGGAGGCTCGGGATGCGCTTGTAGTGCTCGAGCTTCTCACCGCGATCGTAGGCCTCGGTGCTCGGGCTGAGGACCTCGACGAGAACCGTGGGGTTCACGATCGTGTGGGCGTCATCGGGGTCTCGCTCCCAGCTTCCGCAGACCACGGTCACGTCGGGGTAGGTCGCCAGGCCCGTCTCCCCCACGCGGATGCGGAGATCCGAGATGTGAACCCGGCACGACCCTCCGCGAACCTGGTTCGACAGATGCGTGGTGACGCTGGCGATCAGCGCGAAGTGCTCTGGCGTACCTCCGGCCATCGCGTAGATCTGGCCGTCGAGGAACTCGTGCTTGGTGTTGCTCGCCTGCTCGTGCGCGATGTAGTCGCGGAACGTGTGCTGAACGGCGTGCCCTCGAGCGACCATGTGTCGCCGAGCGTAGCATCCAGGCGAAGGAGCATGGGCGCCGCTCGGCGCGCGCATGACGCGATGGTTCCGTCGGTCGCGTGGTAGCGTTGTGCCGCTGAAGAACGCCCCGAAGCGCCCCTGGATCCGGCCGCTGCTCGCGGTCGTCGGCTACACCGCCATCGTCGCGCTGGCGTGGCGGGCGATCGATCACGCCGCGCTCGTCGAAGGGGTCGGCCGCCTACGCCCGCACCACATCCTCGTGGTGCTCGCGATCGCGCTCTTACACGTCGCCGGGCGCGCGCTTCGCTTTCATAGGCTGATGCTCCGCGCAGGTCCCGATGCGACCTACGGGATCTCCCACGGCTTCCGCATCTTCCTCATTGGGCTGAGCACGTCGGCCGTCACGCCGGCGCGCGCGGGGGACTTCATCAAGGCCGAGCTCGTGCGGCGCTTTGGGGTCTCGCGCAGCGTGGGGCTCGGCGTCGTGATGGTCGAGCGCATGCTCGATCTTTTAGTGATCACGAGCGCCATTCTCGTCACGGGTGCCACGCTGTCGACGCGCCGCGGAAGTGGCGGCTGGCAGACCGCGGCGTGGGTGCTGCTCGGGTTGCTCGTGCTCGGCGTCGTCGTCATCAGCACGAAGAGCATCCGCTCTCGGCTGCTGCGGCCAATTATCGCCCGTTTCAAGTCGTTGACCGCCATCGAAGGCGCCTTTCAGGTTTGGGACACGGTGTTCACCTCGCCCGCGAGCTTCCTCGCGTACGCCGCGTGGTCGACTCTGGTCTGGTCGGTCGAGTTCGTGAAGCTCTGGGTCGTCCTCCGGTACCTCGGCGCCAACGTCGAGCTCGCGTCGGTGCTCTTCGTCTACCCGGTGTCGATCGTCGCCGGCATCCTCACGCTGCTCCCCTTCTCCGAGGGCGTGGTTGGCGTCACGGGCGTCGCGCTCCTCGGCACCATCGCGGGCGTCGACAGCGCCACGGCCACGATCGCCGTCGTCGTCGATCGCGGCGCGTCGAGCCTCCCGCCGATGCTCCTCTGGG
>CAXSGV010000246.1:6435-9935 GCA_964236615.1 uncultured Polyangiaceae bacterium
ACGCAAAAAGAGCGGCAGACGATCGCGCCCGAATAAGCTCTGCGAACGCGGCTCTACTGATCGAGCGCGTCGGGGCTGGCGTCGGCCGCGCCGTCGGGGCTGCCGTCGACTGCACCATCGGCCTCGCCGTCAGCCCCGGCGTCGGGCACCGAGGCGTTGGGCTCGAGCGCGAGGACGATGCGCACGTAGTAGTCGGCGCACGTGTCGTTGTGCACGAAGACGGCGTCGGTGCGGTAGGTGACCTCGGCGACGTTGCCGGTGCCGAGGGTGAAGTTGTCGCCGAACTCGTTTGGACCGGGGATGCGGTTCGGGTTGATGTTCGGGCTGATGTAAATGAGCGGGTACTTCAGGCGCCGGCCGCCGGGGCCCACGACGCCGGGCGGGAGCAGGAGCCAGGTGCGCTGCGCCGGAAACGGGAGCCAGAGATCGCCGCTCGGGTTCGACTGCCACGTGTCGGCATCGACGAACTGACCTTGGCCCGGCTTGTCGCCGAAGATCTCCAGCGTTCCGTCGCACGCCTTGGTCTGGCAGCTCGGCAAGAAGAGAAACAACGCGGAGACGGCCACCGCCGTGAGCGACGCTACCGTGCGAAACAAGCGGGGACGCGGGATCATGAGGTCAGCTCGTTTCGAAGCGTGGGTAGTCGCTGCCGGTGCGGAGCGCGCCCATGAACTTCACGGAGCGGGCGATATTCTTGGCTTTCGAGCGCCAGTTGAATGCCCACTTCGACTCGCCGTGCTCGCGGTCGCCGAAGTGAACGTCGAAGGAGACGACCTCGAAGCCGTGCTTCTTCGCGAGCCAGTAGAAGTAGAGGTCGAGCGAGAGATCGATGGGCGGGTCGGTCGCGAGATCGAGAAGACGCCGCGTGAACGCCTTGGGCTGCGCGTTGATGTCGGCGAGGTGGCTGCCGAGGATCGCGGTGGCGCACGCCTCCATGCCGAGCGTGAAGAGGGCGTCCTTCGTCGGACGTCCACGGCGGCGCCCTTTGACGAACGTTCGATCGGGGTTGCCGGATGCGTCGAGAAGGTCGAACGCCTTGAGCACGTCGGCGGGAGGCGTCTGGCCGTCGGCGTGCGTCCACGCGAGGCGATCGCCCTTGGCGGCGCGAAGGCCGGTCATGATGCCGTGGCCATAGCCGACGTTCGGCGACTTCACGGTGGCGACGCGAACGAAGTCGCGCCCCGGCTGCGCGAGCTCTTTGGCGAGGACGTCTTTCGTTTCGTCGACACTGCCGTTGTCGACGAGCACCAGCTCCCACGACTTCGAGCTCGAGCTCGACTGCGACTTCGACTTCGACGCACCATCGCTTCGCAAGCGCGCGAACCGCTCGATGAGGTGCGGGAGGTTCTTCGCCTCGTTGTAACAAGGCACGACGATCGATCGGTCGACGCTCATGGCGCGCACACCCTACCGAACCTCGGCATTCTCGTCACGCAACGCCGTCTTCCGGCGAAAGACGATGAGCTTCATTCCGAGGAAGTTTGCGACGGTGGAAGCACCAGTTGCGAGAAACCAAGCGAAGACCTTCGGGGCCCCCTGCCCCAGCGCGAGCGCGTTCACGCCGCTGTTGAGCATGAGCGTCGTCAAGTAGAGCAGCGTGAAGGAGACGACCTGGCGCGACGTGTCCTCGGGCTGCTTCGAGCGGAAGACGAAGCTGCGGTTCAAGAAGAACGCGACGACGGCGCCGGCGATGAAGCTGATGCCCTTGGCGACCGCGACCGGCACGCTCGGAACGAGCCCGACGATCGCGAAGTAGACGAGAAAGTCGACGGTCACTGCGCTACCGCCTACGAGGACGAAGCGTCCGAGCTCGGCGGCTTGCGCGCGCGTCTTCATGTCTTCGGACGCTCGATCGCCTTGCCGCCGCGGAAGACGTCGTTCCAGTAGAGGAACGTCTTCAGCTCCTCCGGGGTGCCCCACGGCATGTACTTGTCGACCGTAAAGGCGCGCACGCGGGCGCCGCGCTCGACCATGCGGCGCGCGATCGTGTCGATGTAGAACTCGTTGTTCACGCGGTCGTTGGCCGCGATCATCGCGTGGGTCTCGTCCACGTAGAGCCGCGCGCTCTTGAACCAGAACGTGCCGGTGACGACCTCTTGCTCCGCGGGCGGAACGCCCTCGACCTGCTTCTTCACGGCGACCTTGTCGATCAGCCCGTCGCCCGTCGCCCGTAGCCAACCGTACATCTGCGGGCGCCAGAGCGCAGGCAGGTGGTTCTTCGCGGTGAACAGAATGAGATCGCAATCGTTCGCCTTCTCGAGCGCGAGCCATTTTTCGACGTCGTAGACGTAGCCCGTGTCGCACGGCGCGAAGAGAACGGGCGCGTCGAGGTCGAGCCCGTCGACGCCGAGAAGAGCGCTGCACGCCTGGCCCTCGGTGACCTTGGTGAGCTCGACGATGCGCGTGGGCGCCGCGAGGGCCTTCACCTCGGCCTGGAATTTCTCGTCCTTCGCGTGGTCCGAGAGAGCGACAAGCACGCGTTGCGTGGGCCGCGGGAGGCAGGCCATGGCCTGCGCGATCATAGGACGACCGCCGACGTCGATGAGCGGCTTCGGCTTGTCGTAACCCTGATCGACGAAGCGCTGACCGCGACCCGCCATCGGGATCACCTGCGCGCCGCGCGAGGTCGCCTTGTCCATCTTCGGCAGGAACGTGTCGAGGCCGCGCATCGCGCTCGCCCACGACTCGTAGTCACGCAGATCCTCCGGGGTGCCCCATTGGTAAAAGTGCTTCAGCGGGAACACCCCGACCTTCTGCTTCTCTTCGACGAGCTTCTGCATCGCCATGCTGACGTAGAACTCGCCGTTCACGCGAGTGCCCTCTTCGACGAGCTGACGTGAGATGCGGACGAGATCCTTGCCACGACGAAACCAGTAGAGACCGCTCGACGCGTACTCGCTGAATTTGTCAGGCGTGAAGTGGTGCTTCTCGCGGATCTCGGTGACGACATCGCCGTCGTTCTTCATGTACGCGTAGAGCGTCGGGCCGAGCGAGTGCGGGTGAAAGCCTTTGTACGCCGTCATCGCGCCGTCGAACTTGCCGTCGACGAGCCACTTCGCGAAATCAGGAAACGACCAGTCGACGCCGAAGTCGCAGTAGTTGAGGAGGACGTCTTCGTCGTCGGGGATGTGCTCGGCACACGCGAGGACCGTTTGAATAGGGCCATCTTTGTGCGGCTCGAGGACGACGATGGGCGAGCCCGGCCGGAGCTTCTCGAGCACGGCGCTGACGTTGGTCGTCTCGGCGTGGGTCTTGTTGATGCCGAAGAGGTAGCGCGCGTCCTTCGGGAAGGTGTCGAGCACCCGCTCGATCATGGTGGCGCCGTCGACGGGGATGAGCGGCTTGGGCTCGGTGTATCCAGCGCGGCGGTAGCGATCGCCGAAGCCGGCCATGGGCACGAAGATGAGCATCAGGACTCCGTCGAGGGCTCGCGCTGCGCGGCAGCGAGGCGAATTCGGTACTGCTCCGAGGGCATTCCAACGAGGAGCGCAGGCTCGTCG
>CAXSGV010000247.1:0-9035 GCA_964236615.1 uncultured Polyangiaceae bacterium
CGTCGCGCGCGCGCTCGCGCGGAGCCCCGACGATCGCTACGCCACCGCGCTCGAGATGAAAGAGGCGCTCGACGCGTGGATGAAAGCCAAGGAGGAGGTCATCCTGCGTGACGACGTCGGCGCGTTCCTCACGAGCCTTTTCGGTGAGGAGCGCTCGCGCGTGCAGAGCGTCGTGCGCGGTCGGATCTCCGCGCTCGGCGCGCGCGTGTCAGGGTACATGCCGGCGTCGCGTCCTTTGGCGTCGTCTCTCTCGACTGCCACGCCGGTGTCGGCCCTCTCGTTTCGCCGCGACCGCATCGGAGGCCCCCACAGCCATGCGGAGCTCGACGAGCTTGCTCCGCCACCGTCCACCGCCTCGATGGTCGTGAGCTCGTCGCCTCTCGTGTAGCGCGCGTTCCCGAGCCTCTTGTCGCTGCCGACGCGCACCCTCGCCACCTGCCTTGGTATCGGCATCGGCATCCCCCTGGTGCTTCTCTTTCTGTGGCGCGCTTCGGCACCGGCGGCGGCCCCACCCACCGCGACGACCGCAATGACCGCAACGGTGACTGCGACGGCAGCGACGCCGGCGACGAGCGTGATCGCAACGAGCCCCGCCACGGTGGCGAGCGTCGCGATCCCGCCGCCGCTGCTCGTCGCGGCCCCCTCGGACGCCACAGCGGCTCCGCGCCGCGTCGTGATCAGCGAGCCGCGCTGGTCGCCGCGCGCGTCGCCGGCAGCCGATGCACGGCGCTCCGCCGCGTCCGTCTCAGCGCCGGCCCCGCCCGCGCCGCCTTCCACCGAGCCTACCCACGCAGCACCACCGGTCTCCGCCACGGCGCATGCGCCTGCGGAGCGAAAGTTCAGGACGACCCTCTGATGTTCCGTTCAACGTCGCTCGTTTGGATGGCCGCGATGATCTGCACCGCGCTCCTTGCGTGCGGCGATCGAGACACGCCTGTCGAGGGCTCGGGCTCGCAAGGCAGCGGCTCGTCGCGGACCGGGTCGCACGGGACGCGCGCGGTTCCCTGCGCCGCGGACGCCGTGCTTCGTGCCGTCTGCCAGACCTGCCACACCGATCCCATGAAGAACGGCGCGCCCTTCCCGCTCATCACTTGGGAGGACACGCAAGTCGTGATCGACGAACGGCCGCTGCACGAGTGGATGCGTGACGCGCTCGACGGCGAGAAGATGCCGCTGCCGCCGGTGACGATCTCGGACCCCGATCGCGAGACGCTGCTCGCCTGGCTACGCGAAGGGGCTCCGGCGCGCGCCGCGGACGGCTCGAGCGCAGGCGTGGACGCGGTGCTAAAATCGAGTCGTGATACGCCGCGTTCGCCTCGAGCTCGTTTGCGATGTCGAGTGGAGCAGCTTGCCCGTCGTCGAGGGGAAGCGTTGGTGCAACCGCTGCGAGCGATCGGTGCACGATCTCGGTTTGCTCACCGAGGACGAGGCGCAGCCGATCTTGCGCGAGCGGGAGGAACGCCGGGTGTGCGTCGTTTACCGTCCGAAGGCCGACGGCTCGATACGTTTTCGGAATCCGGCGAGCCTTGCGCTCGTGGCCTCGGTGCTCGCGGCGTGCAATGCGCCCTCGGCGGGGCCCGATCCGTCGAACGTGATCGCGAGCGCGAGCGCTTCGGCCGTCGCTTCGATCGCCGAACCGATTCCGGTGGCGGCCGCGAATGTCGGCGTGAGCGACGCAGCGGCAACCGATCGGCTTGCAAGCATCCTGGATGCGGGCGCGGGCGACGCGCCCCCCACCGCGCTTCACGGTAAGGACGCCGCTGCCTGCTCACCGCTCGCGCACACGACCAAGCTCGCAAAGAAGACCAAGCCGCACGATCCCGCGGAGCTCGGCGGATACTGACGCCGACGTAAAGATCACGCGACCCGGGGCCAGACCTCAGATGCCCTGCGGGTCGAACTTCTTCTTCACCGTGCTCGAGGGCGCCGTCGGTGGACGGCGACGCTTTCGCACGCGGTGACCCGAGGGGCCCGTCGTCTCCGGAAGCTCGATGTCGATCGCTGCGCCCGAGCCCGCAGGATCAGGCGTGTCGGATGCGACCTCGGGCGGCACGAGAGAGGTCGCCGCGGCCGAGCCCTGGGTCGCGGTGTCGCCCGTGGACGTCGCCGGCCGCTTCGTCGCGAAATGGACGATGCCGATCACGAGGATCAGCGACGCGCCGGCGGCGATGGCCCAGGTGACCGTGCGCCGCTTGCGGTGGAGCGGAAAGACGATCGACCCGCTGACATCTTCGGGGCGAAGTGGCGCCGGGGCGGCGACGACGGGCTCGGGCACCGGCGCGGCAACCGCGACAGCCGAGGCGAGCGTCGCCGCGATCGCGGGCGGGGCAACGACCTGCGCAACCGAGGGCTCGCGCTCATGATCGCGTGGCGCGAGACGCGCGGGCGGGCCGTGCTTGGCGACCACGGGGCTCGGTGTCGCAGCGACGGGGGGAATCGAGATGGCGCGAGGGGCGCGGATGCCGTTCTTCGCGGTCACGCTCGCACGGGCTTCGGTCGCCGGTCGCGGATCGAGACTGGCGAGCTGGGCGCGGCGGGCGGCGATTTTTTCGCCCGCGATACGCGTCACGATCGCGCCGACGTCCTCGCTCGACGCGATGTTGTCCGTGGCGACAGCGGTGATCGCCGCGGCCATCTCGGCAGCGCTCGACCAGCGATCGGCCGCGGGGGCGAGCGCACGCTTCACGATGTCGATGAGGTGCTTGGCCCACGGGAGATCGCCGACGGGAATTCCGCGCGGTGGCCGATCGAGCTCGTAAAGAAGCAGCGCCGAAGAGTTCGTCTGGACCACGAGGCGCTTGCCCGTGAGGACCTCCCAGAGCAAGACACCCGCGCTGTAGAGATCGACGCGCGCGTCGACGAGCGCGGTGCCCGCCGCGCCTTGCACGAGCTCGGGGGCGATGAAGCAGAGCGTCGGGCTCGCGGGGCTCGCTTGCTCGGGGAAGAGGTTGCACACGCGAACCAGGCGCGCGCGGCCATCGACGCCGACGATGACGTTGTCGGGCGCGAGATCGCCGTGCACGCGGTTGCGCGCGCCGTGCACGACCTCGTGGATCGCGCCGAGTCCCGCGAGGACATCGAGCATCACGCGTAAGCGCGCGCGGAAAGACAGCCTGGCTTCGGCATCTTTCGATTTCGTGAGGTCCGCGTAGGTCTCGCCATCGACGAGCTCGCTCGCGACGATGACGTCGGTGCCGGTCGCCATCACCGCGCGGACGCGAGCCACGTTGCCGTGGACGAGGCCGGTGAGGGGCTCGGCCTCCCGCGCCGCCTGCGCAAGCGTGTCGTCGCCGTCGTTCGGCTCCTCGGTGACGTAGCGCTCGAGGACCACGAGCTCGGGCTCCCCTGCCTCGGGCACGAGCTGCGCGGCGTACGTCGGCACCTCGCGCGAGCCGAGCTCGCGGAGAAGCGTGTATTTTCCCACCACCTTGGACGGGTTTGCGCCGACGTCTTCGGTCACATGCCGAGCTTACACTGCGGTGCCAGCCGCCGAGTCGGCGGACGCCAGCTCAGCCGCAGCGCGACCTTTGCGGGCCGCAGGATCGTCGTTTTTGAACGCCCACGTGAAGAGCACGAACAGGAGGAACAAGCCGGCCAGGTGCTCGAGCATCGCAGGGCCACCGGACCAGGTGTAGAGCGCGCTCGAGATGGGCGGTCCGAGCAACATCCCGCCGGCGTAGAAGACGTTGTAGATCGAGTTCGAGCGACCGAGCTCACCCGGCGGAACGACCACCCCCTGGAGCGCGAGGCTCACGGGCGACATCGACGCGAGCGTGGCGCCGGCGACGAAGACCGCTCCGCACATCGCGGGGTAGCTGCCGAGGAACACGAAGCCCGTGATCATCCACATGCCGACGAACGCCAGCCCGCGCATCACGAGCAGGTGGCCGAACCTGTCACCGAGCCGCCCGGCCGCGTTCGAGAAGAGCAGCATCCCCGCCGCGAAGAAGGCGGGCAGGAGGATCGTCGGCTGGCGCGAAAGGCCCGTCCGCGCGATGAGGTAGGGCGGCAGAAAGGGGACGACCGACGCCTGGAAATAGCCGTAGGCGAACGTCGCGAAGCACGAGCACTTGATGCGGAGGAAAAGCGCGAGCGCGCTGGCGTGCGCGACCTCGCTCGCGGGCGCTGCGAGCGTGGCCAGCGTCGCCAGCGCCGCGACCGGCTCTTCGAGAGGAAGCACTGCGGGCGCGTCGGTGCGCGGCGCCGAGGCGTCACTTCCAAGGAGCGCCGAAACGACGGACGCCGACGTGAGCGCGAGAACGCCCGAAACCGCGAACGCGATCGGCATCGTCGCGACGGCGGTGATGCCTTTGGCGAGAATCGGCCCGACGACGTAGCCGATCGACATCGCGATCGCGTAGAGGCTCGTGACCGACGCCTTCTTCGTCGGAGCGGCGCGCGCGAGCAAGATTGTCTCGCAGCTGACCCAAATGCCGACCGAAAACGCGCCATCGAAGAAGCGCGCCACCGCGACACCGCCCCAGGTCGTGAGCCAGGGAAAGGCCGTCACGGCGCACCCGTAGCCGACCATCGCGACGAACAGCGTGCGCTTGGCGGAGAAGCGCTCGACGAGGCGACCGATCGGGACCGAGAAGAGAATGATGCCGAGGGCGAACACCGCCGCAAGGGAGCCGATGCTCGCCTTCGAGAAATGGCGCGCGTCGAGGTGCAGCGAGGTCAGTGAGATCGAGACCCCGTACGCGATGCCGAGTAGAAGCGTCGCCAAGTAGACGACCCGGATCTCGTGGGTATCGCGATCGGAGGAGAGCCGCATTCGAGGGGCGCGCACAGTCGCATCCCTCACCATGGCGTGGACACGAATTCTTCACGCTTCTTCACACCGTTCGAGCGCGGCGCGCGCGAGAGTGGGCCTTCGCGGTGCTCTTGACCCTTGCCGAATGACGCGAGGTGTCTATATTGAGTGCCGGCTTCATAAATGCCCCCTCGACGCCAACCCCCTGCCCCGCTGAACGCCCGACGCCGCGGTCGGCCGCCCGTCATCTCCGACGATCGGCTGCTCGAAGCCGCGCGCGACGTCTTCCTGGCGCACGGGATCCGCGCGACGACGGCTGAGGTCGCCGAGCGCGCGCAGATTTCCGAGGGGACGATTTTCCACCGCTACAAGACGAAGGACGCGCTCTTTGGGGCGGCCATGCAGTTCGATCCGGACGACGTTCCGAAGATCATGGATGAGCTCACGCCGCGCGCCGGCGAAGGCGATCTGCGCGAGACCCTCGTGGCGCTCGCGCTTCGCATCTTGTCGTTCAGCCGCATCGGCATACCCATGATGATGATGGCCTGGTCCAACCCGGGAACCGAGTTTTCCCTGGAAAAAATGCTCGTGAACAAGCAGCTCGCGCACGAGCGCCCGTTTCGCGCGCTGAAGGCGTTCTTCGACGCCGAGATCGAGCGCGGTCACCTTGGCCCCGTGAACTCCCAGGTCCTCACGCGCATGTTCGTCGGAACGCTCCGCGACTTCTGCGTGAACGAGGTCCTCAGCAACACCGAAGAACCGACGCCGCCGCGTGAGCTTGCCGAGAACGTGGTCGATTTGATCCTCCGCGCTGCCCGTCCGAGTGAGGAGCACGCCGCGAACGTCCCCCTCGCCGCTGCGCCCTCACGTGCGCGCGTTCGCGCCAACCGTCGCTGACCTGCCTCCCGCCCAATCCCTCCCGGAGACTTTTTTCCAATGCGCCGCCGCCGCCGTCAATTATTGAGCTTCTACGCAACAATCGTCCTTGCGACGGTGGGTACGGCGACGCCTGCACGCGCGACGCAGCCCCTCGACGAGTTCGTGTCGCGCTCCAAGACCGAGAGCTTCGACGCAAAGGAGCTCGAGGCCACCGAGCGTCAGCGCGAGGCCGAAGCGGGCGCCGCGCTCGGACGGATCCTGCCCGTCGCGTCGGTGCGCGGCGTCTATACGCGCAACCAGTACGAGGCGGCGATCACGTTGCCCGGCGGCGCGCGCGCCGTCATCACGCCGCAAGATCAGCTCGACGGGTTCCTGCAGCTCGACGTGCCACTGTTCGATGCTTCCGGCTACTACCGCTGGCAGTCGACGAAGGGCATCGCACGCGCCGCCACCGAGCAGCGCGGCGCGGCGCAGATCGACGTCACGCGCGCGGTCGTCCGCTCGTACTTCCAGTTCATCAGCGCCGCTGCGCTCGCCTCGTCGGCGAAGAACACAGTCGCCGCCGCCGAAGCCAACTTCAAGAACGTCGAGGCACGCCGCGAGGCGGGCGCTGCGACCGATCTCGACAAGGAGCGCGCACGTGCGAACGTCGAGCGCGCTCGACAAGACGTCGCCGACGCGGAGCTCCTCGGCCAGCTCGCCGCACGAAGCCTCGAGACGCTGAGCAGCGTCGCGCCCACGCCGCCCGCCCCCTTCGCCGGCGACGACCTCCATGAAGAAGCGGCGCTCGCGCGCTGGACGCAGCTTGCGGGCGAGACCCCGACCGAGCGTGCCTCACGCGAGCTCTCCGAAGCGTCGAGCGACGCGAAGAAGGCGGCCAACTTCGCGCTTCTTCCGACGATCAGTGGCAGCGCGCAGGAGCGCTTCACCAACGCGACCGGCTTCACCGGCAACAACAGCGTCTACACGCTGCAGCTCGTCGCCGGATGGCGGTTCGATTACACGACGCTCAAGACCGCGAGCGCGCAGGCCGCCGCCGCCGAGGTGACGCAAGTGCGCGAAGCTCGTTCGCGTCGCGCCATCGGCGACCTCATCTACGAAGCTTACCGTCGCGTCGAGAACGGCATCGTCAAGAGCCGCTCGGCGCGCGCGCAAGTCGAGGCCGCGAACAAGGCCTCCGAGCTTGCCGTGGAGCGCTACCAGGCAGGTGTCTCCACCCAACTCGATGTCACGCAAGCGCAGCGTGATGCCTTTCTCGCCGAGGCGAGCCTCATCCAAGCGGACGCCGATCTTGCTTTCGCCCGCGCCTCCCTTCGACTCGCCGCAGGCCGCTCTCCGTCCGACACGAGGAATCCATGAACCGCTCGCATCGACTCACCGCCGTTCTCTCACTCTCGGCGTTCGCCCTCGCGTCCGTCGCATCGACGGGCTGCAAAAAAGCCACCGCCGATTCGGCGTCAGCCGACACGACCCCGCTGGCGGTCGCGCAAGCGGTTCCGGTCGGTGAGGTCGAGGTCACCAAGACGCTCCGCCTCACCGGTAGCCTCAAGGGCGATCGCGAGACCGACCTCGCAGCCAACATCAACGGCCGCGTGACGGCGACCTCGGTCGAGCGCGGCTCCGAAGTGAAGGCCGGCCAGGTCCTCGCGCAGGTCGACGTGCGCGCCGCCGCGATCTCGGTGTCCGAAGCGAACGCGCAGGTGAAGAACGCCGAGGCGCAGGCCTCGCAGGCCCAGAACGACTGCGCGCGTTACGACAAGCTGAAGCAAAAGGGCGCCATCACCGACATCGAATACGACAAGGTCGCGATCACGTGCCGCACCCTGCCGCTCAACGTCGAGGCGGCCTCGGCACGCGCACGACTCGCCGCGCAGAACGTGGGCGACGGCACCATCCGCGCTCCGTTCGCAGGCGTGGTCAGCGAGCGGTTCGTCGACATCGGCGAGTACGTTCGCAGCGACTCGCGCGTCATCACGCTCGTCTCGGTCGATCCACTGCGCCTCGAGGTCTCCGTTCCCGAAGCCGACGCTGGCAAGGTGAAGGACGGCGCCGAGCTCACGTTCAAGGTCGCCGCCTACCCCGACCGAAAGTTCGTCGGCAAGGTGCGCTTCGTCTCTGGGGCCATCCGCGCCACCACGCGCGATCTCGCGGTCGAGGCAATCGTCCTCAACCCCGACAAGGCGCTCAAGCCCGGCATGTTCACCGAGGTCGATCTCGGCATCGGCGTTCAAAAGCTGCCGGCGATCCCGAAGGCGGCCACCTTCGAGAGGAACGGAACGCGTCACGCGTTCTTCGTCGTCGACGGAAAGCTCCAGGAGCGTGTCCTCTCGACGAGCGACGAGGTCGGCGATCTCGTGAGCGTCTCCAAGGGCGCCACACTCGGTGAAAAAGTCGCCTTGGGGGACGTGAAGACGTTCGCCAACGGTCAGCGCGTGCGCTGAGAAAACGAGAGGAACGAACACCATGCAGTGGCTCGCGCAGCTGTGCGTCAGGCGACCGGTCTTCGCGACCGTGTTGATCCTCGTCATCGTCGTTCTCGGTGTGGTCGGCTACACCCGGCTCGGCATCGATCAATTCCCCAACATCGATCTTCCCTTCGTCATCGTGACGACGCGCCTCGACGGCGCCTCGCCTGACGAGGTCGAGACCGACATCACCGACAAGATCGAAGGCGCGGTCAACACGATCGACGGCATCGACGAGCTTCGCTCCACGTCGAGCGAGGGCTTCTCGCAGGTCATGATCGCCTTCAAGATCGAGCGCACCGCGGACTCGGCAGCGAACGACGTGCGCGACAAGGTCACCAATGTCATGCGCGATCTGCCGCGCGGAATCGACGCGCCGATCGTCTCCAAGGTCGACCCGCAGTCGGCGCCCATCCTCCTGATCTCGCTTCGCTCGACGCAACCGATTCGCGAAACGACGGAGTTCGCCGACAAGAGCGTGCGCCGTCAAATCGAGAGCACATCGGGCGTCGGGCAGGTTCAGATCATCGGCGGCCGTGCGCGTCAGATTCACGTCTGGCTCAACCCGATGCTCCTTCGGGCGCAGAACCTCGGGGCGGTCGACGTCCAGCGCGCGCTCGCGTCGCAGAACCTCTCGACCCCCGGCGGTAGCATCGACACCGGCCCGCAGTCGATCACGCTTCGCGTCGCCGGCCGCGTTCAGTCTGTCGAAGACATCGGCCGCATCATCGTCAAAGAAGACCAAGGCCACTCGGTCCGCATCGCCGACGTCGCGCGCGTCGAGGACGGTCAGGAAGACGTCACCAGCCTCGCCACCTACGACGGCGAGCGAACCACCGTCCTCGCCGTGCGCAAGCAGTCGGGCACGAACACGACCGAGGTCGTCGACGGCGTCCTGAAGCGGCTCGAGGACGTCCGCAAGACGCTTCCGAAGGGTA
>CAXSGV010000247.1:9045-9847 GCA_964236615.1 uncultured Polyangiaceae bacterium
GACAACTCCGCGCCGATCCGCACGGGCCTCTCTGCGCTCAAAGAGCACCTCGTTCTCGGCGCCGTGCTCGCCGCGTTCGTCGTCCTCTTGTTCCTCGGGAACGCGCGCAGCACGCTCATCGCGGCGCTTTCGATTCCGATCTCGCTCATCGGGACCTTCGCGCTCATGTGGATAGAGGGGTTCAGCCTCAACATGATGACGCTCCTCGCCCTCGCGCTGGCGGTAGGTATCGTCATCGACGACGCGATCGTCGTGCTCGAGAACATCGTGCGCTTCGTGCAGGACAAAGGCGTCAAACCCTTCCCCGCCGCGGTGCTCGCCACGCGCGAGATTGGTCTTCCCGTTCTAGCGACGACGCTCTCGCTCATGGCGGTGTTCGTGCCCGTCGCGTTCGTCGGCGGCATCCCGGGGCGCTTCCTCAAGAACTTCGGCTACACGATGGCGTTCGCGGTCGGCGTCTCGCTCATCGTGAGCTTCTCGCTCACGCCGATGCTCAGCGCCCGCGCTCTCAAGGCGGTCGATCACAACGCCCCGCCGCCGTTTCTCTCGCGCATCGTGGACGTCTTCTACCGGCCCATCGAGCGCGCTTACATGCGCATCCTCAAGTTCTCGATGTCGCATCGCTGGGTCGTCGTCGTCGCGTGCGGCCTCGCCCTTGCGTCGTGCGTGCCCATCGGCAAGCGCGTCCCTGGTGGGTTCCTTCCCGTCGACGATCAGGCGCAGTTCGAGATGAGCGTGCGCGCCCCCGAAGGCACGAGCGCCGAAGAGACCGGCCTCATCGCCGAGCGTATCGCGCAGCAAG
>CAXSGV010000248.1:0-8651 GCA_964236615.1 uncultured Polyangiaceae bacterium
TCGTCGTTCTCGTGCTGTTCATGAACATCGCGGCGCGCCTCCTCGTGCGCGACAAAGTCGGAGGTGCCCGGTGACCATCGTTCCAGTTCCCTCGAAGAGCAGGCCGGGCATCCCGATGCTCAAAGAGATCGCCAAGGCGAACGACGAGCCCACCGTCGAAAAGATGCGCGCGGAGGGCGTGCTGGCATGGTTCGGAAAATCGCAGGCGCTCAAGGGCATCACCCTGTCGATGCCGGACAAGCGCGTCACGGCGATCATCGGCCCCTCGGGTTGCGGCAAATCGACCTTCATTCGTTGCCTCAATCGGATGCACGAGACGGTCCCCGGTGCGCGCGCCGACGGGCAAGTGCTGCTCGACGGCAAGGACGTCTACGCGCGCGATGTCGATCCCGTCGCGGTGCGCCGCCGCGTGGGCATGGTGTTCCAGAAGCCCAACCCGTTCCCCACGATGAGCATCAAGGACAACGTGCTCGCGGGTCTGCGTTTGAACGGCGAGAAGCCGAAGGACGACGGGCTGGTCGAGCGCTGCCTACGGCAGGCCGCGCTCTGGGACGAGGTGAAGGACATTCTTCCGCGCTCGGGCGCGAGCCTCTCGGGCGGACAGCAGCAGCGCCTCTGCATTGCGCGTTGTCTCGCGATCGATCCCGAGGTGCTCCTGATGGACGAGCCGTGCTCCGCGCTCGATCCCATCGCCACATCGAAGGTCGAAGAGCTGATACGCGAGCTCCGTAAGCGCTACACGATCGTGATCGTGACCCACAGCATGCAGCAGGCTGCACGCGTCAGTGACTTCACAGCATTCTTCTATTTGGGCGAGCTCGTCGAGCACGCCGACACCGACACGATCTTCGTGAAGCCGGTCGACCGGCGGACCGAGGACTACATCACGGGGAGATTCGGATGAGCGGACGCCAGCATTCGGATCAGGTCTACGAAGAGGAGCTCCGGCGCCTCCGCGAGCACATCCTCCTGATGGGCGCGAAGGTGGAGGAGATGATCTCGAACAGCATGAAGGCCCTCGTCGAGCGCGACACCATGCTCGCGCGCGAGCTGATTGCCTTCGATCACCAAATCAACCGCATCGAGGTCGAGACCGACGAGATGTGCCTCAGGATCCTGGCGCGTCGCCAGCCGGTCGCGTCGGATCTGCGCTTCATCACGATCGCGCTCAAGCTCGTCACCGATCTCGAGCGCATCGGCGACTGCGGAGTGAACATCTGCGAGCGCGTCGTCGAGCTCAACGACGAGCCGGCGCTGAAGCCTTACGCCGAGCTCGAGAACATGGCCGAGGTCGCGCAAGACATGGTGCGGGAAGCGCTCGACGCCTTCGTCGAGAGCGACGCCGAGCGCGCCGAAGCCGTCATCGAAAAGGACGCGGTGCTCGACGCCTATTATGCCGACACGTTCCGCGTGCTCCTCACGTACATGATGGAAGATCCGCGCAACATCTACCGCGCGACGCGCGTGCAATCGATCGCGAAATACCTCGAGCGCATCGGCGACCACGCGACGAACCTCGCCGAGATGGTCGTCTTCATGGTGCGCGGCAAAGACATCCGGCACACCGGCGGTTCGAAGCACCTCAGCGGCGCGCCGCTGGCCGTGAAGCCGAGCGAGCCCAGCTCCGACAAGAATGCCAAGGCGTCGGAGAGCAAGGCGTCGGAGAACAAGAACGGAAAGAGTTGATTCACGGGCCCTCGCAGGCGCGCTAGAAGCCGGGGATGTCGTCTGGCTGCGCCATCGGCTGCGTCGGCGGCCTCGCGCGCGGCAGCTCCATCGGCATCGAGTCGCCGTACTTGCCAGTGCCGTAATTGGCTGTGTCCTCCCAGCTCGAGTTGGCCCATGGGCCCTTGAACTGCGCGTCGAATGTCGTGATCAGCTTTGGCATCTTGTAGTCGTCGCCGCGCAGCATCGGCTTGCGCCAGGCATCTTCTGCCTTCTCGACCGTCGTCATGTAGCTCGCGAGCGAAGCCGGAATGTCGTAGCGCCGCGAGGTCTTGCCGTGGGCGGCGACCGTGAGCTTCTCCTTCTTCCGCCACATCACCGTGGGCCGAGGTCCGACGCGCGCCATCGAGCTCGAGATTTGACGCGTCACCACCGACTCGAGATCGGCCGTGGCTTCGTCGTTGGTCGGGTTTTCCGCTTCGATCGCGAGGACCCAGCCGGTGACGGATTTGGGCGCGTGCTCGATCGTGCCCGTCACCATCACGCCGTCGACAGGCACGCCTTCTTCGCGCGCGGTGCCGCCGTCTTGGGCGTCGGCCAGGGTGTCGACTGGCCACGCGAGCGCCAGGGTGCAGAGAGCGGCGATGGTTGCGCTACCGAGGACCGTGCGGCAACCCGAGCGAGCTTGCTTCATGAGCGAACGTCGGCGTCGCGGTGCGGAGTGTGACGCCGCGATGAAAAGATCTACGGGCTCGGGCTCGGGTCGGACGGGGCCGGCGGCGTGCTCGCGGTGGGTGGCGTGGTCGCGGTGGGCGGCGTGGTCGCGGTGGGTGGCGTGGTCGCGTTGGGCTCCAGCGGCGTCGGCGGCGTGGGTGGCGTGGGCGGCGTGGGATCGGACGGGGCGGCGATGAGCTGCTCCCCCTCGGAGGCCGGTGCTTCCGCGTCGGCTTGGTACGGGCGCGGGGGATGCACGACGATCGGCGGCGAGAGGGGGACCCGCTCGGTTTCGGAGCGCGTGAAGAAGGTCAGCACGAGGTCGATGTCCAATCGGCAAGCGCGTGACCGCCGTCACGGCCGTAGGCATCGTGCGGCCACTTGTCGGCGGACAGCGCTTGATCGAGCGCGAGCATGTCGGGCTGCGAGGGATCGTCGTCGCCCGAGACGAGCACGATCGGAGCTTTGACGGCGGGGGCTTTGTAAGGCCGAACGACCCCGGCCCCCGCGATCGCAAAAGCGTCCGCACGAAACAGATCGCGCGTCGCCAAGAGAACCGCGAAGTAGCCGCCGTTCGAGAAGCCGAGCACGTAGCGGCGGCGTGCCTTCGTGCGTGTGGTCGCGATCTCGAGGGCCGTCGACCAGCTCGTCACGAGCCCCGGCCCGGCGTCGGCGGTCTTGTCGTTGCTCGGCCAGCAGTACCAAGTCGCGTACTCGGGGATCGTCGTGCACATGCCGAGGCGTCCCCGAAACGCGAGCACGGCGAAGCCGCGGGCGGTCGCGCGCTTCACGAGGCGCGTCGTGCGATCGATCTCTTGCGCGGGTGCGTTGCTGTCGTAGAGCCCGTGCAAATAAATGAGCAGCGGCGGCGGCGTCGAGCTCTCTTTCGGAAGCGCGAGGCACCCCTCGCCAGGGATGGGCTCGAACCCATCCATGCACGCCATCGTGCCCGCGTCGGTCTCGGCGGCGTCGGCCGCGATCACGGGCGGCGTCGAAGCCTGGCTTCGGTAGCGCGTGGCTACGTAGGTGCCGATCGCCAGTGCGATCGCAACGGGCACCAGCGCCGCGCGCGCTGGGGACGTCTTCCAGGACGGTGTAGCCGGCATCGCACCGAAGCTTACGTCATGCGTCGCGCCCTCTGCGACAAGACGCCGCATTACCAGACGCGCGCTCTCGCACTACGCTGTGATCATGACTTCCAAGGTTGTGGTTCGCATGGGCTCGCTCTCCATTTGCCTCCTCGCGCTCGCTTCGGCGTCGTGCACCAGCACCACGACCGAAGGTCCGAGCGGCGCACCGACGACGGGCGCGCCGGACACCCATTGCGCGTCGAAGCCGGCGCAAAAGGTCGATCCGGCGACTTGCCACGCCACCCCACCGGCGGCGGACGGTGGCGCCCCCGAAGAGGACGAGTACGGCCCGACGCAGTACAACGCCGAAGGCGACGACGATCAGTGCAAATACCACGTGAAGTGGTCGGTCGTCGGCGCCCGCACGAGCGGCGATGCGACCTTCACCATCACGGCGACGTACAAGACGGACGGCAAGCCCGTCGTCGGGGCCAGTCCCCGCGTCGAGCTCTTCCTCGACGAGACGCACCCTGCGCCCAACACCGATCAGAAGCCGACGGAGACCTCCCCGGGAACGTACACCGTCGGCCCGCTCAAGTTCGACGTCGCCGGCAAGTGGACGGCGCGCTTCCACTTCAGCGAGGACTGCAACGACGGCGACGAGTCCCCGCACGGCCACACGGCCTTCTTCGTGAGCGTACCTTGAAACGGCGGAATTCCGTCGCCGCCTCGTTCGTGCTCGTCGTCGCGGTGGCGGCAGCGGGGACCGGCTGCGGAAGCGATGGCGACTCTGGCTCCGGCGCGGCGAATTTTTCGGCCGCACCGGACGAGGTCCTCACGACGCAAGAGGGTAGCTTCCGTGTCGAGGTCCGGACCGCGCCCGAGCCCCTGACGCGTGGCTCGAATGTCCTTCAGCTCCGGATCACGGACGTCGCGAGCGGCGAGGCGGTCGACGCGCTCGACGTCGCCGTCGTCCCTTGGATGCCAGTGATGGGGCACGGCGCGTCGGTGAAGCCGACCGTGAAGCGCGGCGACACGCCCGGCACGTACGTCGTGGACGGAGTGAGCCTGTTCATGCCCGGCACGTGGGAGCTCCGTACGACGCTCGCGCGTGGATCCACCGTCGAACATGCCACCCCTTCGTTCCAGGTCCCGTAACCCACGTCAGCTCCGCGCCCGCGCTTTCGCGGGTGCGCTCGCGATCGCCGCGGTTGCCGCGCCGGCGCGCGCTGCGTGGGCCCAGGCTTGCTGCGCCGGCCCGAGCGCCATCACTCCCGGCAGATTGGCGCCGCACGAGGGCCACTTGATAGGCACGCAGACACGCGCCGGCTTCGTGCTCGGCAGCCACGACGTCGACGGCAAGTACCAAAGCTCGCCTGCAAGAACGTCGGAGGTCGACTTCGGTGAGGACATCTTCGGCGCTGCGCGGATCGGTCGGCGGCTCCAGCTCGCGCTCCTCGCGCCGCTCGTGCTCACGCATCGCCGCGCGCGTGAGGTCACCGATACCGGCGGGGGGCTTGGCGACGTGAACGTCAGCGCGCGCTACGACTTTCACCTCGCGGGTCAGGATCCGATCCTTCCCGGCATCGCGTTGCTCGCCGGCGTCTCGCTTCCCACCGGCAGAGCGCCCGATGCCGCGCGCCACACGCTCGCCGCCGACGCGACCGGCATCGGCGCGCTGCAAGCGAACGCGGGGCTCGCGCTCGAGCAGACCTTTGGCCCGTGGCTCGTCAGCGTGAGCGCGTTCGTCGGCGCGCGCACGACGCGCAACGTCCGCACCGGCGACCAATCGATCCGCGAGACGCTCGGACCGCAGCTCACGTCCCTTGCCGGGCTGGCGTACTCGTTCGACATGGCGCGCGCGCTGGCGCTCGTCGCGTCGTTCAGCGTCGAAGGCAACGCGACGATCGACGGTCACCTCGCGCACGGCACCGCGCGCCGCGTTCTTGCGCTCACGGCCGCGGGTGTGCTCCCGCTCGCCGACGCGTGGCGCCTTCAAGCGAGCGTGTCCATGAACCCACCCATCTCCGATCTCGGAAAGAATTTCCCCGCGACCGCGGGCGGCGCGCTCACGGTCGTCGTCAGCGCGCCTTAGCTCGGTCGCGCGGATCGCGGCGCCGTCACTTCATTCCGAGAATGAGCTGGCGCACCGACGCGCGACCGACCTCGTCCGGCGTCTTGCTGCCCACCGGCGGCATGCGATAACCGTCGAGCAAGCCCATGCGAACGTAGAGGCCGCTCTTGTCGGGCGCGCCCGCAACGACGACGCTCGTCACGTCGTTTGGCAGCGGGTGCTTCATCACGGTACCGACGGTCGTCGTGAGCGCGCCGGTGTCCTCGACGCGCTGACCGACGAGGAGCCGCAGCCGCATGGGCGTCTGCGTCTTCAAGCGAACGGCCTCGTCGTTGTGGCAGTGGCCGCAGTTGGCGTGCAGGTACGCGAGGCCGTCTTTCACCGCGCCGTCACCAGGCACGTCGAGGTCCCGCGGCGGCGGCGAGGTCAGCCAGCCGCGCGCATCGAACGTGTCGATTGGCCGCGGGATCTGCGCCGGATCGCCGAGCTGGATCGCGCTCACGCCGATGAGCGTGTCCTTCACGTTGCCATGGCAATTGAAGCAATCCGACTGCTTCGGTACGTCGTGCTTGGTGCCCATCGCGTCGGTCACGCCGTCGAGCTGAGCGACCGCGTCGGAGCCGTCGTCCTTCCACACGTACGCCGCTTGCCACCAACCGAAGGTGTCGCCCTCGCGCACCTTCATGAGCAGCCGCGTCTCGACGACCTTCCCGTCGACGACGAATTCCTTCCACGCCTTGGTGCCGACAGGGAACACGAAGTGATCGATCGCGGTGTCGTCGATCTTGGTGCCCGGCGGCAGCCACAGCCAGCGCGACTTCTTCGCGCCGTCGACCCAGAACTCGTAGCGCGGCGCGAATGGCTGCACGTCAGCCGCAATCGTGCGTGCGGCGAAGTCGGAGTAGAGCCCGGTTTCCGAGAGGAGAAGGGGACCCGTCGCCGCGACGCTCCCATCATCGGGCTCGAGCTGGAGATGATCGTGGTCGTGATCCGCTCCAGCGTCGATCGCGCCACCGTCGGTCGCCGCGTCGCCGCAGCCTGCGAGCGAAGGGCCCGACGCGAGCATGACCGCGACGATCAGCGGGAGCGCCGCGCAGGCGCTGGCGCCAAAAGTTCGGTGAGTCGGCCAAGCTCGGAGCACGTGGGGAATCTACCGCGTTCGGGGTTGCGTGCTAGCTTGTGAGCGCAAGAATGCAGTCGCGCCTCTTCCACGCCGTCGTCGCCGCCGGGCTCTCGCTTGGTGCGGCTTCGGTCGCATCACTTACGGCGTGCGGCGCCTCTGTCGCGGACGTCGATGGCGCGGGTGGCGACGCGAGCGTCGATGCCGCCACGCCGACGGATGCCGGGGCCAGTCAAGACGCGCCGTTCGACGCTCGTGACCCCGACGCGAAGTCCGACGCGCGCACGGGCCCGGAGCACGACGCTGCGGCCGACGTCGATGGCGACGCGGGCTGGCCGACGACGAAGTGATAGGCGCAGGCGCACGGTGATCTCCGAGTCGGGGCGCTGGGGCGGAAAGCTGACGAGCCGGCCGCTGCCTCTCGGGGATGCGTCGATCGATCGTCTCGCCGACCGAGAGCGCGCCGCCCTAGCCACCGTGTGGCTCGCGCGCGCCGCGACCGAGCGTCGCGTCGCCGACTCGTTCGAGGTGATTCACGATGCGCTCGCCGCGCTGAGCACCGAGGGCGAAGTGCTTCGCATCGCAAAGCGCGCCGTCGACGACGAGTACCGCCACGCCGAGCTGTCGCGCGTCGTCGCATCGCGGTTTGCAGGGACCGAGCTACCGCCACCGGCGCTCCTCGAGCTGCGCGTGCCGGCGCATCGCGGTGCATCCGAAGAGCTACGCCATACGCTGCACATCGTCGGGCAGTGCGCGCTCAACGAGACCACGGCGAGCGTATTTCTCGAGGCGTGCCTCGCGCACGCGACAGGCGAGCTCGCATCGGCCGCGCTTCGCGAGCTCCTCGCCGACGAGATCGATCACGCGCGCATCGGTTGGGCGCACCTCGCGAGCGTTCGCCCCGAGATCCGCGCGGCCGCCACGCCGTGGGTGCTGCCGCTCACGAAGAAGAACCTCGGCATCTGGCGCGAGTCGCCGCGCGCGCCCGCGCGTGGTGACGCGTTGACCGCACACGGCGCGCCGCCGGCCGAGATCATCGAGGATGCGCTCGTCTCCGCGGTGAAGGACCTCATCCTTCCTGGTTTCAAGCAGGCCGGCGTCGACGCGCTCGCGGTCGAGGCGTGGCTCGCGGCGGGCGCGACGACCTGAGCCGTCAGGGCGGCGGCACGGTGCGCGGCCGCGGGTGCTCGAGCTCGTCGAGAAGCGCGAAGAGGTTTCGGAGAGTGATCGGTTTGGAGAGCACGCGCACGTCGTACTCGACCTCCGATTGCACGAACGCCGAGATCACCGCGACGGGGATCTTCGACCACTCGCTGTTTTTCTGCAGCGCGTCGAAGAGCTGCCACCCATCCATTCGCGGCATGATCAAATCGGTGATGATGAGGTCGGGCACACGCGTCTGAAGGGCTTCGAGCGCCGCCGCGCCGTCGCTCGCCTCAACCACGCGGCAGCCTTCGTCGCGCAGCAGATCCGCGATGATGTCGCGGAAATCCGAGTCGTCGTCCACGAGGAGCACGTCCGTTGCACGCATAGCGCCTCCGATGTGTTGGATGCTTTGCGGTTTCGAGAGGTTGCAGTCCAGAGAGCGTCGGCGCCGTGCACGGTAACGAGACCGGATCCGATCCGTTCGTTCGTCCGGCGCGTAACATGTGGTCAGGCAACCAGGCGGCAAAAGCGTGTTACGTTTTTTTGAATTCGTGCCACGCGCCGAATGGATGTCGTCTCGACCCTTGCCCATGATTGCCAAGTCCATCTCGCTTCTCACGGCTCGCCTTGGTCCATCGGTGGCGTCGGTGCTGGTGCACGTGGCGGCGGTCACGGCGTTCGCAGGCCATGCTGCTTCGTCGCCCGCGGGGGCCGCGACCGAGATGACCGAAATCGCCATCATCACCGACACGCCGGTCGTCCCGGTCACACCCGAGGTTGCGACTTTCGCGCGCCCGTCGAACGCGCCGTCGCCGCACATGCATCACCACGCGTACCCGGTCGCGGCCGATCATGACGTCAG
>CAXSGV010000248.1:8661-9833 GCA_964236615.1 uncultured Polyangiaceae bacterium
GGATCACGATCCATCGCTCGCTCACGCGCCGCTCGGCGCCGCGCCGCCCCCGGCCGCCGCGCCGCCCCCGGCCGGTGCGCCGCCCGCGGCCGGTGCGCCGCCCCCAGCCGCCGCGACCGACTCCGCATCGCCCGCGGCCGCCGCCGCGCCGCCCCGCTTCACGATGGCGCTGGGTGGTGCGTCCGGCGCGCCTCCACGCGCCGACGAACGCACCGGCGATCACGACCACGATCGTGACCTGCGAGGCGCGTCTGGGCCCGCAGCGCCGGAGACAGTTCCGGAGTCGAGCGTCTCGCGACCCGCGCGTCTGCTTACGAGCGCCGCGCTAGCGTACCCCGCAGAAGCGCGCGCCGCGGAGGTCGAGGCGGACGTACCACTCGAGCTCGTGGTCGATGCGACGGGCGCGGTCATCGAGGCGCGCGTGCTGCGCCCCGCGGGCCTGGGACTCGACGCTGCTGCCCTGACGGCGGTACGCCGTTACCGCTTCACACCCGCCGAGCGCGGTGGGCATCCGGTACGGGTTCGCATGCGCTGGTCGATGGAGTTTCGGCTGCGCTAGTCTCGCTCACCATGAAAGACGATCTCGTCCGCTTCGGCGTCGCGATGGAGCGGTCGCTCCTCGAGGGTCTCGATGCCTTGGTGACGACGCGCGGGGTCACACGCTCCGAGCTTTTGCGCGATCTGACGCGCGCCGAGGTTGCGCGCGTACAGCTCGCGCGCGGCGTGCCGGCCGCCGGCTCGCTTACGCTCGTCTACGATCACCATGTCCGCGAGCTCACCGAACGTCTGACCGCAGCGCAGCACGAGCTTGGCGAACAAGTGCGCGCGACGCTCCACGTCCACCTCGATCACGACAACTGCCTCGAGGTGATTGTCCTGCGAGGTCGCTCCGACGAGCTCCAACGCGTGGGCGATCGTCTCCTCGCCACCCGCGGCGTGAAGCAAGGTGGCCTGCAGCTGGTCGCCGACGTAGAGCCCGACGGTCAACACGCGCATCCACACACGCCGCGCGCGCGAACAAAGAAACCAAAACCGAAGAAGCCCTGAGGGCAAGGTCGCGAAGCGTCTCGCGTGGCCCCATCACACGCGCGAGAGCCAGTGCATGAGTGGCTCCTCGTCGCCGAGCCAGATCAACGCCTCCTCTGGCGTGAGCCTTGGGAAGTCGGCCGGTG
>CAXSGV010000249.1:0-9814 GCA_964236615.1 uncultured Polyangiaceae bacterium
TTTTTGGTTGGTTTGGAATTGTTGCTGCAGTTGATGACGGAGACCGCAGCGAGCGCGCGGACAGCCGCACCGCGGTCGAACGCGGGCGCTTGGAAGCCCGTCTCCGGCGGTCCGTCCGCAGGCACGAGCTCGGACTCGAAGCGGACCTGTACGCGTGCCGCTTGCACGACGGGCCCGCTCAGCACGAACGGCACCGTGATCCGTTCGCCGAGCGATCGCACCGAGAGGGTGCCGGACACGGGCGCGCTGCCGCCGCCTGCGCGCGCGAGCTCGACGGTAAACGCGCCCGCGCTGCCGTTCGTGATCGCCAGCGCCTCGTGGTGCCGAGTCGTCGCGTCCGTCACGCGCACGTTCTTCGATCGCGTTGGCCAGCCAAGGCGGTTGCCCGCAGGGTCGACGATCGCGACGTCGACGTCGACGCCCGGCGCCGAGTCCCACGTCGCGTCGACGATGATGTCGCCGAAGTTGGTGTTCTCGGTCGGCGCGACCGCCCCTTTGGCGAGCGAGTCGAAGCGGAGAGCTGCGGTCTCGACGCTCGCGCGGTCCTTACGTGATGCGAGCCATCGATCGGCAGCGGCAGGCCTCCCGTCCGCGCGCTCGCACGCGACGGCCCGCGCGAAGCGGTCGACGTCTGCCGGGCCGAGGGCAGCGGCAGGCGCGTCCGACCGCACCTCGGCGGACGCGATGCGAAACGCGCACGCGGCGAACCTGTCGCCTGCGCGCTCATGTGCGACAGCGAGCGCTTCGATGACGCTGACGTCGCTCGAGGCGGACGCGGCCCCGGACGCAATGCCGTCCAGTATTCGAAGTGAGCGCTCGCGATCGCCGGAGCGCGCAGAGAGATCGGCACGCGCCGCGATAGCGTCGGCGTCGAGCGGGTCGCGCGAGGCCCAGCGCGCGAGAACCTCGCCGAGCTCGTCGAGCGCACCGTTCGCCGACAGCATGCGGACGAGCTCCTTGTATTTTGCACGCTCATCGGGGGCCGCTTGGACGGCGGCGCGGGCGAGCGCAATCTTGTCGGACGCGATGGCGGACGGCGCGCCGTTCGAGAGGGACGCCTTACGGAACCAGACCCGCTTCATGAAGCGGCCGCCGCGGTTGCCGGGGAACATCGAAGGACGCCGCGCCGCTTGCGCCAGGTCGCCGCGGAGATCCGCGGGCGGAGGCGGCGCCGACGTCGCCATCGGCTTCGCTGCAGGCGTCGTGGGCGTCGTGACGGGCGAAGGCGCGTTCGGGCCACTCGCTCGACCGAAGCCGTCCGCCGCGCCGCCGCCACCACGGCCCGTGCCGCTCGCGCCGAGAGAGCTCTCGAGCGGGTCGCCGAAGCTCGCCCGCTTGCGCGGCTCGGACGCGTCGTCGGCCTTCTTGTCCTTTGCGAGATCACCGCCGAGAGCAGCCGAGGATTCGTCCTCGTCGCGCGCGAGCGTCGCGACCTCGCTGCCATGCGCGGCGGCTTCCCCTGTCCAGGACGGCGAGCGCTCGCTGCGATCGATTCCGAACGCGGTGAACATGGCTTCGCTCTCGAGGACGAGCAGCGACGTGAAGCGCGACGGCACCGCGTACCGCTGCGAGAGTGTGACGAGCTCGGCACGCGACGACTCGTTGGTCTCGCGCTCCTTGTCGGCGATGCGCGCAGCGGCGTAGAGGCGCGGCACGAAGGCGTTGCCCGCGTCGCTCGTGGCCCGTACGTCGATCGGGTAACGCGCCTCGAACGGCTGACCAGAGACCTTGCCCCGGAGGATCGCGTCGCCTTTCACCGAGTCGCCCGTGAGGCGCGCCGTGACGATGACCTCGCCGCCGGCACGGATGGGAGCGATCGTGCTCGGTGCAGCGTCGGAGAGCCCAGGAGGGAGCGACAGCTCGACGTCGCGTAGTGTGATGCCGTAGGTCGCGTTCAGGACCTCGAGCGCCGCTGTTTCGAGCATCTCGCCAGGCGAGTACGGAACGACGACGCCACCGCCGCCGCGGGCGATCTCCTTCAGGGTGAGGACATCGGCATCGGCGCCGATGGGTACCGCGATGACCTCGTCGCGGCCGCCCGTGAGCACGTCACGGATCTCGTTCGATAGCCGCTCGGGACGACGGTAGCCGGCGCTCGCGATGCCGTCGCTGACGAGGACGACGCGCAGATCGCGCGTGCGATCGTGACCGGCGATGCCAGCCGCGGCACGCACGGCGCCGACGAGATCCGTCGCGCCATCGGGCTCGTTGCCAGCGAGGAACGCATCGACGTCATGCGCGCGCTTCGAACCAGCGCCGTCGAAGCCGCCGGGCATCGCGCGGCACGTGACGTCGCATGCGAGCACGGCGACGCGGTCGCGGCGGTCCATCTCCTGCGTCACCTGCACCGCGAGGCGCTTCGCGCGCTGGTAACGCTCGCCGAACATCGCGCGGCCCGAGTCGACGACGATGACGATGTCGCGCGGCTTGGACTCGGTCCAGCCCGGGAGCTTCGGACGCAACGCGAGCGCGACGTAGCCTTTGTCGAGAACCTTGTCCGTCGTCGCCCCGCCTTTGCCAGACAGCGGCTCGGTGTAGCCCCACGCCGTCACGTCGGTCGCGCGATCGGCAAGTCCGTACTCGATCGTGAGATCGCCGGACGGAACGAAGCTCGTCATGGTCTGCGCGAAGCGCTCGCCACCCGACTCGTTCGCAGCCGCCTTCGCGACCTCGTAGCCCTTGGCCTTCACACCGAGCTTGGGATCGGCGCCGAGCACCTGCACGTCGACGCCGAACGAGCCGATCTTCATCTCGCTCGAGGTCGACTGCGGCAACGGATACACGTAGCGGCGCGTGCCCGCGACGGGCGCTACCGTCTCGGTGTACGCGATGACGACGCGGCGCGCGCCGTGCTTCGGAATCGGGAAGATGCGAAGCTCGAAACGGCCGCCGCGCTGCCACTCGAGGAGCGCCGGATCGTGCCACGGGCCCGGCACCCAGATGATCTCTTCTTTGGGCTTCGACGCCTTCGGTACCGCGTTCTGGATGGCGCCACGGAAGATCGCCGCACCCTTTGCCTTGTCGACGAACGAACCCTCGACGAGCTTGCCATCGACCTCGAGCGCGAGCCGCTCGATTTGCGCGTCGGGCGGAAGCGGAAAGCGGTAGACGCCTTCGAGCTCGTCGTTCGTCTCGTTCGTGAAGATCTCGTCGACCTCCGTGCGCGCGACGCTGCCGACGATGCGCACCTTCACGTTGTGAGAGGAAAGGGCCACCGCATGATCTTTTTCGTCGGTCTTGCCCGGGCGGCGCGCGCGAAGCTCGCCGAGCCCGCTCACGGGCAAATCGGTATCTTCGTTGTGTGCGCCGCCGACCCCGACGGCGCCCAGGCGTTCGCCGAAGGCCAAGCGCTGCGCCAGATCGTTCACAGGCGCGATCTCGAGCTTCGCGTTCTTCGACGCGACGCCCTCTTGCCCGGCGCCCACCTGAAGGTGGTTCGAGCCCGTGTCCTTCAGCTCGACGACGCCGCGCATCACCTCGACGGTCGTGCGGTCCTCGGACGATGTCAGCGCGAACTTGGTGCCGAGCACGAGGACCTCCCCGTGCTCGGTCGCGAGGTGAGCGACGGGAGCGTTCTCGATGTGCGCGACGTCGGCCACGATCGCGCCGGCCTTCACGCGCATCGTGCGCGGGCCCGACTCGACAATGACGTCGGTGGCTCGATCGAGCACCATCGATGAGCCGTCGTCGAGATCGATACGCACGCGCGTGCGTGCGTCGGTGACAATCTCGGTGCCCTCGGAAACGTCGGCGCCTTCGATGCCAGGCGACTCCGATTTTCCCTTCTTCAAGGTGACGCCGCCGGTCTTCTCGGCGCCGGCGCGCGCGACCTTGGTGATCTTGCCGTGCCACGCGCGCTGCGCTGCGGCGTCGGGCGAGTGGGCTTTATCGCCCGCTCGGTACCCGATTGCCACGGACGAGGTCACCGCGATGACGGCAAACACCCCCAGCTGCACACGGCGCTTGGTGCTCGGCGCGAGGTTCTTCCAAAAGGCGGACTTGTCCCTTGATTCGGCTTCCACAGCCTCATGAGACGCCGCACCCGCGCGGAAGTTCTAGTTCTTTCACTCAGCTTCGTCCGGCGCGCGACGCCCCGCCGTCGAAAGGGGCCGTCGCGGGTACGCCGTCAGCTGGTTTAGCTCAGAAATTTACGAGAAATATGACGAATCGCGTCGGCTGATGCCGCGGCAATCTGCTCCTGCACAGTCTCAGGCGAGGCCTCTTTGTCGACGAGGATGCCGTACTGGCCGCCTTCGTCGCTGAAGAACCCTCCCGGGGTGATCGAGGTGCGGTCGCGCTCGAACTTCACGGCTTGCACGGGCAGAGCAAAGACCTTTGCCCCTACATGCAACTGCACGAACCCGATGAGTCTCGCGTTATTTCCCATGTCCTGCATTGGCGCCTTCTTTCTGCGGACGGTGTGGTGTTCAGCAGAGAACCTAAGCATCGTCTGTTCCAACGCAACGCCGCCGCCACGGCCCTCCTCTCCTGCAGGGCGTGCGTGTATCCTCCCCGCCTTCGCCCCGCCCTTGGGGCAATTCAGGACACGCGAACGCACGCCGAGCGGGGGCGCCCCTTACCAGGGTGCAAAACCACCGCGACGGCACGGGGAGAGCACGACCATGCAGATTGCAATCATCGGTCTCGGCAAAATGGGCGGCAACATGGTGAAGCGCCTCCTCGGTGGCGGTCACGAGGTCGTCGCGTTCGATCGCGACCCGGCGGTCGTCGAGAAGAGCGTGAAGGACGGCGCGAAGGGCGCGAGCTCACTCGAGGACATGGTCTCGAAGCTGAAGGCCCCGCGCGCGGTCTGGGTCATGGTCCCATCGGGCAAGCCCACCGAGGACACGATCGTTAAGCTCTCGTCGCTTCTTTCGGCGGACGACGTCCTCATCGATGGGGGCAACTCGAACTTCCGTGACTCGATTCGTCACGCGAAGGAGCTTGCCGAGAAGAAGATCCGCTTTCTCGACGCGGGCACGTCGGGCGGCATCTGGGGTCTCGAGGTCGGCTACTGCCTCATGGTCGGCGGCGACGAGAGCGCCTACAAGCACATCGAGCCGGCGCTCCTCACGCTCGCGCCGAAGAACGGTCTCGGCTACTTCGGTGCGGCCGGCGCTGGCCACTTCACGAAGATGGTCCACAACGGGATCGAGTACGCGATGATGCAGTCGTACGCGGAGGGCTTCGAGCTCCTCAAGGCGAGCGAGTACAACATCGACCTCCGCAAGGTCACCGCGGTGTGGAACAACGGCAGCGTCGTGCGCTCCTGGCTCCTCGAGCTTGCCGAGCGGGCGTTCAACAAGGACCCCGAGCTCAAGGAGCTCAAGGCGTACGTCGAGGACTCCGGCGAGGGTCGCTGGACCGTCAACGAGGCCATCGCGCACGCGGTGCCGGTGCCGACCATCGCAGCGTCCTTGTTCGCGCGCTTCTCGTCGCGGCAGGACAACTCTTTCGCGATGCGCGTCCTCTCCGCGTTGCGCAACGAATTCGGCGGACACGCCGTCAAGAAGGCCTGACCCACAAATGGCCAGCGACGGATCGACCAGCGCGCAAGAGAAGAACCCGCTCCGCAAGGGGCTCGTCGACGACAAGACAGGCGACGCCTGTGCGGTGGTCATCTTCGGCGCGTCTGGCGATCTGACGCGGCGTAAGCTGATACCCGCCCTATTCAATTTGGCGATCGGGCGCGCGCTACCGGGCGCGTTCGCCGTCGTCGGTGTCGCGCGGCGCGAGAAGACGAACGAAGAGTTCCGCGCCGACATGCGCGAGGGCGTCGAGAAGTTCTCGCGCCGGAAGCCAATCGACCCCGAGATGTGGGGCGACTTCGAGAAGGGCCTCACCTACGTCCGCGGCACGTTCGAAGATCCGAAGACGTACAGCGACCTATTCGCCCATCTCGAGAAAATCGACGCCGAGCGCGGCACTCGGAAAAATAGGCTGTTTTACCTCGCGGTGTCGCCCGCGGACTTCAACGTCATCGCCAACGGCCTTCGTGAGGCGAAGCTCGTCGAGCCGCCGGGTCCGCCCGGGAGCCCGTGGACGCGCGTGGTTTTCGAGAAGCCTTTCGGGCACGACCTCAAGAGCGCGACCGAGCTCAACGACACCATCGCGACCGTGTTCGCCGAGAAGCAGGTCTTCCGGATCGATCACTACCTCGGCAAGGAGACCGTCCAGAACCTCCTCGTCTTTCGCTTCGCCAACAGCCTGTTCGAGCCGGTGTGGACGCGCGAGCACGTCGACCATGTGCAGATCACCGTCGCGGAGGAGATCGGCGTCGAAGGGCGCGGCCACTTCTACGAGCAGACGGGGGTCACGCGCGACATCGTCGAGAACCACTTGATGCAGCTTCTCTGCCTCACGGCGATGGAGCCCCCGATATCGCTCAGCGCCGACGCGGTGCGCGACGAGAAGGTGAAGGTCCTGCGCTCGCTCCGGCCCATGGAGCGGTCGCTCGTCCACGACAACGTGATCCGCGGGCAATACGGCCGCGGGCTCGTGCGTGGCGACGAAGTTTCGCCCTACCGCGAGGAGCCCGAGGTTGCGACCGACTCGAACGTCGAGACCTTCGTCGCAATGCGCGTCTTCATCGACAACTGGCGCTGGGGTGGCGTGCCGTTCTACGTGCGCGCGGGCAAGCGGCTCGCTCGGCGCGTCACCGAGATCGCGGTGCAGTTCAAGAAGGTGCCGCACACGCTGTTCCGCGCGGCCGATGGTGGCATCACGCCCAACGTGCTGTCGCTTCGCATCCAGCCCGACGAGGGGATCGCGATCCGCTTCATCTCGAAGGAGCCAGGGCAGCAAACCATCCTGCGCGACGTGGCGATGGATTTTCGTTACGGCGCCGCTTTCGGCTCGAACACGCCGGAGGCTTACGAGCGGCTCTTGCTCGATGCGATGCGAGGCGAGGCCACTCTCTTCACGCGGCGTGACGAGGTGGAGGAGCAGTGGGCCTTCATGGACAAGGTCTTCGAAGCCTGGGCCGCCGCCGGTGGTGCGCCGCCGCCGATTTACCCCGCCGGCTCGTGGGGTCCCGAGCAAGCCGACGATCTTCTCGCGCGCGATGGTCGCCGCTGGAGGAAGCCATGAGCGTGAGTGAAATGCTCGCCGGCATCGAGCGCCAGCTACGTGACGTTTGGATCACGCAGCCGGGCGAGGCGAGCAAATCACGCGTGTGTACGATGAACCTCGTCGTGATCGCGGGCACCCCTGCCCTCGCCGACAAATACACGCCGATCGTCGACGAAGTAACGAGCAGCATCCCGGCACGCGCGATCATCGTCGCGCTCGATCCCGAGGCCGGCGAGAGCTCGCTCGAAGGTGACGTAAGCGCGGTGTGCGGCATCGGGGAGGACGCGACCTGCTCCGAGCGCATTCGCCTCACCGCCAAAGGCGCGCTCTGCGCCCGCGCCGGCAGCGCCGTCGACGCGTTGCTCGTGCCCGAGCTCCCGACCACACTGATCTGGCTGGGCCGCGTGCACGTCGAAGATCCAGTCTTCCTCGAGCTTGCGCACGACGCGGGCCGCATCGTGCTCGACACCGAGTACACGTCGCTCTCGAGTCTTCTTCACCTCGCGCGCTGGGCGCGTGAGGAGCCCACTCCTCCGGGTGTGGCCGATCTCGCGTGGACGCGGATCGCGCCGTGGCAGGAGCTTTGCGCGCGCTTCTTCGACGAGCCGCGCCTCATGTCGCATGCGCAGCGCATCAAGAAGCTCACGATCCGTCAGGCCGCCGACGCCGGCTCGCGCCTCGGACCGGAGGGTGCGCTTCTCCTGGGGTGGTTCGCGACGCGCCTCGGCTGGAAGATGGAGCGCATCGGTGGGAACACGCGCTTCGTGCGCAGCGACGGCAAGCCGGTCACGGTCGCGCTGCACGCGACGCCGCGTCCTCAGACCGTCGCGCCATCGGCGCTGGCCGAGGTTCGGCTCGAAACCGAGCGTGATGGGGAGACCGCGCATGGCTCCATCCAGCGCGAGCTTGGAACCGGCCTCGAGGGGAAAACCGCCGACGCCGATCTCCTGGTGTGGCGTCTCGAGTCCAGCGGAGGCACGCTGGAGCAGCGCGTGCGCCTCGGAACGAACACCGGAGCCCGCATGCTCGAACGAACGCTTCGGCGCCCTGCGCACGATCCAGCGCTCGCCGAGTCCGCGCTGTTCGCGGACGAGATCTACGAAGAGGGGCTGGTGTGCACATGACGACGAAGGTGGTGCCTGGACTCCTGATCGCAACACCCGACGCCGAGAGCTGCGCGCGCGAAGCCTCGGGCCGCATGGCGAAGGCCATTCGCGATGCGCAGAAGGCACGCGGCAAGGCGGCCATCGCGCTGAGCGGCGGCGAGACTCCTCGCGCGGCCTACGCCCACCTCGCACGTGAAGAGGACATCGACTGGAACAAGGTCGACGTCTTCTTCGTGGACGAGCGCGGCGTGCCTCCGAAGGACGACCGCAGCAACTTCCGCTGGGCGAAAGAGACGTTGCTCGATCCTGCGAAAGTGCCACTCGACAACATTCATCGGATGCCGGGCGAATCGAAGGATCTCGAGGCAGCAGCGCGCGACTACGAAAAGCTCCTACGCGCGAGGCTCGAAGCGCCCGCCCCCGCGATCCCGTCGCTCGATCTGCTCGTGATGGGCATCGGCGAAGATGGTCATACCGCCTCACTCTTTCCCGGCGATCCGGCGATCGACATCACCGATCGCCTCGTGGCCGCGGTGCCTGGCTCGGCCAAGCGCGAGGCGCGCCTCACCATCACCGTGCCGACGATCGAAGCGGCGCGCGTCTGCGTCGTGATTGCCATCGGCAAGGGCAAGCAGTACCCGCTCGAGAAGATCTGGGCCGCGAGCGGCGACATCCACCAGACGCCCGCGCGCGTCATCCGCGGGGTCCGGCGCGCTCGGTGCTCTTGGCCGGTGACGCGGGGGTCGGCGTCCGAGGATCGGTCTCGTGGATCATCGACAAGAGCGCCGGCGGACTTGGCTGACAGGCTCGTGGTGGCGAACCGCATGCCGGGAAGACGAGCCACCACCGTCGCATTGGGCCGCGAAATCGCTCGCAACTAGGTCGCGAGCCTTCGCGTAGCGGCGAAATACTGCCGCTATCGTGGGGCATCGCGGGCGCGGTGCGGCCCGCAGGCGCTTGGCGCATGGCTTGCTCTAAGAGAAGCCATGAAGAACGTCGGCTGGCTTCTCCTCGGCTCCATCTTCGCGGCGCTCATGGCGGGCTGCTCCGGAAGCGACGCGGCTGACGATGACGGCGACGGCGACGATGACACGGGCGTTGCGAGTGAGGAGCTGTCGACCAACGCCTCGCTGGGCACCTGCGCCGATCCCGGCGTGCTCGTCGACCAGGGCAAGTACTACGTCACGTGCACCGGCGGCGGCTTCCCGATCTACGTGAACGACGACGCTCACTCGCCGTTCGCCAAGGTGGGCAAGGTATTCGACGCGACCAACACGCCGAAGTGGGCGACGGGTGACTTCTGGGCTCCGGAGATCCACCACGTCACCGGCGGGTTCGTCGTCTACTTCACCGCGACGAACAAGGCGAACGGCAAACACGCCATCGGCGCGGCGTTCTCGAAGAACATCACGGGGCCTTACGTCGATCGCGGCGCGCCGCTCATCGCGAGCACTGGCTCGAAGATCGACTCGCACATGTTCAGCGAGGGCGGCGCGCACTACCTCTATTGGAAAGCCGAGCTGTCGAGCTCGAGCGGCGGTCAGGCCGACATCATCCGCGCGCAGCGCCTTACCGCCGACGGCCTCGACCTGGCGCCGGGAACAGAAACCAAAACAATACTATCATCAACCAAAAAA
>CAXSGV010000250.1:0-6532 GCA_964236615.1 uncultured Polyangiaceae bacterium
GCTCTACACCTTCGACACCACGTCGCTCGGTGGCGACCCCCGATCGATGTGCGAGTTCCGCGGTCGGGTCTTGTTGATCGTGAACGTTGCTTCGGCGTGCGGGTTCACCCCGCAGTACGCGCCGCTCGAGGCGGTCTACGAGAAGTACACGGCGCGCGGCTTCGATGTCCTTGGCTTTCCATGCAACCAGTTCGGCGCGCAGGAGCAGGGATCGAGCGAGGAGATCTCGACCTTCTGCACGAACAAATACCACGTGACCTTTCCGATGTTCGCCAAGGTCGAGGTCAACGGCGCAGGCGCCGATCCCATTTACGATTGGCTCAAAGCGCAGCCCGGTGGCAGCGGCGACATCACCTGGAACTTCAACAAATTCCTGATTGGCAGGGACGGCAAGCTCATCAAGCGCTTCACGAGCGAGACGCCACCCGACGCACCGGAAATCGTCGCGGCCGTCGAGGGGGCACTCTGAGCCCGAACCTGGGCGTCGCCGGCGACAACGATGCTCGCTTCGCGCGCGTGCGCGAGGTGTTCGAGGCAAGCCTTCACGACGGGACCGAGCTCGGCGCGGCAGTGGCGGTAACGCTCGACGGAAAGCCGGTGGTCGATCTCTGGGGCGGCGTCGCCGACAAGGACACGGCCCGCGCGTGGGAAAGAGACACGCTCGTGAACGTCTTTTCGACGACGAAAGGATTCACGGCGATGTGTGCGCACCGCCTGGTCGATCAAGGGCTGCTCGATCTCGAGGCGCCGGTGGTGGAGTACTGGCCCGAGTTCGCGCGCCACGGCAAGGACGCTATCCGCGTCCGCTCGCTCCTCGATCACCGCGCCGGCCTGCCGGCAGTGAAGGCGACGCTGCCGCCGGAAGCGCTCTTCGACTGGGCGGCGATGACGAGCGCTCTCGCCAACGAGCCTCCGTGGTGGACACCGGACACGCAGCACGGCTACCACGCCGTCACCTTCGGATGGCTTGTCGGCGAAGTGATCCGCCGCGCTTCCGGCCGCACGATGGGCGCTTACTTTCGCGACGAGATCGCGCGCCCGCTCGGTCTCGACGTGCACATCGGCCTCGACCCGGTCAACGACGCACGCTGCGCCGAGCTGCGTCCCGGACGCAAGCGCCCGAACGAGTCGACGCTCTTCGATCGCATCATGAGCGCCCCGGAGTCGATCACGGCCAAGGCCTTCACCAACCCGATCACGATGGTCATGCCGGGCACCGTGGGCTCACGCGCGTGGCGCGGCGCCGAGCTCCCGTCCGTGAACGGGCATGCGACCGCACGATCGATCGCGCGCCTCTACGGCGTGCTTGCGTGCGGCGGCGAGCAAGACGGCGTGCGCGTACTCTCGGCCGAGTCGATCGAGCGCGCGCGTACCGAAAGATCGTTTGGCCCCGATGTGGTGCTCGGCGTCTCCACGCGGTTTGGCCTGGGCTTCATGCTGCCGCAGCCGGAAGCCAGCTTTGGTCCCAGCGCTCGCGCGTTCGGTCATCCGGGCGCTGGCGGCTCGATCGGTTTCGCCGATCCCGACCACCGGGTGGGGTTCGCCTACGTCATGAACCGCATGGGCACGAGCTTGTTGCTCGACCCCCGGCCCGCCGCGCTGATAGATGCAGTCTACACATCGCTCGCGATCTGAGCACACGAGACAAGCGGCCGGCCCGTGGTAAGTCATGGGAGTCGGAGGTCTTTGCCTAATGATCCATGCGAGCGGGAGTGACGTGCGGGTGCGCCGAGCGGCGGGTTGGCTCTCGGGTGCCTTGGTGATCGCCGCTGCCGTGGTCGTGAGCTGCTCCGACGACAACCCATCGTCGATCGGGGACATCGAGGGGGAACAGGACGCGGCAGCGGGCGACGGCACCGTCGACGCTCCGCCTGTTCCTCTCACGGTGAGCCAGGGGTGCGAGCAGATGATCGGCGCGCTCTGCGATCGCTACAACGTCTGTGCGGGGCCGCTCATCGAGCAGGCTTGGGGCGACGTCGCGAACTGCAAAGCGCGCCTCACGCCCGATTGCGAGAAGAACCTGGGCGCGATCGGCGTTGGCGCGACACCCGACGATTACGGCAAGTGCGGCGCGGCCTACCGGGACGCGCTGTGCCACTACCTCTTCACGGGCAATACGCCGGCTTGCTTTCCGGTCGTCGGCAAGCTCGCGATTGGGGACGCGTGCCGCAACGAAAGCCAGTGCATCACCGGGTTCTGCGTGCGCAACGGCTTCTGTGGAAAGTGCGCCGTCGCGCCGCGCGAGGAGGAGGCGTGCATTCAAGGGCAGTGCCCCGCCGGGCTCGCCTGCAACGGCGCCACCTGCGTGAAGATTCGCGGCCAGGGCGACGACTGCGACGGTCCGCACCCGTGCTCGCTCGAGCTCACGTGCTTGAACGGCTCGTGCGTCCCCAGCGCCAAGGTCAACGAGCCTTGCGGCGGCGACTCGCCCAACTGCGACGTCTCGAAGCTCCTTCGCTGCGTGGGCGATCCCGCGAAATGTGTACCTTACAAGTTCTCCAAAACCGGCGGCGCCTGCGGCGACGTCGGCGCGGACAACTTCCTGTGCGACGGTCCCGACTACTGCAAACCAGTCGTCCCGCCCACCGATCCGCCGTCGCCGGGCACCTGTACGAAGCGCGCAGCCGAGGGCGCAGCGTGCAACGACGATCCTTCGAAGGGCGCCCCCTGCCAGTCACCGTCGGCGTGCCTCAACGCAGTCTGCGTCTACCCCGATGCGGCTGCCTGCGTCAGTGACGGCGGCGACGGCGGCTGACGCGGCGCGATCACAGGCAAGAGCAGAGCGGATCGCCAGGCTCACACGCGCAGCCCATCGTCGTCGTCGTGGGGTCGCGTGGGGGCACCACGTGACCTTGCTGGATGACGCGGTGACGAGCTCCTTCGCCGGCGTGAGGATCGTCCGCGGGCAAGGCGCCGAGCCCGCGCAAGAGCTCGTGGGGTGGGCGATCGAGCGGTGTGAGCGCGGGGCGGCGAAGCTCCGGTGGTTCCTTCTCGTACGCGCAGAGCGCCGCGACCGAGAGCGCGACGCTGCTTGCGATCGCCACTGCCGCGGCACGACGGCGGCGCCGCTGCGTGCCGACGGGGCAGTCGCCGGTGATGACGGTTCCGTCGGCGCGCCGGGTCAGGCGCACACACGTGCCATGGCCGTGCTGTTTCAGGAGCGCTTCGGCCTCCTCGCGCGTGAACTTCGAGAGGTCGTGAACGTCCTTCGCGCAGCCATGACAAAAGCGCGTGCGATCGTCGCCGATCATGTCGTCCCACCGTGCAGGGCAGGGGGCCGCGATCCGCAGCGACTCGAGCATCGGCAATCCTCGCGGCGCGGCTTGTCGGTACGGCATTAGCGGATCGAACACGCGGCCGCCGCACATCCTTGGGCGTTCGGCGTGGTAGCGTCCACAGCCCGAAACGAGCGACTGACATGAAGGTCTCGAAACCCTCCGGTACTTCGCGCGTCCGCCCGCTCCTCGCCATCGATGCGCCGGCCGTGCTCTACCGCGCGTTTTATTCGGTGCCCCCCACGGTGAAGGATCCCGAAGGCCGCCCCGTCAACGCTCTGCTCGGCGCGGCGAACACGCTCCTGTCGATCGCCGAAACCAACGACGCCCGCGCGGTCGTGTTTTGCCTCGGCGCCGAGAGCGCGACCTACCGCACCGAGCTCTACCCGCCGTACCACGCGCAGCGCCCGCCGATGCCGAAGGAGCTCGAGAGCCAGTTCGACGCCGCGCCGGCGTTCTTCCGCGCCTTCGGCTGGCACGTGATGGACAGCGAATCGCTCGAGGCCGACGATCTCGTGCACTCGCTAGCGCAGGCCGAGGCCGAGGCCGGCGGTGAAGGGCTGATCGTCACGATCGATCGCGATCTCTTCCAGTCCGTCGGCGAGCGCGTGGCGGTGCTGTTGCTGCAGAAGGGCGGCGCCCCACCCGAGCGCATCGGGCCGGCGCAGGTCCTCGAGCGCTACGGAGTGCGGCATGATCAAGTGCCCGACTTCATCGCGCTCCGCGGCGATCCTTCGGACAACATCCCGGGAGCCAAGGGGATTGGCGCCAAGACCGCGCGCGATCTGCTGGTCGCGCACGACACGCTCGAGGGCGTGTTCGAGCGCTGCCTCCACGCGTCGTCAGTCACCGTGCGCGGGATCCTTCAGCAGAAGGAGCTGCTCTTGAAATTCCGAGACGTCGCCACCGTGCGCCGTGTCGATCTCGGGGCCGTGACCGATACGCCCATCGACGGTGCGACCGCAGCGGCGGCGGCCAAGCTGCTCGGGATGAACCGACTCGCCGCGCGCCTCGAGAAGGCGGGCGACGTCGGCGCATCAACTTGAAACGGCGCTAACATCGCACGCTGCGATGCCATGGCCAGTACGGCAGCGGAGCGGTCTCGCGCGAGTCGCGCAGGTGTGATTGAAGCTTCATGAGAGATTCCTTGTGTGCCATGGAGACACCTCCATCTCCGCCGACCGCTTCCCGTTCGTCACGAAATCGTCCTGTCGCAGACAACTGTCGCCCCTCCGCCGTGAATCCTCGACGAATTGCCGTGCTGTTCGCGCTGACCCTCGCCTCCGCGACCGGGGTGGACGCGGCGCGTGCCGGGGACCCGGCTCGCATCCTGGTCACGCGCGACGCCGCGGCAGCCGCGTGCCCCGACGAGCGCGCCCTTCGCGACGCGGTCGCCGCGCGCCTCGGCTACGACCCGTTCGCCGACACCGCTCCACGCGCGGTGGTCGTCACCTTCGTCAAGGACGGTAGGGGGCTTCGCGGCACCGTGCAGCTGCGCGACACGCAAGGCCGCGCGAAAGGCGAGCGCACCTTCACGTCGACGGGCCGCGGCTGCGAGGAGCTTGCCTCCACCGCGACGCTCACCATCAGCATCCTGCTCGATCCCCGCGCGGGGCTCGGGCCGCCGGCGACGCCCCCCGCTACGTCGACCACGCCCGCGCCAACCACGCCGACCACGCCGCCCACGGCAGAACCGGCAGCGCCCAGCGACGATCCCTTCAGCGTGCCAGCGGCGCCCGTGCGCATCGAGCCACCGTCCGAGCCGGTGCGCATGCGCGTGACCGCAGCGGGCGGCGTCGCGCTCGGCGTAGCGCCGGTGCCTGCGCTCGCGGTGCTCGTCGGCGTGGGTATCGAGCGGCGATGGTGGATCCTCGGCGCGCAGCTCCGCATCGACGCGCCTGCCTCGGACGCCACCGGCGGTCTCGCGGCGCGCACGCGCTACACCGCCGGAACGTTCATGGCTTGCGGTCGCCTCTCGGTCGCCTACGCGTGCGGCGTGGCGACGCTCGGCGCGCTCGCGGGCGAGATCCTCGGCGCGCCCCCTTCGCGTCAGTCGACGTTTCACGCCCTTCTCGGTCCGCGACTCGGCGTGGAGCTTCCCATCGCACACGTGCTCTCCTTCGACGCCTACGTCGAGGGAACCTACGCCCTGACAAGCACGGTCCTCCGCGCGGGAGCCTCCGACGTGTGGAGCACCCCTAGTCTCGCCGCGCTCGGTGCGATCGGTGTCGTCGGTCGTTTTCCGTGACGGATCCCGCGGCCTCGCCGGAATCCCTAGGTGGAGACCTGAAGGCGCCGACTCTGCGCGAGCTGTTCGACGCGGAGTTCTCCTACGTGTGGAACACTTTACGGCGGCTCGGAGTGAACGAAGCGGATGTCGATGACCAAACGCAGGAGGTCTTCTTGATCGTGCACGGGCTGCTCGGCGACTACGACGCGAGCCGTCCCGTCCGCCCGTGGCTGTTTGGCATCGCGTACCGCGTCGCCCTTCGGCACCGCGCGCTTGCGCGGCATCGCTACGAGCGCTTCGACTCGACGCCGCCCGAAGCGCTCGATCCTGCGCCCCCTGCCGATCAGCAGATCGGCGCGAACGAAGCGCGGGCGCTCCTGCTCGAGGCGATTGAAGGGATCGATCTGCCGCGTCGCGCCGTGTTTGTGGCTGCCGAGCTCGACGAGCAGCCGATCGCGGAGATCGCCCATGCGCTGCAGATCCCAGTAAACACCGCGTACTCGCGCTTGCGCCTCGCGCGCGAGGACTTCGAACGAGCCGCGCAACGCATCCTCGCGCGGCGGAAAGTCGGCGCGCCGTGAGCGACAAACCGATTCGCCCGGAGCTCCGCTTCCTCCTGGACGCCGAGCGCACGCGCCCCGCTGCGCCCGACCAGGCGCGCGCCGCGGTGCAAGGGAAGCTCGCCGCGCTCCTCGGGCCGAGCGCGGGTCTCGCCTCGCTCTCGAGCTCGTCGAGCCCCGCGAGCCCCGGGAGCCCGGCGAGCCCGGCGACCCCCGCGCAACCGCGCGCGCCTGGCGCCACGACCGCTGCCGCGAAGACCAGCGCGGTGAAGGCCGCAGGCGCGATCGGCACTGCGAACGCGATCGGCGCTCTGCTGGTGTCCGCGGCGATCGGCCTGGCCTTGGTCGCGGCGTTCGTGCTCCGCACCCTGTTCCGGTCTCCGGAGCACCCACTGATGGACCTGCACCTCTTCCGCAACCGCGCCCTGACCGTCGCGGTGATCGCCATGTCGCTGTTCGCGATCGCG
>CAXSGV010000250.1:6542-9806 GCA_964236615.1 uncultured Polyangiaceae bacterium
TGTTGGTGTTTGTGGCGATCGGCGCCAGCGCGATGGCGTACGTGCATCCCACCGATCGCGTCGTCTACGTCGATCGAGGGGCGGCATCGACGCCGCTGAGCCCAGTCGCTCCGACGGCGTGCGCCTCGAGCATCGTCACCGTCCGAGAGCCGCCGGTCTCGACGCCGGTGTCGACCATGTCTGCGTCTCCGTCCGCGTTGGCGTCCGCGGAGGCGCCTCGCGCGACCTCGCACGCGACCGACGCGCGAAGCTCACAGCCGCGCGATGGGGAGCTCTCGGCAGAGCGCGCCCTCGTCGAACGCGCGCGGTCCGCTCTCGCGCGCGGAGATGGAGCCGGCGCGCTCGCTGCCGTCGAGCTCCACGAGAAGACGTTCCCGCGCGGTCAGCTCGTCGAGGAGCGCGAGGTCCTCGCGGTGCAGGCGCTCGTGGCCGCGGGGCGCACGAAGGACGCGGCCGCACGCGGCGCGCTCTTTCGGCGACGTTTTCCGAACAGCGTGCTGCTGCCACTCGTCGATCATGCGCTTCGCTGATCCACCAACGCGCCTGGACACGAAAGCGTCCACGCCACCGCGCTCGGTTTGCGTCTCACGGACGCTGCTGTAAAAGAGACGGTGATGCGAACGACGCGCGCCACCCTCGCTGCCTCGCTCGCCGTGCTCGCGCTGCTCGCGTCCGTCGCGGGCGGCTGCACGTACACGCAAGACTTCGCGGCGCCCGCCGCGGGCGGCGACGCGGGGACTGTCACGGACGGCGCGGTCTGCACGAGCACCGAAGACGACCCGGCGAACTGCGGCGTCTGCGGGCACTCGTGCCTCGGCGGCGCATGCAGCAGCGGCCGCTGCGAGGCGCTCGTCCTCGCCGAGGGCCTCGGCACGAGCGGCGGTCAGAGCACGAAGGCAGGGCCGACATCGGTCGTCGTCGACGCGCAGAACGCGTACTGGATCAACGACAGCGGAACGTTGATGCGTGTGTCGCTCGACGGCGGCGAGCCGACGAAGCTCGCCAACCTCAACGCGTACATTGGAGCGTTCCCGCAGCTCGTCATCACGCGCGACGCCATCTTCGCCGGCCCGTCGCAGACGGCGACCTATGCGCTCATTCGCGTCGCGAAAGAGGGCGGCGTGGTCACGCGGCTCGTCCCGTCGGAGGTCAGCGTGCGCAGCTTCGGGCTCGCCGGCGACGACCTCTTCGTCGCTGCGGATCGCGGCGGGGAGACACTCGTCTACCGATGCGCGCTCGCCGGCTGCCCCTCGCCGTTGCCGGAGCCGCTCTTCGTTCAGGACAAGGCGATGGAGCTCGACGGCATCGTCGCGACACCGAGCGCGCTCTTCGTCTCGATGTTCCCGAAGCTCACCGGCTCGGGACAAGCGCGTATCGAGCGCCGCAACCGCTCGACCGGCGCCGTGATCGCGACGGTCGGCGCAACCGCCCCGCGCTACGGCGACCCGGTCGCCGACGCGACCTCGATCTTCTCCTCGAACTTCACGTACATCGTTCGGACCGCGATGGAGCAGCCGTCCGGCGCGCCGCCGATCGGGTTCGACAAATATGTCATCTCCGGCAACGAGGTCCGCGTGGGCGACGGCGCGATCGTCCCCGACGATCAGCACCTCTATTGGGCCGAGTACTGGGGCCCACGCCGCGTCGTGCGCTGCCACAAGGACGGCTGCTCTCGACCTGAGATCCTGTGGTCGTCGAAGAAGAGCAGCACGGCGAAAGATTTCGACGGGACGCCGGGCGCGGTCGACGGGGCGATGGGCCTCGGCGTCAACGAGAACGCGATTGTCTTCACGACCGGCGACGGACGCGTGTTGAAGCTCGCGAAGCCGCCGGCGACGCCCGTCACGCGCTGAAGGCGATGAGGGTACTGGCGGCGGCGGTTCGCGAAGCATGAGCCCCGGCGAGGACCAAGGCGCGCTTGTCTTGAAGCTAGCGGTATGGGCGCTTCTCGGCTTCGGGTTGGCCGGGCTCGTCGTGCTCAAGGCGGTGATGGCGCTACGCGCCGGACGCCGCTACCGCTTCACGTTCCTCGACGGTGGCCTGCTCTTCCGGGGCAAAGAGACGTCTCCGGGGATGATGGTCGGCATTGCGGCGGTCTACGCGCTCGGAATGAGCGCTCTCGTGGCGTGGCCGCTCGGCTTCTACCAATCGATGGGCGACCGCACGAGCAGCGCTTGCCGTGACGTCATGACGATGGAGGACCTCCGTCGCGTCGCAGGAGGCGCAATCGAAGAGCCGCGCGTCCTCGATCTCTCCACCATGTGCTTGCTTCAAGCGAGCGGCGTCGACCATGCGCCGATGCTCGATCTCGAAATCCGCGGCTACGGCACGGGCGGCGACCCGCGTGGCTCGGTCGTCATGACCGCGAAGAACGGCGTGCCCATCCGGCGCTTGGACGCGCAGGGATCCACTACGCTATGGCTCGACGGTCGACGCGGCGGCGTGATGTCGGTCCTGCTCTTCGGGGGAGCGCGCGACGACAAGACTCGCGAAATCGCCGAGCTCATGTCCACGCATCAGGACCTCGTCGACCGCTTCGCCGCGAAATGGCGGACGCCACGGAGCTCGGTACTGGACGTGGCTCGACGGAATCCCATCTGGGTCTTCGTCGCTCTCGGCGGCGTCCTCGTCGCGGGCGTCGTCGTCGCGAGGGTGCTTCGCGCCCGAGCGTTCCGGCGCGCGCTCGAGCTCGACTGAGACGACGGCTGCGCGCCTACTCACCACGCGATGCCGACTCACCACGCGATGCGGTCGCGCGGAAGGGTCTCTCCGGTGACCGCATCGAGATAGACGGGAAAGGCCGCCGCTGGCGGCTCCGCGACGAACTGCGCGACCGTGTCGGTCGAGTACCAGTCGTTGCCTGGACCCTCGTGCTCGGATCTGTCGAGTGTCGTCAGGACGGTCGCAAGGATCCGCAGCTCGATGGCCTTCTTGTCGAGCGACCACGTTCGCTTCACTTCTCGCCTGACGCTGAAGCTCTTCTCGCCGAGCGTGACCGCGCGTCGCGAGGGCGACGCCGTGATGACGCCGGGCCCTTCGCATCCCCGATGGCCGGGACCGGGGTCGCACGGCCGCATCGTCTGCTTCGAAGTGACGACGACCGTCCCGCGGGTCCCCACGAAACGCGCGACGAGACGCGCATCCTCGAGCTCGCGCGCCAGCGTCTTGAGCCCTTTGGAGATGTCGCCGATCTGCTCGACCACGCTGTCCGACCGGCTGTCGGAGCGCATCAGCTGCAGGTAGTCCACGACGATCAACCCGAGC
>CAXSGV010000251.1:0-3676 GCA_964236615.1 uncultured Polyangiaceae bacterium
CGCGTTCAACTTCGACGGCGAGTTCAACATCGCGAACCGCGGCATCGTCGAGTTCATCGAGGTGCTCAAGCTCGACGTCGCGTTCCTTTACGACCTCCTCGGCGCCTCGCAAGAGCACAAGATCAAGCCGAAGAAGTTCGCGCAGACCGACATCGACGAGGTCATCCTCGGCCACACCAACGAGGCCGAATACAAGAAGCTCCTGAACAACGAGTTCATGGAAGCCTTGCGTGACCGCACGATCAAAATCGACATCCCGTACATCACGAAGCTCCAGCAAGAGATCCGGATCTACGAGAAGGATTTCAACGCCTCGAAGATCAAGAGCAAGCACATCGCGCCGCACTCGCTCGAGGTCGCTGCGATGTGGGCCGTCATGACGCGCCTCGAGGATCCGAAGAAGCACAACCTCTCGCTCCTGCAGAAGATGAAGCTGTACGACGGCAAGGTGCTCCCCGGTTACACGCAGGACACCGTGAAGGAGCTCCGCAAGGAGGCCAAGCGCGAAGGGATGGAAGGCATCTCGCCGCGCTACGTGCAGGACAAGATCTCGAACGCGCTCGTGAACGACTCGGGCGAAGGCACGATCAACCCGTTCATGGTCATGAACGAGCTCGAGAAGGGGCTTCGCCACCACTCGCTCATCACGAACGAGGAGACGCGAAAGCGCTACACCGAGATCATCAGCCTGGTGAAGCGCGAGTACGAAGAGATGGTGAAGAACGAAGTCCAGCGCGCCATCAGCGCGGACGAGGACGCGATCGCGAAGCTCGCCGGCAACTACATCGACAACATCAAGGCCTTCACCCTCAAGGAGAAGGTCAAGAACCGCTACACCGGCCAGGACGAAGAGCCCGATGAGCGCTTGATGCGGTCGATCGAAGAGAAGATCGACATCGCCGAAAACCGCAAAGACGACTTCCGTCGCGAGATCATGAACTTCATCGGCGCCCTCGCGGTCGAGGGGAAGAAGTTCCAGTGGTCGACCAACGATCGCCTTCGTCGCGCGCTCGAGCTCAAGCTCTTCGAAGATCAGAAGGACTCGATCAAGCTCAAGACGCTCGTGTCCGCCGTCGTCGACAAAGACACGCAAGAGAAGATCGACATCATCAAGAGCCGGCTCATCAAGAACTTCGGTTACAACGAAGTCTCGGCGACCGACGTCCTCAACTACGTCGCCTCGATCTTCGCCCGTGGCGACGCGAAGGAATGAGGCAGCGCGCGTCCTTGCGCTGATTGCGGGCGCGGCGTGCTCCACGACGCCCGCGGCGTGCTCCACGGCGCCTGCCGACGGCACGACGCCAGTGATGGGGGACGCGGGGTCGGACGCGTTCGTGATGCGTTCGACGGGCTCGCCGCAGACGTGTGCGCGGCGAGCGAAGGTCACGGCGACGAAGGGCACGTGCAACGGAGCTAAGGAGCTCTGCGACCGGACCTACGATCGCGTCGTCACTCCGATGACGCACAACGCGTTCTCCAAGGTCGGCGACTTCGCGGTACCGAACCAGTCACTGGGCCTCGAGCGACAGCTCGCGGACGGCATCCGCGGGATGATGCTCGACGTCGACTATTGGGATCCCATCGAGCAGAAGGACACGCTCGAACGGTTTCCCGATCTCAGCGCTCCGGATCAAGCCTACCTCTGCCACGCCGCGTGCGTGTTCGGGCGCGCGCGGCTCCTTGACTCGCTCTGCGTGCTGACCGATTTTCTCGATCAGAATCCGGAGGAGATCGTCTCGATCATCTTCGAAAACCGCATGGCGGACGAGGACACGGAGGCGGTCCTCCAGGCGAGCGGCCTCGGCGAATACGTCTATACGCACCCTTCACCCGAGGCCCCCTGGCCGACGCTTGGCTCGATGATCGCGAGCGGCAAACGCCTCGTGGTTTTCCTCGAACAGGGCGGCGGCACGCCTCCCCATCTCCACCACGCGTGGACGCACGTCTGGGACACGCCCTACACGTTCACCTCGACGAGCGAGTTCACCTGCGCTCTCAACCGTGGCGCCACGACGAACGCGCTCTTCCTCGTGAACCACTGGCTCGATCGCGGCACGCCCGAGCGCGGCGCCGAGGCGAACGCGGCGAGCGTGCTCGGTGCGCGTGTCGAGACGTGCACGCGCGAAGCCGGGCGCCCGCCGACGTTCGTGGGCGTCGATTTTTACGATCGCGGCGATCTCTTCGACGTCGTGCGCAAAGCCAACAAGCTCTAGTCAGTTGCTGACGTAGCCGAACCAGATCTTCTGCTGGTCGCGGCCTAGCGACGACACGATCATGAACTCGCTCCCGCCGATGTCGCCCGCGCTGAGGCGCGTGATGGTGAGGTGAAGGACGTCGCCGTTCTTGCCGGTCTTTTTATCGAAGCTGAGCTTCAGCGACGTAGGGCCGCCCATGTACTGCGCCGTGTCGTAGGCGGCGACGGTCCACGCGGCGTTGGTGTCGGCGTCGGCGAACAGCTGCACGTCGATGGTCTTCGACTGGCCGACACGGATGGCGATGCCCTTGGTCTTCGCGCGCCCGGTGTAGAGCTCGATCGGGACGTCGTCGGTGAGCACCGGCACGCTGTTGAAGTAGGGCGCGCCGGTCGCGGGCACACACGGATCGTGGTGCGCTTTCGCCGCGGCGTTCGACCACGTGCGCTGCACCATGAATCCCACGTCGGCGGGCTTGAAGTACGCGTCGGGATCGTACGTGCACATGTCACCCACCTCGCCGAGCGGCATGACCGACCACACGAGGTGATCCTTGTCCGGCTCGCGGAACGCCGGATTGGTCTCTGCCAGGGGATCGGTCGCGGCTTCGACGAGCTCGTGTGAGGTCGACACGGTGAGCATATCGAGATCACTGAAGCCGCCGCTGCCACTGCAGCGCGGCATCACGGCGTACGCGAACTTCACGCCGTTGGCTTCGCCTTCACCGTGGTACGCGCCGTAGTCGACGCAGCTCTCGAACCCAGGGTCGACGAGGTTCGTGCCGGCAGGGTAATAGATCGAATAGATCGCGTTCGGATCCACCGGGCCCCATCCGGACGTCGCGTCCTCGATGTGCGCTTTCAAGAAGGGCACGATGTCCTCGCTCGACAGCTGCACCGGCGCCGCCTCCGTGAGGACGATGGGATCGGACGCGGTGGCCGCACCCACGCCGTACTCCGAGGTTGTCGCCTTCCAGTACGCCGAGGGTCCAATCGCTTTCATGAGCTTGCCGATGTTCGCGATCTCGGTGTCGGTCGAGAACACGATCGGGATGAAGCGCGGTGTCGCGAGCACGGGGCCACCGAGCGACAAGACCTCCGGCGCCGCCGGGTGCGTCGCAGGAAAGCCTTCGAGACCGGCGTCGGGCTCGCCCGCTTCGCTCGCGTCGAGCTTGGGCAGCGTCTTCACGTCGCCCGCCGCGGCGGCATCGCCCGTCTCGGGCCCCGCGGGCGAGGAGCTGCAGCCGGCGCCCACGACCAGCACGCAGGCCGAGAACGAGGCCGCGGCGCAGGCCACCGAGAGGAGGCTTTTTTTCGAGTGGTTCATGGTGAGCGGCCCCTAAGCAAGATGCAATCCGTCGAAAATTGGCTTGTTTTCACCGGCGTTCGTCGATCGAGCCATGACGCCACTGGCATGCACTGGCACATCGTCATGGCTTCGGATGCGCGGAGAAGAAGCTCCACACCGCGTGTCCCCATGCGGGA
>CAXSGV010000251.1:3686-6167 GCA_964236615.1 uncultured Polyangiaceae bacterium
GCGGCCACCGCACGAAGGCGGGCGGCACGATCGCGATCTGCAACCGCGGCGCGTGCGGACCGCCAACGATCGTCCAGAGCTCGACCTCACCTCGCGCGCAGCCGGTGTAGTGCTCGACCTTCGTCTCTGCACCGTCAATCTGGGACGCGAGATCGAGCATCGTGCCCGTCGGCTCGAGCGCGCCGCTGCAACCCGAGTAGCCAGCCCAGTGCCCGACCGTGTCCTTCGCCGATGGGTACACGGCGCTGGACCTGCCGTACGTGAGGGTGCCGCCTTCGTAGGCGAGGACTTCGTCCCCATCGCCGTGCACCTCGGCGATTGCGATCGGCGACGTCGGCTTGCACTTCGATGCGTCGGCGAACGTGGCGCCTGACAGGCTGAGGATCGCGGCGAACGTTTCGGACATGTCGCACGCGAGGCGGTGCGCGAAGATGCCGCCACCCGAGACGCCCGTCGCGTAGATGCGCCTTCGATCGACGTTGTAGCGCGCGGCCACGTCGTCGATGAGGGCCTTCACGTAGGCGACGTCATCGACGCCGCTCTTCTGGAAATCGCAGCATGCGTCGGTGCCGTTCCAAAAGCGCTGCTTGTCCTTGTCCATCGTTCCGTCAGGTGCGACGTAGAGAAAGCCCTGCTCCTCCGCGACGGGCGCGAGCTTGAAATATTTTTCGACGAGCTTGCCGTCGTCGCCGTCGCCGTAGCCGTGGAACGCGAGCACGAGCGGCATCGGCGTCGCAGCGTCGTAGCTCGTCGGAACCGTGATGGCGTAAGGGCGCGCGGTGATCAGGGGCGACGGCTCGGCGGGTTGCGCGTCGGCCGACCCCGCGTCGGCCACCGTGGTCGCCCCCGAAGTGCTCGAGCACGCGGCAGCGGCGACGGGCAGTAGACAGCCAAGGGTGAGGGCGGAGAAAAGAGCGCGCGGACGGAACATGGAGGCGGCCTAAGCAAACCCGGGGCCTGGATGTTTCCGCTCCAATTTTGCGGTGAACCGGCGCGAGCGTCAGCTCACTGACAGCATCTGGTGTAGAGTCGACGCACCCATGGCCAGCCTGAAAAAATCGATCATGAAGCAGGGCATGAAGCTGATGAGCGACCCACGCGTCATGAAAATGATGCAGGACGAGCGCGTGATGAAGGCCGTGATGGCCGCGATGAGCATGCCCGGCAAGGTGCAGACGTTCACGCAAGACCAGGCGGAGAAGATCGCCAAGGCGATGGCGCTCGCCACCGAAGACGAAGTGAAGGACTTGAAGCGCACGGTCCGCAAGCTCGAGGAAGAGATTGCGAAGATCCAGCGCGACAAGGAGCCGGGCCCCAAGACGAAGCGCTCGGATTCCGACTCCGACAAGTAAGGGTCAGGCGAGCAGCAACGCGCCGCCCACGCCGGACCCGATCGTGAGCACCAGCCGCGTCGCGGCCGGGGCATAGCTCGAAGGCTGCGCCGCCGAGAGCGCCGCAAGCTCGGCGTCGTTGAGGATCCACGTCGGAACGTCGCGCAGCCCAGCGCTGGCGAGACACTCCGCGAGCAGATCGTTGCGCCCTGCAAAGCCCGCGTACGAGCAGGCGCCGAGCACGCCACCACCGTCGATCGCGCAGGGCAGTGCGATGACGAGGCCGCTGGCGCTGCCCGTGATCTCCGCCGCACGAAGCGCATGCACGAGGAACGTGGGGCCATCGACCTCCACGTCGTCGTCGGCGTAATCGGAGCGCGCGATGCGCAAGCGCCCTGCAGGTGAGGAGATCTTGATCGAGGACCGCCCGACGTCGACCACCACGCCATCGCCGATACCGGCTGCAGCGAGCAAGGCATAGCCGCCACGCTCGCCCACGTACTCCGCGCCGGGAAGAAGATCCGCTGGCAGGCCGACACGACGGAGAGCCTCGCACGTGCGCATGCTCGCACCACCACCGCCGATGACGACCGCGCCGAGATCGCGGCAAGCAGGCGGAAGTGTCGTTGCCGAGCGCGTGACCGCGCGGCCATCACGAAGCAGGACGACCGCAGACGCGAGCGCCTCGTCGAACCCGGCCTCGCCGCGTCGATCGAAGAGCGTGCCTCCGCCGACTTCGACATCCGAGAGCGCGAACGGAATCACCCGCGCGTCGACGTGCCGTCGCGGGGCCCATGCTTCCTCTCTGCTGTCGGTGGCCATGGGGCAGGCGACGCCGATCAGGCGACGACGCCGAAGCTCTTGGCGAGGAGAAGCAGCGTCGTCCAGCAGATTTGATCGCGGTCGTCCCGAATGGCCATGGTGATGCCGCTCGTCTTGGCGAGGGCGGCGCCTTCAGCGTCGCTCCAGTGCTTCGAGAGATCCAGGGTGGGCGGGAGGCCCTGCGTCGTGGGCTCCTTCACGAGCTCGTCGGGCACCTCGCCGTCGGCGATGATGCGCAGCGGGCGCTTCTGGGTATCCAGCGTGAGAGTCGCCGCACGCGCGACGACGACGGGATCGAGGTACGGGCTCGCTAGCTCGATACCGCACG
>CAXSGV010000251.1:6241-9784 GCA_964236615.1 uncultured Polyangiaceae bacterium
ACCTCGGCGGCGGCCACGGCATCGGGCAGCGCCGCCACGAAATCTTTCTCGGTGAGAGGCACCTTGTTGAGCTCGAGCCCGAAGTGCGCCGCCGTGCGCTCGGCGCGATCGCTCTCGTCGTAGCCGGCGAGCTGGGGCGCCAACGTGTAGAGCGGGGGCGGCGTAACGCCGGCGATCTTCATCAACACTAGAAGTAGCGCTGAATCAAGACCCCCGCTGAGCGCGAGGGCGATCCGCTTACCCGAAAGGGCACGCGTCGTCGCTTCGACGAGCAGGTGCACGAGCGGTGCGTCGCTCAGCGTGGAGTCCGAACGCGCTTGCGACTTCGGCGCGGAAGAGACGGACTCGATCCGCCACGCGCCAGAGTGCCCCGCGAGCCGGTGGCCGAGCGGTACGGACTTGATGCCTTCGAAGCAGGTGCGATCGGTTTCGGGCACGTCGCCCCAAGCGGCGCGAATGCCTTCTGGGTCGAGCGTCGGAACCTCGTCCTTCAGAAGCGCGCGCGCCGAGGTCGCGTGGGGCCCCTTCGGACGGTAGAAAATGCGCTTCACGCCATAGGCATCTCGAAGGAGAACGTCGCTCTTGCCCATGTGCGGCCGTCAGTTTGCAGCCTAGCTGGCTGGTATCCAACTGGAATTCGCGGTGTTCGACGGGCATGAGCACGCATGGCGGACGTGCTTCCGGCAGTCAGCTAGGCGGCGCGCTTGTCGAGCCACCCTGTGAGGAGCGACCAGGTCAGGAGCGGAGCGTCGCGCCCCACGAGAAGATCGATGTGGCCCAGCGGGAGCACGCGGTACGTCTTGTCGCGCGACTGACTGAGCAGAAAACCAGGGCGAACGCTGGCCGGTGGCGCAAGATCGTCGTTCGACCCCGCGACGACGAGGAGGGGGATGTCCATCTTCTCGAAGCGCTCGACGTAATCGAGCGCGTGGCCGCCGAACCGCCGCTGGTTCGCCCATTCGAACATGTTGACCATCTCGCCCATGCCCGCACGGTCGAAGGCAAGGCGAAGGTGCTCGTCGAGAACGTGGGGCTCGAGCGCACCCGGATGCCATCCCCGAAGTGGAATCGGATAGAGCGGGCTCTCTGCCACCCGCGCGAGTGACCGCATCACTCGACCGATCGGCGAGATTGAAAAAGGGGCGTTCGGCGGTCGGAGGCGGATCGTCGAGAGTCCGCGCATGAAGAGCGCGATGGCGCCGAGCGACACGCTGCCGCGCGTGAAGTGGTAGGGGCTGCCGATCGAGACGACGCCGGCTATCCCCGAGCCGAGGGTCGGCGCGGCGGCGTAGCTCACGAGCCCACCGAGCGAGTGACCGACGAGGTAGGGCGCGCGGCCGTTGCTCATCGCCGTGACCTCCTCGACAGCGGACGGAAGGTCTTCGGTGACGTAGCACTCGACGCCGCGCGATCGCGTCTTCGACAGGTGGCGTGAACGGCCATGCCCGCGAAGATCGAGGTTGAAGACGTCGTAGCCCTGCACCGCGAGGTGGTTGGCGAGGCTGCGCGAAGGCAGGTGCCACGCGTAGCGGTTCTGGCCGAAGCCATGGACGAGAAGGATCGGCGCGCGGGTTCCGCCCTCGTTCGAGGCGAGACGCTTGCGCACCATGGCGAGCGGAACAGATCCGTTCGTCACGATGATCTCCTTCACGAACGTCGCGCGCTCGTTCCGGTCGACCGCCTGCTCGATGATCTTCTTGTGGAGGATCAGGAAATGTCTCCCTCGAATGTCCCCCCTACTCGAAGCCCGGTTACTGTAGCATGGCGCAGCTAGGTCACGCACTGGCACAGACCCCCACGAGGTCCCAATGAGAGCTTTGAGTTCTTCCTTTGGCCGTGTTCGTACGGCACTTGCGCTCACCCTGGCTCTGATGGCTGGCGCCCCAGTCGCACTGGCACAGACCGGCGGCGGCGCTGGAAAATCGGCGACGCCCGCCACGTCCTCGACGTGGAGCTCCACCGGCTCGGCGAGCGCGAGCGCGCCACCGCCGCCCGCAGGCGAGCCGGAGGCGACGGCGTCCCCCGACAGCCCGGCGAAAGCGAGCGGCCAGGTCGTCGAGCCACCGAGCGACGTGTTCGACAGCAGCGACGTCACCGAGCTCCCGGGCAAGAGCTACTACTTCGTCGGTGTGCGCTACCGCGGCACGGTCATTCCGCAGTTCATGATGAACCTCTTCGTCAACGAAGGGCGCACCGTCTACACGAACACGATCGGCATCGAGGCCGACATGCGAAAAGACGGGTTCTCGTTCATCCCCGCGCTCTCGTTCGTCGAGTACGGCATGCCCGACACGCTCTTCCTCGAGAAGAACAAGGACGCGAATTTTGCGGGCAACTGGTCGCACGTGCGCTCCGGCATGGCCGGCATCTACGCGACCGCCGATCTTTTGTGGTCGGCGAAGATCTCGAAGAACGTCGACTTCGAATACGGCGCGGGCTTCGGTCTCGGCGTCATCTTCGGCAGCCTCAACACCAACTGGGTCTACGAAAAAGCCGGCGGTCCTTACGAGGCCAGCGATGGCCGCAAGTTCGCGCCCTGCCAGACCGAAGCCGACGGCATCGGCTGCCGTAAGCAAGATCACCAGAACGCCACCACGGCCAAGGTCGGCAACTACGAAGAGAGCAGCTGGGCCAACGGCGGCTCGAAGCCGAACATCTTCCTCCACCTCGCCATCCCGCAGTTCGGCGTGCGCATCAAGCCGGTGAAGCAGTTCGAGAGCCGCATCGGAATCGGGTTTTCGCTGACCGGCTTCTGGTTTGGCCTCAGCGGCAACTACGGCTTGGAGAAGCGCGCGGAAAAGAAGTAAGGGCGAGTGGCCGGCGGATGACCCTCAGAGACGGCGCGGATCTGCCGCCGCGTTACGAGCCGATCGCGCTTCTCGGTCAGGGCGGCGGAGGCGAAGTCTGGTCCGTTCGCGACCGCATCACGCACGAAGATCTCGCGCTGAAGGTGCTCGCGGCGAACGCTGGCGAGGGCGAGATGATGGCGCTCGTGCGCGAAGCGATGGCGCTCTCCGGTCTCGAAGGCCTCGGTGTTCCGCGCGTGGTCGCGTTCGGTGCGCTCGCGAAGAGTGGACGTCGCTACCTCGTCCGCGAGCTCGTTCATGGCGAGAGCCTCGAGGCCATCCTCGATCAGCCGGGCGGCGCGGCGTGGGTCGTACCGCTCGCGCACACGAGCGAGCAGCTCACGGTGCTTCATCGCGCCGGCTTGCTTCACGGTGACGTGAAGCCCGCCAACGTGATCGTCGCGGTCGACGGCGCGGCCACGCTCGTCGATCTCGGCCTCGCCGCGCCCTGGAAAGAGGGCGGCACGATGGCGAAGGGCCTGACGCCGAAATACGCGGCACCCGAGCTCTTCGAAGGCGCGCCGCTCACCGTGCGCGCCGAGGTCTTCGCGCTCGGCGCGACGCTGGCGGACGCCGTGAAGCGGCGCGGCAGCGAGCTCGACCCCGACGTACGCGCCGCGTTCGAGAAGATCGCCTCGCGCGCCACCGAGAACGAGCCCAACGATCGCTACCCGAGCGTCGACGAGTTCGCGAGCGC
>CAXSGV010000252.1:0-962 GCA_964236615.1 uncultured Polyangiaceae bacterium
CGAGCCAGCCGACGGGGAGGGAAACGTCGGGTGCCTTTGCAGAGGCGGCGGGGCCGCCAGCGACGATGGGCCGAAGCTTCGGCTTCGCGGCGACGGTTAAGGTGATTTGCGAGAACGCGGCGCGTGACTTCAAGAAACGCATGCGTCCTTCCAGGCGATCGATCTCCTGCGCGACGCGCTCGAGCTCGCGTTCGACAGTAAGTGCATCCTGCATGTTGTTGGCTTTGGCCAGGAACTCCTGCATGCGCTGCCGCGTGGCGCGCATGTTCAGCAAGCGCACCTCGGCGTCATGGAACTCCTCGGACACATCCTCGGCGGTCACCGATCGGTGCGTGACTGCGCCGAGCGCCTCCATCTTCGTCATCGCTTCACGGAAGCGGCCCGACGGAACGCGGACCTGCACGCTCGTGTCCTTGCGCGTGCCGAGGTAGCCGCCCACCGACTCGGCGACGTCGATCGCTTTGTCGATGGTCTGCGGCAGCTGCTCCTCCTCGGTCGACATCGCGAGCTCGCCCGTATAGATGAGCAGCGTGCTCGGCGCCGTGGCGTCGGCCGGCGTCGACGCCTTTGCGCGCGCCGTCTCCGCCGCGTTCGTACCCGTGCCCGGTGCTGACGGTGCTGCCGGCGTCGCAACGGCGGCGACCTTTGCCTGGGAAGCCGAAGGTCGTGCCACGCTCATCGACGCAGGTGCGACTTGGGGCGCCATCGACCCGATCGACGCCATCGAGGGCGCTGCGTCACCGGCCGCACCCGGCGCCGAAGGGGACGGCGCGTCACCGACGGCTGCTTGTGCCGCCGGTGTCGAGGCCATCGCCGGCGGGGAGAGGGCAGCTCCCCCGCACGCGTTCAGGAGGAGAAGGCCGAGCACCGCGAGGCGGTGCTTGCCAAGGAGGAGGACGATTCGAAGGGGGGTGGAGTGTGCCATCGAGGCTTCAACGCGCGGCGACCCCGCGCCTTACAGA
>CAXSGV010000252.1:972-7486 GCA_964236615.1 uncultured Polyangiaceae bacterium
ACGCTCCGAGCCCGCCTGTGTATCCTCGCGCTTCGGAGAGCTTCCTCATGCCCAGCATCCTTGCCGTCGTTTCGAAGAAAGTGTTCGAAGTGGACGCGCGCCGCGACGGAAAGAAGCTTGGCCTCGGCGACGTGTGGCCCACCGCACGCTACGCGAGCGCACACGCCGCGCTGCGGCCTCTCGCCGAAGGCGGTCACATCTTCTTGATGACGGTTCGACCGCCGGACGAGGCCTTGTGGCTCGTCGCCGTCCTCGAGTCGCCGAAGTTCGACGGAGAAGGTTGGGCCTCGAAGGAGAACACCGTGCCGATCACGGACGCGAGCTCCCTGCGCGCGCGAATTCAGTTTGCGAACGGCAGCGGCGTGACCGCGGAGAAGGGCAAGCTCGGCATGTCGCTGCAGACGCCGCGCGCGCTGTCGGCCGAGACCGAAGCGCTCCTCCTCCAGCTCAGTGGCACTGCCGCAACGACGTACGACAGCCAAACGGCGGTGGCGTCGGCCGCAACGTCGAACGAGATCCATTTCAACGGTCACGAGGTGTCGGCGCTGCCTTGCCTCTGCAAGAAGTGCTTTCGCGACGAGGTCGACCACTTCGAAAAAGACGGGATGCGCTTTCGGCGCGAGAAGGTCGAGGAAGGTCGGCGCGTCCTCTATTTCTGGATGCCCGAGGAGCTCGCGAGCCAAGAGAAAGAGGTTCGTCGCGCCGTACAGGTCCGCCTACGCGAGCAGCACAAGGCGACGTCATGACATCGTCCGAGTCGTTCATGCTGCTGTCCTGCGTTCGACGTGATCGCGAGCGCGCGCTCGATGCGCTCGCACACACTCCCGACACCGCGGCCGCGTACGCGGTGCGCGACGTTCTGCTCTTCGATCCCGATGCCGAGGTCCGCGCGCGCGCGGCCCGCTGGTTTGCCGACGCGCGGGCCACTGCGATGGGGCAGGCGCTTCGCGACGCGCTCTACGACGAGAAGCCGCTCGTTCGTCACGCTGCCATCCGCGCGATCGCCGTCCTCGGCGATGCGCGGTCTGCACCGTTGCTCGCCGAGATGGCGCTCGAGGAACCGATCTGGTGGGTGCGGCGCGCGGCCGTGATCGTGCTCGCGCGCGTCCGTGGTGAGGCGGCGACGCCGACGCTCCTGCTCGCCCTCGACGATCCGTTTTGGCGTGTTCGTCACGCAGCGGTCCGCGTGCTTCTCCGTGTCGGAAAGACCCGCGAGCACGTGCGCGCCGCGATCCTCTCGGCCGATGCGCGTGGCTCGCTGCGCGCCCAAGGAGCGCTCGCCTACCTGCGCAGGCGTTGGACCGGGGCAGCTCCCGTCGTCGAGGTCGCGGCGATACCGGAGATGCACGCGCCCTACGATCCCGATCCCGCCGTAGTGACCGCGCGCCTCGAAGCGGGCGCCGCCGCATCGCCCGCGTTTCTCGCCGAGTGCCTCGGCGATTCGCACGAGCAGCTGCGGAGCATCGCCGCCTCGCGGCTGCTCGCCGCGCCCAGCACACGCGCGCTCGAGCTGGCCATGCTGTGGCTCGAAGAGCCGCGCATCCCGCACGCCGCCGAGACGGTGATCGCGCTTCTCGATGGCCTGGGCGATCGCGCGACGCGCCTCGTCGAGAAAGCGCTCGCCGCGCCGCGTTCCGCCCGTCTCGAGGGCGCTACTGCGTGGGCAGTCTCGTACGTTGCGCTCACCGAGGCATGGGCGCATCTCCCCCGCCTCCTCGACCTCACCCGTGAGCTGCACGGCCCGACTGCGCTCGCGCGGCGCGCAGCGGTGGCCGCCCTCGGGGTTTACGCAGCGAAGCACGACGATGTCGCGGCGGTGTCGGTGATTCAGGATGCGCTGGCGGACTCCGACGCCGGCGTCGTGCGCGCTGCCGCCCACGCGCTGATCACCGCGCGGGGTCGTCTCGATTCGGCAATAATCGTGGATGCGCTGGCGCGCGCCGAGACCGACGTGCTCACGCGGCGCGCGCTCGCCCGTGTGGTCGGCGCGGTGGCACCGCACGTGCTCGCTAACCTCGTCGAGGACACCGATCCCGAGGTGCGTGCCATCGCGCTCGTGGCGTTGTCGACGCGTGGCCTCTTGTCGCCAGCTTCCATCGAACGAGCGCGCCGCGACCCCGATCCGTGGGTGCGGCGCGCCGTGCTCGCCGCCGACAACGCGCTCGACGTGCTCGGCGCCGATCCCGATCCCGCGCTGCGCCGTGCGGCCTTCGGCGTCGCCGCCGATCCGCTTGCCGCCGCACGCCTCGCGTGGAGCTCGCCCGATCCGTTCCTTCGCACCCGCGCCGCTGAACGGCTCGACGCCAGGGATCCGGACGACCTCGCGCGGCTGCTGCGTCTATCGCGGGACCCGTCGCCGGCGGTGCGGGCTTCGGCGGGCGACGCCCTCGAGCGGCACACCGCGCTCGATACCTTTCTCACCGCGGCCCTCGATCGCGAGACCGACGACGAGGTCCGCATGAGCGCCCACACATGGCTCGCGCGCCGCTTCGATGCCGCAGCCTTCATGCACCTCGACCAAGCGCTACGGCGCGCCGAGAGCGCGCCGGTGCAAGCGCTGCTCCAGGCGATGCGCGACGTCGCCGGCCCTGCGCTTCCCGACGCCACGCCGGTGACGGCGTCGCGGGCGGAAGCAGTTGCAAATGTCTCCCTGTCCGCTCGACCTGCGATCGCTGTCGAAGTGCCGCGCGCGATCGCCGGCTTCGACGTGTCGCCGCTGGCCATCTCGGGCGCCGCGGAGCTTCCGGTACCGGTGTTCTTCGAAGCGATGGATGCAGGTTGCAACTTGTTCTTCTGGGAACCGCGCTACCGGACGCTCGGCACCGCGCTTCGCGAACGTCCCGAAGCCCACGTGATCGCGGGGAGCTACGAGGCGAGCGCGCGCGGCATCGTGCGTGACGTCGACCGAGCGCTCGCGCGGCTTCGTCGCGACACGCTCGACGTCTTCCTTCTCTACTGGGCGCGATCGCCGGCGCGCCTCGAAGGCGAGGGGGTCGAGGCTCTCTTCCGCCTGAGGGAGCAGGGAAAGATACGCGCGGCTGGCTTCTCGACCCACGACCGCGCGCTCGCGTGCGATGCGATTGCCTCGAGCACGCCGTGGAATGTCGCCATGGTGCGGCACAGCGCCGCGCATCCCGGCGCCGAGGACACCGTCTTTCCCGCCGCACGCGCGCGCGGCGTGAGCGTCCTTGCGTTCAGCACGCTCTCGTACGGACGTCTGCTCGGCGGCGGCTTCACGGCGGCCGACTGCTACCGTTACTCCGCGTCACGCCCCGGCGTCACCGCTTGCCTCTCGGCGCCGCGCCACCGTCGCGAGGTCCTCGAGAACCTCGCGGTCCTCTCGCACCCGGAGCTCGATGACACGACCGTCGCCGCGCTCCGCGCTCACGGTCGCCGCGTCCACGAGAGCAACCGTGGTTTCGGAGCCACGATCCGGCGCTTCCCGCCGACGCTCGCCGAGACGGCGCAGCTCACGGACGACGAAATCGATCTCTCCGTCGACCCGCGGTTCGGTTAGCCTCGGCGGAGTCCTGGAGTCACGTGCAAAAGCTAGCCTTCCGTCCGCGATGTTACGTCGCGGCTGATCACGTTCCCCACTGAAGAACGAACGAGCGCGAGATCCGCTTGCGGCTTCCTCGATCTCGCTTCCCTCTGGAAGAAAGTAGCCGTGGCTCCAGGATGATTCATTTCGCATGAGCCTCGGTGATCTCCTCCTCGCGCTGAAGGCGCTGCTCGTCGATCCCGAGAAGAACGGGGAGGCGATCTCGAAGCTTTTGCAGCAGCATCGGTCGCTCGCCGAGTACGAGGTCGCGCGCTTCTACGTCGCGTCCTCGAGCGGCGGCATGATCGCGGACGTGCGCAAGCGCCTGCGCGACAACGATCCGCGCGTGCGCCTCGACGCGGTGCGCTCCATCGACGTGCTCTTTCTCCGTCAGACTGCGAGCCAGCTCCTTCGCCTCGTGATGAAGGATCCCGACCCCACGACGCGGTCGGCCGCCCGGCACGCCGTACGCTCGCTCGCCCTCAGTGACGTCGCGCTTCCCGACACGCGCTACAAGCTCCACCCCAATCAGATCATCCGCTCGACCACGCCGGGAGCGTGGAACCCGAGCGGCTGGGCGTACGGCGTCTACCGTCGCCCCAAGCGCATGCCCGCGCGCGCAGAGGTGGCGGCGACCTACGGGCTTCCGCCTCTTCCGACGGTCGAGAGCGTCGCAGCGCTGGTGGGTGTGCCCGCCGCAGACCTGGTGCGGCTACAGCGTCCAGGCGTCGGCTCGGGCTCGCCGTACGTCGAGTTCGAGATCGACAAAGCCAAGGGGCGTGGCGGCGGCAAGCGCGCGATCGCCGCGCCGCGCGCCAGACTGCGCAAGGTGCAGCGCGTCCTCCTTCGCGAGATCCTCGACAAGGTGCCCGTGCACGCGGCGGCGCACGGCTTCGTGAAGAAGCGCGGCACGGTGACAAACGCCAAGCCGCACGTCGGCGCTGCCGTCGTCGTGAAGCTCGACCTCGTCGACTTCTTCCCGACCGTTCACTACCGGCGCGTGGCTGGTCTCTTCGAGATGCTCGGCTACGGCGAGGAGATCAGTAACCTCCTCGCATCGCTGTGCACCTACCGGCCGGTGCTCGAAGACGGCACCGTCGCCTGGCCCGGGATCATGCCGCAGGGCGCGCCGACATCGCCCGCGATCGCGAACCTCGTGTGCCGTCGCCTCGACGCGCGCCTCGCCGCCCTCGGCAAGCGCGCGAACGCGGTCTACACGCGCTACGCCGACGACCTCACATTCTCATTCGCCGCCGAGCCCGAGAAGCTCGGGCGCTTCTTGTGGTGGATCGATCAGATCTGCCAGCAAGAGGGGTTCACCGAGAACACAGGCAAGCGCCGCGTGCTGCGAAAGAAGAACCAGCAGCGCATCACCGGGATTGTCGTCAACGAGCAGCTGGCGATCCCGCGTCGCGATCGTCGCCGCTTCCGCGCGATCCTCTACAACGTGAAGAAGAATGGGCTCGCCGCCGAGGCGAAGGGCAACCCCGACCTCGCGGCGTACCTCCGCGGCTTTGCGGCCTACGTGAAGATGGTTCAACCGAAGCTCGGAGCCGCGCTCGTCACCGAGGTGAGCGCGGTGCTCGGCAATGCCAAGCCCTGACGATCCGCGCGCGCAGCTCGTCGCTCTGCAGGTCGCGCTTGCGGACGAAAAGCCCACACGCGCGCGCCGAGCCGAGCTTCGTCACGCCGCGGACGCGCTTCTCGACGCGCATCCGGAGTGGGCCGCGATCGCGCGTGCCATGGCGACGAAGTGGGTCTTTCGCCGTGGCGTCATCGACGAGATCGAGACGACGGCCGAGCGATTTCTCGCGCACGGCACTGCCCTCCTCGAGGTCGAGCCCGTCCTCCGCGTCACGCTGCACGACACGACGCCGGAGCTCCTCACGCAGATCGTCGACGCCGGCCTCGTGCGCTCGTTCTCGCGGCTGACGATCCGCGGCAGCGTCGAGGATGCTGGCGCTTCAGCGCTCGCGCGCGCCAAAAATGCGCAGCTGCGATCGCTCAACCTCGGCAGCACGTCGCTCGGCACAGAAGGGCTCGCCGATCTGGTGAAGTCACGCATCCTCGCTGCCTGCCACTCGCTCGCGCTCACGGGCAACGAGCTCGGTGACGAGGGCGCGGAGCTACTCGCCAAAGGGTCGTCGCTCGGGATGCTCGAGCGTCTCTACCTCGCCAACTGTGGCATCAGCGACGAGGGCGCGCTGGCCCTCGCAAAGTCCACGAAGCTACGGCAGCTTCACACGCTCGGCCTGAATGGCAACGACGACATCACGGAAGAAAGTACTGCCGCATTCAAGAGCTCACGCCTCGTGAAGCTGCGGCGTCTCGAGCTGCCCGCCATCTGGTAGCGCGGCACGTGCAGGACGCACAGGGTCCCGCGCGTCACGAACCTTGAGCGGCGGCGTGTGCAGATCCCACACGAGGTGCACCGCTTCGAGCGCGCGAAGGATGTAGTACGTCATGTCGATCTCCCACCAGTAGAAGCCCTGGTTGGTCGCGCGCTGGTAGTAGTGGTGGTTGTTGTGCCAGCCCTCACCCATGGTGATGAGCGCAAGGATCAGGCTGTTCCGGCTCTCGTCGGTGGTCGCGTAGCGGCGGCGACCCATCCAGTGCGAGAGCGAGTCGATCGTGAACGTCCCGTGCCACAGCAGCATCGTCGACACGAAGAAGCCCCAGACCAGGCCCCACGTGCCGAAAAAGACGAGGCATAGAACGGCGAGCGCGACGACCGGAACCAGGTGCCACTTGTTGATCCAGCGGAGCTCGGGGAACTTCGACAGATCTTTGATCTGGGCCCAGTCCGTCTCGTCGTAATCGTGCGAGAGGATCCAACCCATGTGCGACCAGAGGAAGCCACGGAGCTTCATCGAATGGATGTCCTCCGGCTTGTCCGAGTACTTGTGGTGCACGCGGTGGTGCGCGGCCCACCAGAGGACGCCCTTTTGGTTGCTCGTCGTCGCGAGGACGGCG
>CAXSGV010000252.1:7497-9765 GCA_964236615.1 uncultured Polyangiaceae bacterium
AGGAAGAACTGCATCCCCCGGCTCGTCTTGTACGTACGGTGCGCGAAGTAGCGGTGGTAGCCGCCGGTCACGCCGAACATGCGAATGAAGTAGAGGGCGGCGCAGAGCGCAGCGCCCTTCCACGAAAAGCCGACCAAATAGACGCCGACGATCGCGGCCACGTGCACACCCAGGAAGGGTCCGGCCGAGAGCCAATCGATTCGTCCGCGTACCGGTCCCTGCTGCGTCGCTTCCATGAAAAGTACGATACGAAAGGCGCCGCCACGGGAGGTCACGGGACGGTCATCCCGCTCGATGTGGCGGGAGCGCTCAGCGCGTCATCGGCAAGACGAGCTCAGGCGCCCTTCGACCAGAGGAGCTGCACGCTGAACAGGCGTTTTTCGTCGGTCCAGACCCGCTCCACCGTGAAACCGCCCTCGTCCGCGATTCGACGCATGTCCTCGAGGCTGTACTTGTGCGAGTACTCCGTCAGAATCGCCTCGCCCTCGTCGAAGCGCACCGCGTCATCGCCGATGCGGACCGTCTGCTCGCAGGTCGAGACGAGGTGCATCTCGATGCGGCTGCGATCGGCCTGCCAGGGGGCGCGGTGGGTGAACTTCGAGGTGTCGAAGTCGGCGCCGAGCTCCTTGTTGATGCGCGTGAGCAGATTGAGGTTGAAGGCCGCGGTGACCCCCTTCTTGTCGTCGTAGGCAGCTTCGAGCACGCGGGCGTCCTTCTTCAGATCGACGCCGAGAAGCATGCCGCAAGGACCGTGCGCGAGGGCGCGAAGGTGCGCGAGGAGGCTCACTGCCTCCTTGTGCGTGAGGTTGCCAATCGTCGAGCCGGGGAAATAAAACGCGAGGCTGTCGGCGGGGTGCGTGGGTTTCGGAATCTCGAAGGTGCCCGTGTAATCTGCACATACCGGGATCACCTCGAGCTTCGGGTACGCGTCGAGGAGAAGCGCCGCCTGGGCGATGAGATGCTCGCGCGCGATGTCGACGGGCACGTAAGCCGCGGCGTCGGTGAGGTGGTCGAGCAGAAAGCGCGTCTTCGTGCTGGAGCCACTCCCGAGCTCGACGAGCAGCACGTTCGAGCTCATGCACGCGACCATCTCTCTGGCGTGCTCGCGCAAGATCGCGACCTCGGTGCGCGTCGGGTAGTACTCGTCGAGCTCGCAGATGTCGTCGAACAGACGCGAGCCCGCCTCGTCGTAGAAGAACTTCGACGGGATCGATTTCTTCGGCTGCGACAGGCCGCGCAGGACTTGATCGCGAAATGACTCCGACGTGATCGGGTAGTCGTAGAGCGAGAAGGGTCCGATCTGTTTCATGGCGGGCTCACCGTACGTCGCGCGCGAGGCGGAGACCGGACATCTGCCAACGCGCGTCGGGGTGAAAGAAATTCCGGTAGGTGGCTCGGATGTGGCTCTTCGGCGTGAGGCACGACCCGCCACGGAGGACCATCTGGTTGCACATGAACTTGCCGTTGTACTCACCGAGCGCGCCCGCCACCGGCGTGAAACCGGGGTAGGGCGCGTACGAGCTCGACGTCCACTCCCAGACGTCGCCGAACATCTGCGCGAGCGCGCGGCCATCGGCAGGCGGGCGCGCACGGAGCGGACGCAGCGCCCCGTTCTCGACGAAGTTGCCGTCGGCGATCGACGCGCGCGATCTCGCATCGACAGAGGCCACTTCCCACTCGGCTTCGGTCGGAAGACGCGCGCCCGACCAACGCGCGAACGCCCACGCTTCGTAAAAGCTCACGTTGGTGGCGGGCTCCTCGGTGGCGAGTGGGACAAGCCCGGCGAGCGTCATCTCGAACCAGCGATCGTTCTTCTTCTCCCAGTAGAGGGGCGCGTTCCAGCCCTCGCGCGTGCGCACCGCGAAGCCGTCGGAGAGCCACGCGTCGGGATCGTCGTAGCCACCTTGCTCGACGAACGCGAGAAGCTCGCCCTTCGTCGCCGCGCGCGAGGCAAGCTCGAAGGGCGCGACGTACGTCTTGTGGCGCGGCATTTCGTTGTCGAACGAAAAGCCCTGCTCGGGCAGGTGCCCGATTTCGTGCACGCCTTCGGGAAATGCAACCCACACGAGCGGCGCGGCCGATCCCGCCTGCGAGGTTCCGGACGGCGGCGGGATCGAAGTGACCGGCGTGTAGCGCGGTCGCAACGGGCTCGTGGCGAACGCGTGCAAGAGATCGGTGAACATCAGCTCTTGGTGCTGCTGCTCGTGGTGCAGGCCGAGCTCGATCGCGTCGAGCACCTCCGCAGGTGCACGACGTGATCGAGCTCGG
>CAXSGV010000253.1:0-9762 GCA_964236615.1 uncultured Polyangiaceae bacterium
CCCGTGGCCATCAAACCATGGACCGTCCAGCGCCCCAGCTCGCGACTCACGTCTCCCACGCGACCGCCACGCGCTCGCGTGTTTCCAACCCTGCGCGACGACCGCCAGATCGCGTGTTCCAACCCCACCCGCGCTGTCGCGAAGCTACGGGGCGGGGAACCTGCGCGCGTAGACGCCGCTCGTGGTGGCAGACGTCGTGTCTTCCCACCCGATGGCAATGAAGGGGCCGGAGCCGCCGACGGCAACCGTGGGGTTGGCGCGGGTGCGGCCATCGGCGACGCTGGCTTGGAACTCGCCGGCTTGCGCGTCGACCGAGTTGAAGACGAATCCCGTGGAGCCGCCGGCGAGCCGCGCGCGGACGTGGCCCGATGCGCCGTCGACCCACGCGAGGACGTAGGAGCCGCCCGCTTGCGGTCCGCTCGCAATGACGGGCGCGCTCTGGTCGCCCTCGAACACGACGTCGTTCACGTGCGTCGATTGATCACCGCCGATGGGGCGCGTGTCGGCGCCGTAGCGCTGCACGAAGATGTCCGTGCTACCGCGATCGTTCCACGCGATGGCGAAGCGACCGTCGGGCAAACCAGCGACCGATGGGTGCGCCTGCACGCCGCCGTGATTCGCGTCGTTGACCTTCTGCTCGGTGGCGAGCGGCGTTCCATCGGCGCCGATCGCGCGTGCCTTGATGTCCTGGCCGCTCTCCCAGACGGCGATCCAGCCGCTGCCATTGGATGCGATCTGCACGCGCTTGTTGTTCGCCCCATTCGAGATCTCGCGCTGCGTGCCGAGCGACGCATTGGCAGGGTTGAACGTGCGGCCGCGCACCGCGCCGCTCGACTCGTCTTGCCAAGCGATGAAAAGGAGGCCGCTCGAGTTGGCGGCCATCGTGGGGAGGCTCTGCACGCCAGCCTCGCCCGACGCCGAGCCGTTGATCGTGATCGGCGCATCCTCGAGCGCGGTGAGGGTGCCATCGAGCGAGCGGAGGCGAACGTCGACAGTGCCGGAGCTGTCGTCCTCGAACGCCACGTAGTATTTCGAGCTGATTGCCGCGGCGACGGGTGACGACTGGTTGTTCGGCGAGGTCGCGGGCGGGAAGCCGGCCGTCGTGCTGTTCGGAAGGAAGAACGAAAAGTCGGCGAGCTCGGCGCCCTGCTTGTCGTAGCGCTTCATCGCATCATCGAGGACACGCATCGTCACCTCGGTCAGCGATGGCGTGCGATCGCCGAAGAAGGCGAGGAACCGCCCCGCGTCGCCCGTCTGCGCAGGCCAAAGGAGGAACGGCCGCGTCTTGTCGCCCGGGCGTCCGTTGGCGGTCTTGCCGGTGCCGCCCTTGCCGTTCGAGACGAGGACCTCCTTCGTGTGGCATGCCTCGTCGCACATGGCGTCGTCGGTCGCGCCGCCCTCGCACTGCTCGGTGGGCTCGACCGCACCATTGTTGCAGACTGCAGGTTTCACGAAGCGGCGCATCGTGATTTTGATGGGCAGCGCGTCCTGATCGACCTTGGCCTTGCTGCAGCCGACCGCGACCTGCTCGCCCGAGCTTGCGAAGCCCGCGGCGGAGAACACGCGGTCATCCTTCGATTGAACGATCGCGAGCTCGCCGCACCAGGGCGCCCCGTTCGCACAGGACTTTTCGAGGTCTTTCGTCGCGATCGGCGCGTCGGTGGTGAACGTGGCGGTGCTCGTTGCAACGTCGCAGTCCGCGCCGTCCTTCGCTTCGTAGACCTTGAGTGTGAGGCGGTCGACGCCGTCGAGGAGCGCACGAGGAAAGATCAAGCTCGGTCCGACGCTGACCTGCACCGAGTCGTCGCCGGTGCACGCCTGCGCGAGCAGGACGCTCAGTAGGCCGATGCCGATCGATAGCCGTCGCCTCTGCATGAGCGACTTCTATATCACTCCTTGCGCTAGCTGCGGCGCGCGCGACGCCATGGCAGCCAGCCGCGCGATTTTTCGGACGCGCTCTGCAATGTTGTGGAGGCAGAGGACGAACCCTGGGCGACGATCTCGATGCCCACCGTCGAGAGAGCGTCGACGAGCGCATCGCGCGCGTCCTCGCGACCGGCGATCATCGCGCGCCGTACGCCGCTGCGCGCCGCACCACTGGCCACGCGGCCCGCCCAGCTTGCGAGCGATTCACCGTCGTCATCGGGGTACCCTGCAGCGATCGCGACCACGCCGTCGTCGATGAGGACGGCGCAGCGCGGGTACTCCCAGGCCACGCACGCGTCGCGCCGCGCGAGCTCCGCTTGGGCGCTTGCAAAGCCTTCGGCGAGCGCCGCGCGAACGTTGTTCCACGGCGCGTTGGTCTCGCTCAACACGGCTTGCACGCCATCGACCGTCGAGCTCGCCAGGCTCGGTGAGCCGCCGCGCTCGGCGATGATTCGTCCAAGCATCGCGCAGGCGTGAAAGAGATCTTTGTCGGAGGACTGCGCGAGGATGCGTTCCACGACGAGCGCGCGTGGCGCCTGCGTGCTGTCGACGATCTCGTGATCGACCGGGAGGAGCGCTCGCGCGTGATCGCATGTCGACCACGCGGCGACGTGGCGTTCGATGTCGGCCGCGGCGTTGCCCGGAAGACGGGCGGAATCGCCCGCGAGCACCTCGCCCACGATCAGTAGGCCTTTTGATCGATGCGCGACGGGCGCGCGGGGGAGGCGGCCTTCGGCACGCTCTTCGCGGTCATCGCGTCGAGCTCGGCCTGTGCGCGCGCTGCGTGCGACGGCACTGTGAGCAGGCGGCCGAACCTCGAGCGCGCCGCCTCGAACGAGGCCATCGACTTGTAGCAACGCCCCGCTTCGAGCGTCGCGTCGTAGCCAGACTGCGTTCCGTAGGAGCGCGCCGCGACTTGATCGAAGCGCGCGACGGCCGTTGCGCAGCCGCCCGATTCGCGCACGCTGCGCGCTGCCCAAAGGGCCGCGTTGGCATCACCGCCGCTCGCGACGGCATCGAAGGTGCGCGTTGCCTCGTCGTAGCTCTTGGCCTTGTAAGCGTTCATGCCGCTCGCGAAGTCGTTTCCGCCGCGCGTGTCGGCCGTCGAGCCCTGACCGCCGATGGCGTTCCCGGAAGCGCCAGGCGCCTGCTCGCTCGGGGGCGAGACTGCTTGCGCCATGGGGGCGGCAGCGACGGCTGCACCGGCGGGAGGCGCAGCGTTGGCGATGCCACCGCCAGCGGCCGCCCGTTCGTTGGCGCGGCCCCGCGTGGCGTAGCCTTGCTCGTCCTCACGAAGCGCGCCCGCCTTCTGCTTCTCGACCGACTCGAGATCGTTCTTGTCGGCGAGAGCGAGCGTGCGTGACTCCTCGCTGAGGGGCGCGGCCGACGCCATGGCGCCCACGGTCGTCGTGGCCATGGCGCGCGGCTGATCGAGGCCGTGCGCGTTCGCAGCAGCCTTCATGTCACCCACGCCATCGGCCTGCGGCTCGTCGACCGATCCTGCAGGCGTGCCCTGCTCGGTGACGACCATCGATGCGCTCGCCGGCGCGCTCGTCTTGCGACCGCGCACGAGCAGCACGCTCGATCCGATCATGAGGAGAAACACCGCCGCCATCGCAGTCTGCGGGCGCATCGCCCAGCTTCCTGCGAGCGAGACACCGCGTGCGAGGCGACCGCGAAGCGGGACGACCTTCTGAGCATCGCGTGCTGCTGCGAGGATCCGCTCTTCGAGATCCGCCGGAGGATCGAGAAGCGGCATCACCGCCACACGCCGCGTCGCACGCAAGCCACCGAGGAGCCCGGCGCAGCGCGCGCAGCCTGCCGCGTGCCGCTTGCTAGCCGCGCTCGTCAGCTCGTCGAGCTCCGCCCCGGCATCGTCCTGGGCGTAGAGCTCGTCGATCAGCGTGCTTTCGAACTTCTCGCAGTCCATCTCTCTCGTCCGTTCCCTCGTGCCTTACATCGTTCGACCGAAATGCTCGTGTCGCAACCCACGCGCCGTGAAAATAGCTGGGAAAGGCGGCTCAACGAAGAGCGCGCGCGTACTCCTCGTACTCGCTGAGCGCCGCTTGCAGCCGCTCGAGCGCGTAGCGCATGCGGCTCTTCACCGTGTTCTCGGGGACGCCCGTGATCTCGGCGATCTCTTTGAAGGGGAGGTGAGCCACCTCGCGCATCAAGAAGACCTCGCGCTGATCGTCGGGAAGAAGATCGACCGCCTTCACGATCCGATCCTTGATCTCGGAGCCCGTCGCCTCGCGCTCGACGCTCGCCCGGGCGTCGGCCGTCTGCTCGCCGAGCGTCGGACCCTCGCCGTCCTCGCCGCCGCGCGTCTCGTCGAGCGACGCATGCTTGCGCAGCGCACGCTTGCGCATCTGATCGATGCAGAGGTTGCGCGTGATCGTGTAAACCCACGTCGTAAAGCGCGCCTCGTGCTTGAAGTCCGCCGCGTTCTGAACGACGCGCACGAAGGCTTCCTGCACGACGTCCTCGGCCGCGGACTGAACCCGCAGCTGGCGGAACGCGAAGTTGTAGAGCGCGGTCTGGTGGCGGCGAACCAAAAGAGCGAACGCCGTCCGATCGCCGCGTTGGTAACGAACCATCAAGGCTTCGTCGGGTACGTCCTGCCGGGCTTGCCTCGACTCCGTCACGGGCGTGCCTCGAGCAACCCGCTTCGAAGGAGCGGGCGCTGCGTCGACTGCGTCGACTCTCGCATGCACCTCGACCAGAGCGCGCGCGCCATCCGGCGCCGAACACTGCGTGGAGCATTTTCTTGGGGGTACGCACTTCCTTTCGGACGTGCAGGTCTCCCCGAAGATCTCCCTTTTTTCAAAAGGCTCGTGCGCATGAGCTATCTGGTCGGCGGGCTGACCAGCCGATGCCGAACCGCAAGAAGAAGTCGTCGCCACTCTACCTCGTAACGTGGGTCGTTTCGTAAAGAAGGCCGTGGGGTGACTCCGGATTGGGTAATGCGCAGGGCGCGCGGGGGTAGCGGTGGCTCTCTTCCGGCCCTCTTCGGCCCCCGGGGCGAGAGGGCAGACGACCGCGAGATGAACCCCATGCGAAAGGGTGATTGCAAGGGGAGGCCCGGTGAAACTAGACTCCGGCCGCTCTGTTCCTGACTTAGGACTTGATGTGTGCGGCTCGCGTCACGCGACTGCATGAATGGAAGAAGGGGAAATCGGTCATGCGACGTCACATGGTGATGGGTCTCGCGTTTCTCGTGTCAGTCGCTGTCTCGGTCACCACCCAGACGGGTATCGCGCAGCAAACAGGCGGCGCGACCCCTGCGAAAACTGCGGCGGCGGCATCGACGAGCGCTGCCAAAGACGCCGGTGCGGCCACGGCTGCGAAGGACGCGGGCGCTACTTCAGCCTCCACGCCGACGGCAACGGCGGACGGCGGCGTTTCGGTAGCAGCAGGCGGTGCAGGCTCGGCGACGCCGATGGCGCCGACCACCGCGAGCGCAAGCGCGACTGGCCAGATGGATGGCGCGACGTACTCGGTCCGCCTTCGCGACCTCGAGGCCCGCGTCGACGAGCTGAAGGATCAGATCCGCCGAAGCCACACGCGTCTCGCGCTTCTCTCCGACACGGTCATGTCGGGCGGCGCGGGCGGCTCGCGCTCCGAGATCGTCTTCAAGAACGAGATGTCGTCGGCCTTCAAGTTGATTAAGGCAGTCATCGTGCTCGACGGTGCAGTGCAATACAACCGCGCCGACGATACGGGCGCCCTCGCCGATCAGAAAGAGATCCCGGTCTTCACCGGCTCGGTGCCGCCGGGCGATCACACGATCAGCGCGCAGTTGGTCTTCCAAGGGAATGGCTACGGCGTGTTCACGTACCTCAAAGGCTACAAGTTCGAGGTCAAGTCGGCGCACTCGTTCACCGCGGTCGAAGGCAAGACCATGACGGTCACCGGCACCGCGCTCGAGAAGGGCGGCGTCACCACGCCGCTCGAGCAGCGTCCGCAGATGGAGTGGCACGAGAAGGTGCAAGCTCTCGGTGGCGGCTCCGCCCCCGGCGCGACTGCTCCCGCAGCTGCAGGCGCAGCCACGGGCAACGCGAACGTGGGCGGTAACAGCGGCGGCGGCCAGACCAGTGGTGGCTTCTCCGTTGGAGGAGGCTCGAAGTGAAATTCCGTCTGCGCAGACGGAGCCGGAGCCTTGAGGCAAGCCTCGGGTCCGTCGGGCTCGTCGGGCTCGGCCTCGTCGCGTTCGTGTCGCTGTACCCGGTGCCGGCGTTTGCCGACTCCGAGTCGAGCGCGACGGCAGCGCAGGGGGAAATTCAATCGGCTGATCGCGAGTCCGGATCGGTGCAAGCCGCCGTGACCGGCGCCAAGCGGCAGCTGCTCACAGTCGAAGAGCGTCTTGCGAATGGCGAGATCCTCTACCGCACGAAGGACTACGCGCGCTCGGGCGCGGTCCTCAGCGAGATCATCGAAGGCTTCCCGAACACGCCGTCGTACCCCGACGCGATGTGGTTCCGCGCCGAGGGCTACTACGAGTCGAAGGAGTACCTCTCGGCCCGTCGTGATTACCGGCAGCTCGTCGATCACGGGAGCGACGCGCGCTTCGCCCCCTACTTCGGCAAGGCGCTCGCCCGTCTCGTCGACGTGTCGATCCGCCTCGGCGACGTCGCGTCGCTCGACGACGTCTTCCAGAAGCTCCAGCAGATTCCGCCGGCGCAGGTCGACGCGGGGATTCACTACGCACGCGGCAAGGCGCTTTACTTCCGCAAGGACTTCTCGGCGGCGTCGCAAGACTTCGCCGCGGTCCCGAACGGGACGCCGTACACGCACCAGGCGCGCTACTTCCAGGGTCTCGTCGCGATGAAGGGCGCGCGTCCGATGACGCAGGCCACGCCGCCTGCGGGCGTGAACGTGAACCCGGCCGACATCAAGGTCGCGCCGAACAACTACAAGCCGGCCATCGATGTCTTCCGCATCGTCACCGAGCTCCCGCCCGACACGCCCGAGCACCGCCAGGTGATCGATCTCGCGTGGATGGCAATCGGACGTCTCTTCTACGAGATGGAGCAGTTCCAGCAGGCAAGCGAGGCGTACTCGAAGGTCGGCCGCGAGTCGGTCGAGTTCGGGACGATGCTCTACGAGCTTGCGTGGGTTTACGTTCGCCTCGGCGACGTGCAGCGCGCCGAGCGTGCGCTCGAGGTCCTCTCGATCGCCGATCCCGACTCATCGCAAGCGGGCGACGCCACGCTCCTGCGCGCGGATCTTCTCCTTCGCGCGGGCGCGTTCGACAACGCGCTCAAGCTCTATCTCGGCGTGCGCGACCAGTACGATCCCATGCGCGTGAAGGTCGAGACGTTCCTCGACAACACGAAGGGCGCAGCCGCGTATTACGACAAGCTGAGCGAGCAGGACATGGACGCGCTCGGCTCGGCCGATCCGCTCCCGCCTCTCGCGGTGCGCTGGGCACGTGAGGCCGAGGACGGTCCCGCGGCGTTCGCGATCATCGCCGACGTCAACCAGTGCAAGAAGCTGATCAAGGACAGCGAGCTCCTCATCGAGAAGCTCGTCACCGTGAGCTCGTCGGCCAACCGCGTCCGCGCCTTCCCCGAGCTTCTCGCGGGTGAAGAGCGTGCTGTCGGCCTCTTGAACCGCGTCTCGCGTGCTCGGCTCGAGCTCGCCAAGGCATTGGACTCCGAGGAGCCCGCCGAGCTCTCGGGGGAGATCGCCATGGTGCGCACCGAGCGCCGCGCGCTCATGGGCACCGTCGCCGCCACACCCGTCACCCCTTCGGAGTTCGCTGACCGCGACTACCAGGGCATGAAGCAATGGAACACGCTGTCGCAGGAGCTCACGCGACGCATGCAGGAGGTCGATCAGCTCCAGGCGGCAGTGAACGGTCTACGCCGCATGCTTCGCGAGGACGGCCAGCGCGGCGTGATGCGCGATCCGACGTCGATGGCGCGCTTCACCGCGGAGCTCGATGCCAACGAGCACGATCTCAAGCTCTACACCGAGCAGGCGGCCGTGCTTCGTCGACAAATCGAAGTGGGTCGAGCGCAGATCGGCCTTGGCGACGCGCGCTACCAAAACGACGCGGTTGCACGCGCGCGGTTCCGCGAGCTCTTCGAGCGTGAGGTCCAGCTCGCCCAGAGCGGCTCCGCGGGCGGCGACGCGCAGAAGTACGCCTCGCGCATCTCGCCGGTGCTGCTGCAAGCGCATAGCGTCGAGGACCGCCTGACGGCGGCCTTCATCACGCTCGAGCAGCAGGTCGAGGTTCGCGTCGCCGAGCTTCGTGGAAAGATCGACGCCGAGGCCGGCAAAATCGCGGGCTACAAGACGCAGCTCGGCACGCTCGACGGCGAAGCACGCGATCTCGTCGGCCAGGTCGCCGAGCGCAATTTCCGCATGGTCAAAGACAAGCTCCGCGGAATCGTTCTCCGCGCCGACGTCGGTGTCACCGAACAGGCGTGGGAAGTCCGTGAAGAGGAGCTCGAGCGCGTCCGGAACCTTCAGAACGAGCGCGCTCGCGAAGAGCAGCTCCTCGACGAAGAGCTCCGCGAAGTGCTCGACGACGCAGGGGAGCAGGGCATGGGCCCCACCCAAAGCGCACCGCCCAAGCAGTAGGAACCGAGGATTACATCGCGATGGGACGGAAAAATTCGAGGGGGCTTCTCACGTCGGGCGCAATGCTCGTCGTCGGGTTGTCGGCGCTGTCGGCAGTCACGGTCAGCAGCAGTAGCTTTGCTCAGCAGCCAACGACGGCCGCCGGCAAAGATGCGGGCGCTGCGGTCAAACCGGCCGACGCGGGCGCGACGACCAGCCTCACGGCGGACGCCGGCTCGACCGGAGCCACGACCGCCACGAGCAGCACCGCCACCACGAGCACCGGCGACGCCGGCGCGTCCGGTGCCGCAGGGCAGGGGGCAGCTGCTCCCGTTTTGAAGAAGTCCGCACCGCCGCTGCCGCCGCCCACGCCCGCCCAAGTGGCCGCGCTGTCTGCGCTCAAAGCCGAGACCGATGCGTACGAGTCGGGTGCGAAGGAGTACCGCGACACCGTCACGGGGATCATCAAGCTCCACTACGAGACGAAGAAGCGATCGATCCTCTCGGGCCTCGACCGCGAGATTGCGATCGAGAAGGCCGAGCTCAAGAAGGCACGCGACACCGCGATTCTTCGCCTCGAAGAGTTCGTCGCGAAGTACTCGGGCGCGAACGCGCAGCCCGAAGCGACGCCCGACGCGATGTACCGCCTTGCGGCTCTCTACGAGGAGCGCGCGCGCGGCGAAGAGGCCACCGAGGATCTCTCGATCGGTCTCAAGCCGGCCATTGCACTCTACAAGCGTGTCATCGTCGAGTTCCCGAAGTACCGCGAGCTGGCGGGCATCTTCTACTTCCTCGGCCACGCGTACAACGACTCGGGCCGCACCGAGGAGTCGCAGCAAGTCTGGCGCTCCCTCGTGTGCCGCAACCACTTCGCGTACCCGACGCCGCCGGATCCGAAGAACCCGGACGCCGACACGATCGTGCAGATGCCGCAGGATCACGACGAGGCGTACTGGACCGCGTGGCGCCGCAGCCACAACCAGCCGAAGCAAGGCAAAGGCGGCACGGCCAACGAGGGTCGCTACACCGAGGTCTACCCGCAGGACTGCGAGACGCTTCCGCAGCCGGCCCTCGCGCCGGGCGCCGAGCCCAAGTACGTCGCCGAAGTCTGGTGGCAGATCGGCAACTGGGAGTTCGATCAGCAGGACGTGCGCGGCGGCGTGGTTCGCGACGAGGCCTCCGCGGCCTACGACTTCAACCGCGCTGCGAGCGCCTACCAGCACTCGCTCGTCTTCAAGAAGCCACCGCTCTACGGCGTCGCGCTCTACA
>CAXSGV010000254.1:0-9717 GCA_964236615.1 uncultured Polyangiaceae bacterium
TTTCACGGCACTCTGCAGGATGGCGTTGAGCAGCTTCACGCGGAAGGTGAACGAGCCGCCGGGCGGTGCGCCACCGGGCTGGGCCGCGCCGTTCGCGACGGTCGCCGCACCGACGATGCTGGTGCCGGGCGCGCTCATGTGACTCGTGGCGAGCCCCGCCGCGTTGCCGTCCTCGGCGAGGCCGGCGAGCGCGCTCGATCCCGCGCTTCCTTCCTGGAAGAGCGACCACGACGCGTCGTGCACCGCGTAGAACACGGGCGAGATACCCGTCGCGATTGACGACCCGGGTCCCGATACGTTCGCGACCGTGATCGCGAATGTCCCGTCGGCGTCGCTCGACACGTCGACGCGAGCGATGCGACCCGCGCCCGGAAGCGCGCGCGTCGAATCGGTGTAAGATGCAAGTACGCCTTCGCTTGCTCCGGTGTCGGGCGACTTCTGCCGCGGGCCTTGGTCGGGACCCATGCCGGGGGACTGATTCACCTCCGAGCCAACGTCCCAGACGTACACGCCGTCGGTCACGTCACGCTCGGGGAGCGGCGCGCCGCTCGCGTCGAACAGCGGAATTCCGCCTGCCGCCGGCCCCAAGAACCAGTCGTTCGATTGACCGTACATCGTCGCGAACGAGAGGTTCGGCGCAGCGCCGCTCGCCTCGACCGTGAAGACGTACTTCTTGCCCGGCGTCGCGGGACCCTTCGCGTCGTCGCCCGCGGGAGTGTCGAAAACCCCTTTGGCGAGAAGCGACGCGTTTCCGGAGAGCGCGGCGCCGAGCGCGGCGGGATTGCCGTCTTCCGCGATGCGCGCGAGCCCTTCGCCTCGATCAATCTGACCTTCGGTGAAGAGCGAGAAGGTTCCGGCGTGCGTCGCGTAGACGCCGGGAGAGAACGGCGTCGTAAGCGCGGAGTCACCGGAGACGTTCTCGATCGTGACCTCGAACCTGCGGGCCGCGGCGTTCGCGGGGGGCGTTCCCGTCGGAGCGGGCGCGGCCGGCACCTCTGGGGCTCCAGCGGAGGTGGCGTCGTCGGAACAGCCGGCGAGCAGGCCGAACGAGGCGACGAGCGAGAGACAGGCGGGGCGGAACGAAGCACGGAGAAAGCGCATGGAGACCTCCTGCTCGACGTGACCGCGCGGCGGCCGTCGAGCACAGACGATTCGGTTCGATAGGTAGCGCCAACGCGGGTGTTCCCCGGCCGACGCGCTCGAGGGGGATACGTCCGCACCTAGGAGTGGTTTCGCGCGGCCTGTCGATTTTCGAGACCGGGCAACGCCGCCGCGACGAGCTCAGCGTCGATCAGGCTTCGACAGCGAGAGCTCGACGGTGAGGCCGAAGTCCGGATCGTCGTACTCGCGAACAAAGGACAGGCCGCACTTCTCCATCACCCTGCGGGAGGCGAGGTTCGGCTTCTTCGTGATCGCAAAGACTTCGTCGACGTCGAGATCGCGGAACCCCTTTTCGATCAGCGCGCGCGACACCTCGGTCGCGTAGCCCGCTCCCCAGAAGGCCCTCTTGAGCCGGTACCCGAGCTCGATGCGCTTCGTGTCGTCCGGCGCACTCCTGCTGGGTCGGAAATGGAACCACCCCATGAACGCGCCCGATTGCTTCTCGAGCGCCGCCCAGAGCCCGAACCGCCCATGGTGCTTCGCCGTGAGCGCGAGGGTTCGCGCGACGCCGGCTCGCACCTGCTCACGCGAGGAAGGAACACCGTCCGTGAGGTAGCGCATCACCTCGGGATCGCTATCGAGCTCGAACAAGTTGTCTTCGTCCGCGAGCGTGAATTCGCGAAGCGTGACTCTCTCGGTCTCCAAGTACACGACCATGCCGTGAGCTACCACGACTCGAGCGCCCGTGCCCCAGGCAGCGCCCCGACTACGGTCGGGCGCGCGCGGTATGCTGAACGCGCCGTGCGCTACGCCCTAGCCCCGCTGATCTTGATCGCGCTCACAACGACCGCGTGCGGCCGAAACGTGAAGGGCTGCTTGGAGGAGGCCGAGAAGCTCGGCATCACCGGAGCGCAGGCGAACGAGCTCTGCACGACCCCGTGCGACGACCTCTCGGCCACGTACGGCATCGCGCAGGACAAGTGCGAGGAGCTCCAGTCCGGAGGGCAGCGCAGTGGATTCCGCCGGTGGGCTTTACGTAAACGCCGGTGATCACGTCGAGCGCAGTGGGCTGCCGAGGGTCAACACGGACGCACCGACGTCTCCGTTAGCGCTCCTCGCTCTCGAGCGCGCGAAGATCGCGAAGGTCTTTCTCGCGCCCGGCCGCGCGCTTTGCGGCGATCAAGTCCTCCTTGCCGATGACGTGCACGACGGTCGCCCCCCATTCGACGTCGACGCGACGAGCAAACGCCTGATCGAATTCGACACCTGGGATCGAGCGAAGAAGATCGACGCGCGCGGGCGGCACACCGAAAAAGAGGAACTCGTCGGGAGCCAGCGCGCGCGCCTGATCGATGATGAATTCGGGTGCTCCGAACAATTGGAGCGCAGCGACTGCGCGCTCGAGGTTGTCCGGCTGCGTCCCGATCAGCACGTCCAAATCTTTCGTGAAGCGCGGCTCGCAGTGGACCGAAACCGCCCATCCACCGACGACGAGGTACTCAACGTTCGAACTTGAGAATGCCCCAAGTAGATCCATCAAATCTGGGTGGAGGTCCATGTCGTCCCCGTACGATCCAAGCTTCGGTGAGCGCGTCGTGGGTCGCCCGCAGCTTCGCCGCGTACGAAGCGTTTTTCCAGAACTCCCCCGAGGCTCGCTCGAGCTCCTCGAAGGAGCGCGCGACGCCTCCGGTCATCCGCTCACGTCGCTCCGCAGCTCGTTTGGCGAAGCCGTCGTCCACACGAACAAGATAGCACCTCAGGCGCGACCGACACGTCGCTCTCCGCCTGCCGCACGCAGCGCGCCGATGTCGCGTGCTCGTTGGATGTGCTCGTCACGTTGGGGAAAATGGAAGGCAATCCCGTAGGTCCGAGAACGACCAACGAAAGGGCGAACGTGCACAGTTCGGGCAGCCGATTCGACGCAATCACGCAGCGAGCTCTTGCGCCAAGGTTCCCGAGCCACGGCGACGGCCACAGAGCCGTCTTCCTTGAATACGACGTAGAGCCTGCCCTGGTCGGGTGGCGAGCCACGAGCGACGCCGCGAAGACGCAGACGGCGACCGGGAACGAGAGCGGAACGACGTCCGCGCCGGGCCCCAAGCCCGTGAACCGACGCGTCCCCTCTCGATGATTCGCGCCCGCCCGGGTCGACGCCGAGGTGAGCCTTCGTGCATTCTTTGCGGGCACCGCACAGAGCAAAGCGAGGGCTGCCTGCTCGCTCTGGCTCCTCAGAACGGAGGATCGGCGGGAACGGCGCGGCCGCCGGTGACGTTCGACGTGCGCGGCTTCGCCGAGAACTCGGGCTTGTAAGCCATCGCGCGCTTGCAGTCATTGCCGTCGCCATCCGTCGCGAGAGCGATGCCGGGCCCGGGCCCAAGTGGCGCGTTGCCCTCGCCGATGATGTCGTCGACGGCTTCGTACAGGCCCGCATTCTTGTCGTCGTAGTCGCGATTCGTCAGACGAAGTATTCGACCATCGGCTCCGACGCTCAACCGATACCAGCGACCGTCCGGCGTGAACTCCATGCCCTCGGTAATGCGAGGAGGTCCGGCATCCGCGCGCGGAGCTTCGCGGTTCCCTAGCGGCTCGCTGGTAGACCGCGCGCATGAGATCCACACCCCTGTGACGAGCGCTCGCAGCTGGTCGGCATTCTCGTAAACGGCACGCGCCGTTCGCGGCGCGATACATCGCGCGTTCACGTCCGCGAGGGCGGTGCGTGAGAGCACGCGATTCGGCGACGCACTCGGCCGGCTATCACCCGCTTTCATTCTTGCGCATAGCCTGCCTGCGACAGCCGAGCGGCCCGCGTCCAAGCGAAGCCTCGATGAGGAGCCGGCGTCGTCAGACTCTTGTTGCGGCAACAGGATCGCGGGCGAAAGAACCGGTGGCGGCATTGCGTCTTGCACCGAAGCTTCCCGCGCATCCCCAGCGGACGGCTTCATCGGCGGCGCAGCATTTCGGCCGTCGCAGCCCAGCAAAACCGCAGACAGGACCACCGTGCGCCAGGCCGCGTGCATGTTCACTCTGACGTTGTACACGAGGTCACGCGCGAGCTCGCCGACGTCGCGATCGTGAATGTGCACTGCGAGACGACGCCGCGCCCCATCGTGCTTCCGTGATCGGAAGAGCACGCCTCCGTCCCTACCCCGACGAGCTTCGTTGGCGCGCACCGGATATCGTCGGGGCATGACGCAGCCGACGACCATCAAGATGACCCTTCCGTGCTGTCCGTACTTCGGTGGGACGTCGTTCGCGCGCCTTCGCACCACCCAGGTTTCGGCGTCCACTGTCACGATGGCGACCGCGGGCGGCATCGGCATCGGCACCTCTCTCGCGCTCGCCCTCCTCGTCTGCACGCTCTGTGGGAAGACAGATCTCTTCGCCGAGCAGCTCCCCGCGTACTTGGCGCGCGTGCCGCACGACATCCTCGACGCGTCCACCGAAGGTCCGTACCGGTAGCTCCACGGTGTTCGCCTCGAGCGCGACGATCCGGAGCACGACGTCTGCGCCGATGAGCTCGTCACGTCCGCGCGCCTTGGCGATCGGCAACGAAACAGTGGACGAGAACGTCGTCGCACGCGGTGCTACCTTGCATGCGTGGTCGCGCGATCCTCGCCGGCGAAGGCAACCTACGCGGACCTCGCGAGTCTGCCGCCCAACTGTGTCGGCGAGATCCTCGCGGGCGTCCTCTATTCTTCGCCGCGACCCGCAACACCGCACGCCGCGACGGCGAGCGCGCTTGGCGAGGAGCTGGGTCCGCCATTCAAGCGCGGGCGCGGTGGCCCAGGGGGCTGGGTCATTCTCGATGAGCCCGAGCTTCATCTCGGTGAAGACATCGTCGTGCCCGATCTCGCAGGCTGGCGTCGCGAGCGCATGCCCGAGCTGCCCCACGTCGCCGCGATCGAGCTAGGCCCCGACTGGTGTTGCGAGGTGCTGTCGAAGTCGACGGCAGCCATCGATCGTGGTGAGAAGCTGCCGATCTACGCGAGGGAGCGCGTGGCGCACGTATGGCTCGTCGACCCCATCGTGAAGACGCTTGAAGCCCTTCGTCTCGACGAAGCCACCTACCGCATCGTCGCGACCTACCACGATGACGCAAAGGTTCGGGTCGAGCCCTTCGACGCGATCGAGCTCGATCTGACGATCCTCTGGGCCCGCTAGCTCGGTCGCGCATCACGTTATCCCGATCGTCCTCGCTGAACAGCGATCGCGCCACCGCAATTCTCAGAGCAATCCGTCGCTTCCGTCAGGATGACAGAGAGAAAAAGGCGCGCTCACCTTCGTAGGGACGCGCCGCCAACTACTGCCGAATCATCGGCGGCGGAGGATCTCATTCGGGCTCCCGCGCCCTACCAGCTCCCCACGCGAGGTCTTCGCTAGAAGCCCGCGTCGGGTGCCGCGGCCGAGGTACCCACCCAGCTCGGGGGACCTCCGTCACCGCGCTGCGGCAACGGAATCCAGGAAACAGGACCTCCGTCCACGCGTGTGCTGCATTCGATCATCGTGAATTGCCATTGGCCATCGTAAGAACACATTTTCGTATTACAGCCATCCCCGCTGGGCTCGCGGGCTCCGGGGGTGCACACCCTAGGCAGAGGGACACATCTCAGCTCGCTAGGGGCGATTACCGTCGTTCCTTTGGCCGGCACGACGCACGCGTCCGCATATTCACAGCAAGTCGAATCACCCTTCCCTCGAACCCACACCGGGGTTCCGCGGCAGGGGAACCCATTCGACACGCGTCGACTGGAGGCCGGCACTCCTGCGGCGTTAGGGCCTGCTCCGGTGCCGCGCTCGGCGGCGAGCTCACATGCTCGTGAGCGGTCCCCGGCGTTTCATAGGGTAAACGTCTCGGTGTCTCGCGAGCGCAACCCACCGCGGAGACGAGGCAGAGAGCTCGCACCATCGTCGACGCTTTTGCAGGACTATCGCGCACGATCGCGCGCGCGGCACGCGGTGGAGCGACAGATTCCTGCTTGCGGCTGCCGTTCAAGTCGTCATGCCTTATCCGCTGAGGGCGTGCGAGCGGTAGCAATCGGATGCGGACATCGAAGGGAAAGGTGATGGCGACGCCGCGCGACGCCGCGCGGCGCCTTGAACGAGCGACAGCTTCACGCGCTCTTTGGCAACTCGAGCATCTTGTCCTCGAGCGCGGTCGCGGCGTACGAGAGCACTTGCCGACGATCGTCTGGCTCGAGCTCGGGATACTCGCGGGATACTCGCGGAACAACTCCGCACGATCCGAGTGCAGCGCGAGCGCCTCGAGCACACGCCGGACAGGCAACCGCAGGTTGCGCACGCACGGTTGCCCGTTCATGCGTGCGGGATCCGACGTGATGCGGTCGAAAGGAGTCATCGTGCTCCTGGAAGAATAAGCCGCTGGCCCCAAAGGGTCCAAGTCGGAGACGATGCGCGAGCCCACGGTGGACCGCGAAGAGGCGCGAGATTGCCGAGCTCATCACCGAGCTGCGCGTCGCAGCGACTTCGCCCGGAGCTATCCGCCGTCACCGCGGAACACGGGAGCACCGATTGAGATTCCGCCGCCATCGTGTGTGGCTGGCGGGACAATGCCGACATTCACTGAAAGGCACGCTTTCATCGTCTGACTCCAGCGGCGATCCTCACCACACGTCCGGCGATTGCACCTATCTGCAGTCAATTCAGAGGTGCCCGGCACGCAAGCGAGTGGCCCAGTGGCGGGCGGACAATCGTCGGCGCGCGTGAACGCCATCGGGAGCTCGTCCGGCACCACACATGGGTCCTCGTACGGACAGCACGTCGACATCCCCTCGCGGCGCGCCCATACCGTGCGCCCTCTCGCCTCGCCCTTTGGTGCACGAGCTGACGGACATGATGGCGCGGCGGTCACCTTGGTCCGCACCGCGTCCGTCTGATCGCCACCGTGCGCACAGACTTTCTCTGCGCCGCACGCGACGACGAGAAGCGCGGAAGCCACGGCGACACGTAGATTCGTCCTATTCATGTCGAGCTCGAGCATCACGTTATCCCGATCGTCTTGGCTGAACAGAGCGAGCGGGTGGCGATTTGCGGGCACCGCCAAGGGCGAAGCGAGGGCCGGACCTGGCGCGCGCGCTTCAAGCCTGCCAGGCGCCCCGTCCGAACTTAGCCCCCGGTGCCGAGCGCCCCCTTCACCGCGCGCGGGGCCGGCCCAAGCGGCGAGCCCTGCCGGTGCCCGCAAATCGACGCCCGATCGCGATCCGCCCCGCGCCATTGCACTGCTGGGGATCCTTCGCTGCGCTCAGGATGACACGTTGGTCAGGATGACAGCGTTGGTCACGGTGACAACGACACGCGCTCACGATGACGGCGCGCGACGAAGAGTGAACAAAAGAGAACGGCGCGCTCACCTCGCAGGGAGCGCGCCGCCTGATTACTGCCGAATCATCGGCAGCTGAGGATCACTCCTCGTTGGCCGCGGCCAGTGACTCCTGGTGACGCGGCGGCTTGGGAGCAACCACCTCGTCGCCTTCCTGGTCGACGACGATCCCGAGCGTCTTGTAGGCGGGGAGACCGGTGCCGGCGGGGATGAGGCGACCCATGATGACGTTCTCCTTGAGACCGCGGAGATTGTCCGTCTTGCCCGAGATCGCAGCCTCGGTAAGGACCTTCGTCGTTTCCTGGAACGACGAAGCGGAGATGAAGCTCTCTGTCGAGAGGGAGGCCTTCGTGATGCCGAGGAGGAGGGGCTCGGCGACGCCGGGCTTGCCACCACGCTCGATGACCCGGAGGTTCTCGCGCTCGAAGATGTGCTTCTCGATTTGCTCGTCGATCAGGAAATTGGTGTCGCCAACATCCTTGATGCGGACGCGCCGCAACATCTGACGAACGATGACTTCGATGTGCTTGTCGTTGATGGCAACGCCCTGCAGCCGGTAAACCTGCTGGATCTCGTTGACGAGGTACGACGCGAGCTCCTTCTCGCCCTTGACCTTGAGGATGTCGTGGGGGTTCGAAGGACCGTCCATCAAGGGCTCGCCGGCGCGGATGCGATCGCCCGGCTGGACCTGGATGTGCTTGCCCTTGGCGATCAGGTACTCGCGTGCCTGGTCGGTCTGGATGCGGCCATCGGTGTCGAAGGGTGTGATGACGACCTTGCGCTTGCCCTTGGTGTCCTTGCCGAATGAAACCTCGCCGTCGATCTCCGCGATGATCGCGTGGTCCTTCGGCTTACGAGCCTCGAAGAGCTCGGCAACACGCGGCAGACCGCCGGTGATGTCCTGCGTCTTCGTGGTCTCGCGGGGGATCTTCGTGAGGACCTCGCCGGCGTCGACGATGTCACCGTCCTGGACGACGATGTTCGCGCCGACCGGGAGGAGATAACGAGCTTCGAGGGTCGAGTTCGGGAGCTTGAGAGTCTCACCCGTCTTCGGATCCTTGATGGTGACGCGCGGGCGGAGATCCGCGGCGCGCGACTCGATGATGACCTTGCGCGAGAGGCCGGTGACCTCGTCGAGCTTCTCGACCATCGTGACGCCTTCGACGATGTCGCCGAACTTGATGAGACCGCCGACCTCGGTGAGGATCGGCATGGCGAACGCGTCCCACTCCGCGAGGAGCTGACCCGGCTTGACCTTCGCGCCCTCGGTGATCTTGAGGATCGCGCCGTACACGAGGCGGTGGTGCTCGCGCTCGCGGCCGGTGTCGTCGACGATCACGATCTCGCCGTGGCGATTCATGACGCTGACCGTGCCGTCGCGCTTGGTGGCGACGTTGGCGTTGCGGATACGCGCAAAGCCTTCGTTGCGGGCTTCGAGCGAGCTCTGCTCGATCTTGCCGCGGGCGGCCGCTCCACCGATGTGGAACGTGCGCATCGTGAGCTGGGTGCCCGGCTCGCCGATCGACTGCGAAGCGATGATGCCGACCGCTTCGCCGATGTTCACCTTGAAGCCGCGGGCGAGATCTCGTCCGTAGCACTTGGCGCACACGCCGCGCTTCACCTGGCAGGTGAGAACGGAGCGGATGACGACCTCTTCGATGCCGGCCTCTTCCACCATGGTGACGGTGGCTTCGTCGAGCTCGGTGTTGTGCGGAACGAGCACCTCACCGGTGAGCGGGTCGACGATGTCTTCGAGGGCGACACGACCGAGGATGCGATCGCCGAGGGGCTGGATGACTTCTCCTGCGTCCTCGAGCTTCGTGACACGGATGCCGTCGAGCGTCTGGCAGTCGAACTCGCTGATGACGGCGTCCTGCGCGACGTCGACGAGACGGCGCGTGAGGTAACCGGAGTTCGCCGTCTTGAGCGCGGTGTCGGCGAGACCCTTGCGGGCGCCGTGCGTCGAGATGAAGTACTGGAGAACCGACAGACCCTCGCGGAAGTTCGCGGTGATCGGCGTTTCGATGATCTCGCCCGACGGCTTCGCCATCAGGCCGCGCATGGCGGCGAGCTGACGAATCTGCTGGGTCGAGCCACGGGCTCCCGAGTCGGCCATGATGTAAATCGGGTTGAAGGACGGCTCGATCGACTCTTTGCCATTCTCCGGGTCGATGACCTTCTCTTTGCCAATCCCGATCATCATCTCGGCAGTGACCTTGTCGGCCACGCCTGCCCAGATATCGACGATCTTGTTGTAGCGCTCACCGTCCGTGATGAGC
>CAXSGV010000255.1:0-8110 GCA_964236615.1 uncultured Polyangiaceae bacterium
ACGACCTTCGAGGAACGGCATGACGAGGTAGGGCCGCCCGTCGTCGAGCTCACCGACGGCGAAGACTTCGACGATGCTGGGATGTCTCGCATCGTTCGAGGCGCGGGCTTCGCGCTCGAAGCGGCCGCGCGCCTCGCGATCGGTCGACGCGCGGTCGAGCACCTTGAGCGCGACCCGCTTCTTGATGCTCGGCTGCTCCGCGAGGTAGACGGTCCCCGCGCCGCCCTTTCCGATTTTGCGCTCGACGACGAAGCCCGCAACCACGGTGCCCGCGAGGAGCTCGCCCGCGTCCTTCACGCGCGCGACGTGCGCGAAAGACCGTGCGCCCGCATCAGGTCGTTCAGGTGCGACCGCGCAAGCCCGATGCGGCGCGCAGTCTCGCTCACGTTCCACGACGTGGCCTCGAGCGCCTCGCGCAAGTAGCGCGCTTGGAACGCGCGCGTCGCGTCCTGGTACGCGAGCACCCCCTGCCCCTTCGTCTCGTCGTCGCTCGCGGCGCGATCGGGAAAGAGGTGTCTTGGCTCGATCGCCACTGCCTCTTCGCTCGATGCCACGGCCCACCCACGCTGCAACGTGTTCTCGAGCTGCCGCACGTTGCCGGGCCACTCCGCTCCCTCGAGCGCCACGCGCGACGCGAACGAGAGCGGGAGCACCTTGCCTTGCGCCGCTCCGATCACGCGCAGGATCGCGTCGGAGATCGCCGCGACGTCGGTGGGGCGCTCGCGCAGCGGCGGTACGGTGACGGCAAGAACGTTCAACCGATAGAAGAGATCCTCACGGAATCGTTTTGCGACGACGGACGCCTCGAGGTCGGCGTTCGTTGCCGCGATGACGCGGACGTCGGCGTCGATGGGAGTGGTGCTCCCGAGCCGGTAGTAGCGCTTGCTCTGGAGAAACATGAGCAGCTTCGCCTGGGCCGCGTGCGGCATCTCGCCGATCTCGTCGAGGAACAGCGTGCCGCCTTTCGCGGCGTCGATCTTTCCTTCGATGCGTCGCGTCGCCGTGCTGTGTGCCCCCTTCTCTGCGCCGAACAGCTCGCTTTCGAAGAGCGCCTCGGGCACGGCCGCGCAGTTCACTTCGACAAACGGCCCACGAGCGCGCGGCGACGCCTCGTGGAGCGCACGCGCGATCGCCGTCTTGCCGGTGCCGGTCTCGCCGGTGACGAGCACGGGCACTTGCACGGGTGCGGCCACGAGCACCGCGCGGAACACGTTGGCGAGCGCAGCGCTCGTGCCCGCAATGGATGCGATCGCCGACGCCGGCAGACGCGCACGGAGCTCCTTCGTCGCGTCCGCGTCTTCGCGAGAAGCTTTCACCACGATGCGATCGGCGAGCGGTGCGAGGTGGCGCGCGAACACCTCCGCGTGCGCGCGATCCTCTTCTGGAAAAGGACCAGGCGCGCCGCGGCCCTGGAGGTACAGCACGCCCATGGGGTGCGGGGCACCGATGGGTGCACACAGTACGGCGCGAATCTTCTGTGCCTGCACGCTCTTCTGATCGCGAAAGCGTGGGTCGTCGATTGCACTCGCCGTGCTGATGGTGCGCCCCGTCGCCAGCGCTTCGGCGACGATGCCGCTCGAGATCTCGTACTTGATTCGGGCTATCTCGTCGTCGGAGAAGCCGCGCGCCATCCGCAGCTCACCGTGAAGCTCGAGGTACCCACGTTCGGCGCGCGTGACCTCGACCACGAGGTCGAGCGCGGCAGCGAGGAACGGAGTCACGTCCTCGTGCTGTCCGAGCTCGAGCAGCCGCCGGAAGAGATCGCGCTCGAGGCGCAGTCTGTCGATCTCTGCCGGCGCCTTTGCTTCCATTACCTCAGCGTATCGTCAACTTCACCAGACCGGGCGCAGGCGTGACACCGGCGTCGGCCGGCAACGAAGCGGACACGAAGGCCGCGTTCGCGATGTGGAACACCTGCGGGCTCGCGGCGCCCGGGATCTCGACGATGCCAGCGGGGGAGTCGAGAGGCGGCCCCGAGTAGATCGTCTCGATCGTCCCGACGCCCGCGTCGCCGAGCGGCGGCACGATGCGCTGGACCAAATTCTGTCCGTTGTTCACCGCAATCAGGTTGCCCGTCTTCGAGTCCGTGATCAGTCCGTCGATGCCTTCGAGCTTCGCGCAGTCGTTCACGACCACCGTCGCCGTCGGCGTGCCGCCGTCGGTGAGCCGCGGTACGCGCGTGATCGTCCCCTTGTTGGTGTTCGCGATGTAGAAGCTCTGCTTCGTGGGGTCGAACGCGATGCCGTTGGCGCCAATCGGGTACGGCTGGCCTGGAAGCGGGCACGCCGCGTTGTCGCCCTGGAGCGCGGGGTCCGCGAGGTACGCGGTCGCAATGCCGCCAAGGGTTCCGTCGACGTTGAAGAGCGTGCCGAAGGAGTCCGTGATCCAGAGCTTGCCCGCATCGTCGAACAGAAGCGCGTTGGGGAAATTCATGGTCGGGCTCGTCGCAAACGGAACTGGCGCGACAGTGCCGCCGTCGGTTCCACCCGTGGGGATCTTGTAGATGCCAGCGGGCGCGAGCGCGTCGGCCGGCGTCGCGGTCGACACGCCCACGTAGAGGTTGCCTGCGGCATCGAAGGCAAGGCCGAGCGCGAAGTTCTTCGAGGCCGACGTCGTGCTGATCGGAACCTGCGCGTACGGCGTCACCGTCCCATTCGCGGCGACCTTCACGATCTTCCCGGTGGGCGCGTACGTGAGGTACGTGTCCGTTCCGCGGTAGGCCACGCTCTCGGCGAGCTCCCCGAGAGCCGCGTTCGTCTTGACGATCGTGGTGGCGTTCACGGACGGGCCACCGTCCGCCCGCGCGTCGTTCGCGCCGTCTTGTGCGCCGGTATCGGACGCACCCGTGTCGCCCGTGGTGCCGTCTTGGCCGCCGTCGACGACGATGTCGCCCGGGGAAACGGTGTCGTCGTCGCCGCACCCGATCAGCGCAAAGGCACCGGCAACCGCGGCAAGAGTCGAAGCCATGAGAAGGCGGGATCGATTCATGAGAAGTGTCACCTCCGAGGATCCAAGCTAACGGCGCGCTCGCGCGTGTACAATCGACGACGCATGGATGAGTCGCCGCCGGCCGCACCACTCCCGACACGCCCTTCCACGGTCGGGGCGCGCGCGCCGCTGCCGCTTTGGCCGCTCGTCGTCGTGAACGTGCTGCTCGCGCTCGGCACCGTGCTCTACCTCATCAACGCGAAGCCGAACGACGCGTCGAGCGTGGTGTCGATCCGCCCCTCGGCCACGCTGCTCGTCGCGATGCGGGACGTCTCGAAGCTCGAGACCACGGAGCTTCATCTCGAGAAGGTGATCGACCTCACGGACAAGCAGAACAACTTCTTCGGTCTCATTGAAGGCACCGACAACCTCTTGCTCGTCGCGTCGGGCGACGTCACCGTGGGCGTCGATCTCGGCAAGCTCACCGAGGGCGACGTCGCGATGGACCCGAAAACGAAGGTCGCGACCATCAAGCTGCCGCCGCCCGAGATCTTTTCGTCGCGTCTCGACGAGAAGCGAACCTACGTCTACACGCGATCGACGAGCATCGCTGCGCGCCGCAACGAGCAGCTGGAGACGCGGGCGCGGCAAGAGGCCGTGGCCGCGATCGAGAAGGCGGCCAAGGAGAGCGACGTCATGGAGCGCGCAAAGAAGCAGGCCGAACGCCAGCTTCGCGCTCTCGCGATGGCTCTCGGCGCAAGCGACGTCGTCGTCACCTGGAAGTAGCCGTCAGCGCACGGCCGCGAGCGCGCGTGGGCTTTGGCGTGCGGGGACGCCTGCATAGCGCACGCATTCATCGGGGAGACGGCGCATCGACGCTGGCGCTTGCTTCGCGCCTTCGACGGCGTTCGCGACGAACACATTTTGATTCATGAAGAACGCGAGCGCGGACGTCTCCTCCGGTGCGTAGCCGAGATCGAGCAGCATCGCGGCGGTCCCAGCGCCGATGTTCGGTGCGACGTGCTTCTTCTCGAGCATGACGATCGAAAGCGCCTCCTGAAGTCGCCAGTGCGGGAGCTTGTCCCGACCGCGCGTCGTCAGTAGGCCGCGCAACGCGACCATGCGCTCATCGCGTTCACGGAGCGGCACGCGGTAGCCGATGATGCGCTTGTTCGAGGTGACGTGCTCGAGCGCCGCGGCGGCAACGAAGGCGTCGTCGTCGATGCGATCGCCCACTTTGGCGCGAAGCTCGGCGAGCTGCGCCGCGGCGCGCCCGACCATCCACGGTCCGATGGTCTCGCCTTCGATGGGCAGCTGCGCCGCCGCGAAGCCGGCGAGTGTCCCGCCGTAGGCACCGGCGAGACGGATGATCTTCAACGGCCAGATGCGAGGGTCGGCGGTCGTGATGATCACCGAGAAGTCGTCGAGCATCTGGCGCTGCTCGGCGGTCGCGCGGCGACCGGTGGCCGCGAGTGCCATGAGGCCAGTGAAGGTCTCGTGACCGAGCAGCTCGCCGCGAACGGAGTGGCCGAAGAAGCGACTGTCGCCGTGAACACTGAGCGCAACGTGCGTGGTGATCGGGGTGATCGGGAGATGGGGGCTCATCGCGGGTCCTCGTAGTGAATCGGCGGCAAGTGCAGCGGGTAATCGTTGTAGTTTGCAGATGCGCGGAACGCCTCTGCAACGACCGCGGGTAGGCGCGCATGGACGAACGCCGACTCGATCTGTTCGGGCTTCACGAGGCCAGCCGCGTGGAAGGTGGCGATGAGCGCCGCGTCGAGCGTGATGTCGTGCTCGAGCGCCGGCACCCCAGATGCCATCTTCGCCTTGAGCGCGGCCCGGAGTCGAAGCACCGCGGCGTGATCCTCGGCGGTAGCGCGAACGACGGCGGGAAGGACCCCGGGCACCGGAGCGACAATCCACGCGATCCACGACGCGTGATCGCGCAGCAGGACGCGCGCCTGTTCGGCGAGCGTGATCGTGCCGGTTCCGAGGATCGAGCTCGTCGTGCCTGCGCAGGTACGCGCCAAGGACGCCGCGTGGGTCGGCGCGTACGAGATCGGCATCGGCGCGGCGAACAGGGTGGCGACCTCGAACGCGGCCAGGGCCTCGGGGGTCGGGAGCTCGCCCGTGAACGTGAGCAGCACGACCTCGCTCGCACTGTAGTGACGCGCCAGATCACTCTGTACGTCGTAGCCATGGATACGCGGCGCATCGCCGGTGGTGACGACGTGCGCGACGAGCTGCGTCGGCCACTGTCCTGCGTCGAGTGGACCGCGCGTCTCGTTCTTCTCTTCCATTTTCTCTTCGCTCATTTCTCGATGAACCCGGCAAGGGACCGCGCGCGCTCGCCCATCGGGGGCGGGACCGTGCCGTCGACCCGAACTTCGATGACCGCGGGACCGCCGAGGCGAAGGGCCTCGCGCACCGCGTCTTGCAGCTGCCCTGGACGCTCGACCACGCGCGCATGAAGACCCATCGCCCGCGCGAGCGCAGCGATCTCGACCGGGCGCCGGTAGCGCGCGGCTTCGAGCCCCTGACCTTTGTTGAGCAGCTTGGAGCAGTGCCACGTGATGCCGTGCATGTTGTTGTTTTCGACGATCCAGATGACGGACACGTCGTGCTCGGCGGCCGTGATGAGGTCCATTCCGTTCATCGTGAAACAACCATCGCCGATGATCGCGAACACCGGGCGACCGGGCTCTGCGAGCGCGGCACCGATGGGCGCGATCGTTCCGTGGCCCATCGAGCCGAAGCCGAGGTTGATGAAGAACTTCTGGTTCTTCTTGATGCACAGGTGGTGGATGTTGAAGAGCATGTGCCCGCCGATATCCGAGAAGATGACGGCGTTGTCTGGCATCACCTCCTCGAGGTCGGCGCGGCATCGTTGTGGCGTGATGGGCGTCGACTCGGAGATGCGCTGGGCTGCGTCCTCGTAGCGGGCGTTGCCGCGGACGAGCGGCGGATACTGTTCCCAGCGCGATGCCGGCAGCTCGCCCTCACGGATGCGACGATGCAAGTGGTAGACGAGCTCGACGAGAATGCTCTGCGCGTCGCCCTGCAGCGCGAGGTCGACAGGGTAGTTGCGACCCAGCTTGTCGGCGTCGATGTCGAGCTGGATCAGCGCGCGCGACGGCACGAGCTTCGGGCTCCAGTTCATCGTGCTCGTCTCGTTGAGTGAGGCGCCGACGGTGAAGAGCACATCGACGTCGTCGCCGAAGATCGTCTCGCGCGCGTCGCGATGCCCCGCGACGCCGAGCACGCCCAGCGAGTACGCGTCGTCCTCGGGGAAGATGCCCTTGGCGCGAGGCGTGGTGGCGACGCGCGCCGGAAGGAGGTCGGCGAGCGCCTTGAGGTGCTCCGCGGCGCCGGCGATTCCGACGCCGGAGCCCGCGAGGATGACCGGATTTTTCGCCGACAGCAGCATGTCGCCGGCCTTTTGCACGGCCACTCGATCGAAGTTGCGCGTCTCGGAGCGGTACGTACGTGGGTCGAACCACTCTTCTTCGAGCGGCTTCTCCCAGATGTCGACGGGCACGTTGAGGTGCACCGGACCGGGACGCCCGGTGAGCGCGTTGCGTAGCGCGCGACGAAGGTGGTGCGCCATGCTCGCGGCCGTCGTCACCATGGCCGAGTACTTGGTGACGGGACGGAACATCTCGACGATGTCGATGTCCTCGCGCGTCGTCTCCTGCGCCGCGCCTTTACCGAGCGCGTGCGACGCCGCTTGGCCCGTGAGAACGAGCATGGGCACCCCGTCCGCGAACGCGCACGCGACGCCGGTCAGCAGGTTGGTGGCGCCGGGGCCACTCGTGCCGGCGCACACGGCCAGGCGATTCTTCGCGCGGGCGTAGCCGTCGGCCATGAACGCGGCGCCCTCCTCGTGCTTCGTCGTGATGAGCGAGATGTCGCGGTCGGCTTCGATCGAAGCGAAAAATGGATAGAGGAGCCCGCCGGGGATCCCGAACACGACCTCGACCCCCTCGGCCTTCAGGTACTCGAGAAAGACATCGACGGTGCGACGCTGGAGCTTGGGAACGACGAGCGAGACGAGCGACGTGGACTGCGGCGTGACGTGAAGGTGCGATACCGAAGCGGTCATGCCGGCACATTACGGATCCTGAGCACGCGGCTTAAGGCGTCGTCGTCGTTCTTCTCGACATTCGCCATGACCTCAACCGGTAGATGCACCCAGAAGGTGGTGCCGCTGCCGAGCTTGGACATGACCTCGAGCTTGCCGCCGATCTGATCGAGGAGCTGCACGACGACCGAGAGGCCGACGCCCCAGCTCTGGTTGTTGGCGCGGGTCTTGGGATCGGATCCGCCCGCGAGGAACATTCCTTCGAGCGCGTCGGGCGCGATGCCGCGTCCGGAGTCGGACACCTTGACGACGAGAAAGCCAGGCACGCCGTCGAGGTCGACGACGATGCTCCCGCGTTCCGTGTATTTTGCAGCGTTCGTCAGGAGGTTGTCGAGGACGCGGTCAAACAGTATCGGGTCGATGTTGACCGCATCGGGTGCCTCGCGGCTCTTGAAGACGACGACCTTGATAGGGCGACCCTGGACGAGGGCCTGAAGTCGGCGGCGTAGTCGATCGACGAGCGGTGCCACCTCCATCCTTTGAGGGGCGAGCTGTACGAGCGCGCGCTGGGCGGTGACGACCTGCATGAGCCCGCCGAGCATCTTCTGCATGCTGGCAACCGACTGATCGAGATCGCGCACGACATCAGCGCCCTCGCTGCCGATGTCGACAGCGTTCTCGCGAAGGTAGTCGATCGACATTCGGATGATTTGCAGGGGGTTTTTCAGATCGTGCGAGAACCCGAGCAGACGCGTGGTGCGCTGGCGCTGCATGACCTCGATGCGCTCGGCGACCTCCGCGAACGCGGCGCTACGCTCGGAGGCGTCCTCTTCGAGCAGGCGCGTCCATTCCTTCTGCCGGTGACTGAGGTCGAGGATCTCGCGGCGCGCTTGCGCCTCCTCTTCGGCCACGGCGCGAAGCGCGCGCAGCACCTCCTCGCGTGTGGTGGCGTTGACGCGATCGGTCTGGTGGAGCTCGTAGACGTGACCGAGGGCGATGCCGGCCACCACCATCGCGATCGCACCCGCGGGCCCGCCGAGCGCCGCGTAGCTCGCGATCGCCGCGGTGGCAGCGCCGCCGAGCGCGCCCACGACATTGGGC
>CAXSGV010000255.1:8120-9649 GCA_964236615.1 uncultured Polyangiaceae bacterium
CGCCGGCGATCGTACCAGCGGAATTCGAGATCGCAGCTCGCGTCACCATGCGCGATGCAGCTCTCCTCGCGCACGAGCGCTGGCGGCAGGCCCCACAGCGTAGGGAGCACCGCGCTCTGCGCTTGCCGCAAAATGCAGGTCGCGCGCGAGTACGGAACGTCGGCCGGAAGGGTGACCCGGCCACGCAACCACGTCCGGCCACGCGACACGACGACCGGCTCGCCGACCGTGGAAACGACGTGGTACGTCTTCGCCGCGAGCTGGAAGATCGCGGCTGGTGAGGTCGCCCACAGCACGTACCGAAACGGACCGAAGGACTCGGCGATGCGATGAACGCACGCGAGGCGGTAGGTCTCCTCGGTGACGGTCACATCGCGGAAGGTGGCGAGCAACGACTCGAACCGCGCCGCCGATATCCAACGGTTCTTGCCTGCGAAGTCTTCGACCACGAGGCCGCTCGCCGCGGCGACGTCCTTCAGCGCGTCGAGCCCTTGGAAATCTTCGACGTACCTCGCGAGCGGCCAGAGGAGCCGCAGGTTGTAGTCGGCCTTGTCGTCATCGACCGGCGGAGGGGGGCGGCTCGGCGCGAGACGCAAGTGTCGCGGAGAGGCAGCCAAGGCCTCGGTTAGATACCACGGCCAACGGCCTCGTGCTTCTGCACCAAACGGTTACTAGGTGAGACGTCGTTCGGTTTTCGAATGGAACATGTGAACGCGCGATGACGGGACGGTGACCGACACGTGATCGCCCGGGAAAACAGGCGCGGAATCGCCGCTATCGGTCTCGCGAAAGACGAAGGGCACGTGGTTGCCCTCACCCTCCAGGGTGAGGGTCACGAACGACTCGAAGCCGAGAGGCTCGACGAGGTCGACCGTCCCGCGAATGCCGAGCGTCGCTGACGCGCCCGCCTGGATGCGCGTGACGTGCTCGGGGCGAACCCCGACGATCACCTCACCTTCGCGCGAGGACGCGGGCACCTCGAATCGAAAGCCGGGGCCGCTCACGGTGGCCGTGGTGCCGTCGCGCGTGACTGTCCCGCGGAGCACGTTCATCTGCGGCGAGCCGATGAAGGTCGCGCCGAAGAGGTTCTCGGGCAGGTGGTAGAGCGCGTGCGGGGTGTCGCACTGCTGGAGCATGCCGCCGTCCAGCACGCAGATGCGATCGCCGAGCGTCATCGCTTCCGTCTGGTCGTGTGTAACATACACGAACGTCGTCCGAAGCCGCTGGTGCAGCTTCTTGATCTCCGCGCGCATCGTGACGCGCAGCTTGGCGTCGAGATTCGAGAGCGGCTCGTCCATCAAGAAGACCTTGGGCTCGCGCACCACTGCGCGCCCGATCGCGATGCGCTGGCGCTGGCCGCCGGAGAGAGCGCGCGGCTTGCGATCGAGGAGGTGCTCGATGTCGAGCGAGCGCGCTGCCGTGAGCACGCGCTCCTTGATCTGGGCCTTGTCGACGCCGCGCATCTTGAGCGCGAAGGCCATGTTGTCGAAGACCGTCATGTGCGGATAGAGCGCGTAGTTCTGGAACAC
>CAXSGV010000256.1:0-5802 GCA_964236615.1 uncultured Polyangiaceae bacterium
GACCGATCGGGATCCGCGGTTGTGGGCCGCGCTCGGTCGCCTCGGCGCGCGCGTGCCTGCGTACGCGAGCGTGCACCACGTCGTGTCGCCACTCACCGCCGAACGCTGGCTTGATCACCTCCTCCGCGAAAAATGGGGCCAGGTTCCGACCGCAGCGGTGGCGGCCGTCGCGCTCGCGCGAAGGACCGGTGACCGCGCGCGGGACGTCTCCGATCGCGTGCGCGCCACCGTCGCCGATCGTTTGCGCGCCATTGCCGCGCGCGAGGATCACATCCGCGCCGTCGAAGAGGTCGTGCTGGTCGAGGCCGCCGAGCGCGCTGCATTCTTCGGCGAAGGTCTGCCGGTAGGGTTGATCCTCGTCGACTGACCGTCGACCATGCGCCCATGGCGAAGGCGAAGGCGAAAGCAAAGCGCGCGAGCTCACCTCTCTATGCCGCGCACGAAAAGGCGGCAAAGGCACTGGTGCTGACCATCTGCAAGGAGGCGGCGAAGAAAGGTGACTCGACCGACTTTCTCACGCTGCCTTCGGTCGTGAAGCTCGCCTCGGACAAGTCCCTCATCACCTCGGCATTGACGGTCGCCCTTGCGCTGCGGTTGAAGGCCTATGAAAAGACGACCTGGAGCGGCACCTACAACTTGGTCCGCCACTTCTCGTCCCGTGGGGTCTACACCTCTGCCGATGCGCTGCTGCTGTTCGACATGCTCGCGCATGGTTCGCACTACCAGGAGTTCGAGACGCGACCGGCGATAGCCGCCGCGCAAAAGGTTCTGAAGGCGGAGCCCGCGAACGCCGCCGTACGCGCCGCGGTCGCGCGGTTGCTCGCCAAGGGGAACCTCTCGGCCAAGCTCTCGGCGACGTTGAAGGAGCTCGCGCGGCCCGCATCGCCCCACCCGCGCGACAAGACGATCCCGCAATTCGTGCACCTCGAGGACTTGCCGGCGGTCGATGTGGCAAAGGGGGGCACAGCTCGGAAGAAGCTCGCGCGCGAGGACCTCCTTGCGCTCGTGCGCGCGCTGTCGGCAAAAAAGCCCGACGCCAAAGAGATCGCGCGCGTGACGGCGCTCTGCGAACGCGCGTCGCTCGCACGCTTTGCGTGGGCGCTGTTCGAAGCATGGAGGGACGCGGCTGCCGACATGAAGCACCAGTGGGCGCTGACCTCGCTCGGCCGCTTCGGCGACGACGAGATCGCGCGCAAGCTGGCTGCTCTCGCCACCGAATGGGCCTACTCGTTTTCGCGGCGTGCCGAGATCGCGGTCGCTGCCATCGGGGAGATCGGCACCGACGTCGCGCTCGGTCTCCTTCAGGGTCTCTCGTACAAGTCGAAGTCCCGCGTCCTCCGCGGTGCCGCCAAGATCGCGATCGCGGCGATGGCGAAGGCGCGCAACGTGTCGGCTGAAGATCTCGAGGTGCCGCAGCTCGGCCTCGATGCCTCGGGCGAGCTTCACCTCGACTTCGGCAAGCGCAAGCTCGTCGCGACGCTCGACCCCGGCTTTCGCGCGGTCGTGCGCACCGCCGCAGGCGAGCGGCTCCCCGATCTTCCGAAGCCCGGCAAGACCGACGACGCGAAGAAGGCCGCCACCGCGCGCGCGATATTCCTCGCCTTCAAGAAGGACCTTCGCAGCGCAGCGCCGGGGCAAGCGCGTCGTCTCGAGGACGCCATGCGTGCCGAGCGCCGCTGGACACTTGCGGACTTCGAACGCGTCTTCGTGAGCCACCCGGTGATGCGTCACCCGGCGCAGGGGCTCGTCTGGACCACGGTCGACGGTCACGGCAAGCCGCTGATCGCCTTCCGCGTTGCAGAGGACGACACCTACGCGACTGCGGCGGACGTCGCAGTGAAGCTACCCACGAAGGCCACGATCGCGATCGCGCACCCTGCACGCATGGGGGCCAAGGAGATCGCACGGTGGTCGGCGCTCTTCGGCGACTACGAGCTGGTGCAGCCGTTCGCGCAGCTCGGTCGCACGGTGCACCAGCCGTCGGCGGTCGAGAAGAAGGGCGCGGTCCTCGAGCGCGTCGCGGGCGTGACGTGCCCCGCCGGCCGCGTGATGAACCTCCTTCAGCGCGGGTGGGAACGTACGTCGCCGGAGGACGCGGGCGTCGTGCACGCGGTGTTCAAGGTCATCGACAACGACGTCGTCGCCTCGCTCACGCTCGAGCCCGGCCTATGGATGGGCGCCGCGCGGGAGACGCCCCCGCAGACGATCGGCGCGCTTGTCCTCGCCGCTTCGAACGCGGGCGCTCCTCGAAAAAAGGCGCTAGCGAAGACGTTCGGCCTACTTGGCCCCGTCGCGTTCAGCGAGCTCGTCCACGATCTCGAATCGCTCCGCGGTCACGCGTGATCGCGACCGACGCCGACTTCATGCGAGGCGAGCATCTCTATGCAGAGAGAAAATTTTGGGACGCCCACGAAGCGTGGGAGATCCTGTGGAACCGCGAGACCGATCCGGCGCGCCGCGATCTCGTCCAAGGGCTCATCCTCGTGGCGGCCGCGGTGCACAAGTTGCTCGTGATGAAGCGAGCCGATCGCGCGCCCGGCATGATCGAGCGCGCGCTCGAGAAGCTCGCGCCGCTCCCGGATGCCTTCGAGGGGATCGACGTCGCCGCAGTTCGCGAGCACGCTGGTGCGTGGGGTCGAGCCATCGCCGCCGCGCACGTCGCCGGCACGCTCGACCTCGCCGAGGTCGGGCGCGCCAACGTGCCGCGGATCACCCGCACGCGTGAGGGAGGCTGAGCGTGGCACGCCTCCTCGTCACTGGCGTCACCGGGCAGGTAGGCTCCTACCTCGCCGAGCTCGCGATCGAACGAGGTCACCAGGTCCTCGGCATCGGCGGACCTGCGCGGACACGTCCGCTTCCCCCCGGTGTCGCAGCCGCGCGCGGAAGCTGGACGATGGAAGGCATCACCGAGCTACTCACGGGCAACGGCGCGGTCGATGCCGTCGTGCTGCTTGGTGCGAACACGGATATTCCGTCGACGTGGAAGGATCCGGTCGGCGCCTTCGTGTCGAACGGTCACCTCGTCGCGGTCGCCGCGTACACGCTCGGCATGGGTGCGCGCACGCGTCTCGTCCACGCGAGCAGCAGCAACGTGTATGGCCAAGTCACGACCGAGATCCAGGACGAGCGCACGCCGATCGCGCCTGTTTCTCCCTACGGCGTGGCAAAGGCCGCAGGCCAGCTCGCCGTCACCAACGCGCGCGAAGGCCTCGGCGCGCCGATGTCGAACCTCGTCTATTTCATGGCAGCGTCGCCGCGGAGCGCACCGAACCTCGTGCTCCGCAAGATCACGCGCGGTGTGGCGGCGGTGGTCGCCGGCCGCGAGAACAAGCTTCGGCTCGGCACGATGCACGTCGTGCGCGACATCTGCCACGCGCGTGACTTTGCAGCCGCGGCGATGCTTCTAGGGATCGGTGACGACAATGGGCTTCCGTCCCCCGGCGACTACGCGTGCGCGTCCGGCAGCGGACACTCGATCCGCGCGATGGCGGAGCTCGCATGCGCGCTCGCCAAGCTCGACCCCAACGACGTGCTCGAAGAGGATCCGTCGTACGCGCGACCGAACGACATTCTCTCCCTCGTGGGCGACGCCTCGAAGCTCCGCGCGCTCGGCTGGACGCCGCGCGTGCCGTTCGCCGAGCTGGTTCGCGAGTGCCTCGCCCATGATCTCGCCGCGCTCGGCATACACGGACGCGCATCTGATTTCCTCGGAAGCTAACGCTTCGTGGTCGCGCTCGTGCTCGTGCTCGTGCGGACCGGGTGGCCGCTGCCTTTCCTGAGCATCGACACGAACAGCAAGAGCATCAGCGTCATCACGATGACGCCCAAGATCAGGATCCGACCCAGCCATGCACCCGACGTCTTCTCCGGCCGTCGCGCGCCGAACGAGGTGGCGTTGAGATCGCCAGGCGCGATCGGGAACCCCGTCAGCGCGACGTAGGAGCCCGAGCTCGCGTCGTACTTGACCGAGGATGGACCGATGACGGTCTCGTCGAGCTCGGGCGCGACACCCCCGCGCGGGGCCGGCGACACCTGCGTCCCCGGAGCGCGCTGGCTCACGGGAATGGCGTCGGGCCCCTGCACCGCGACGCGCACTTGCCCTGTCGACGGTCGCGACGAGAGCGGCGCGACGTACTGAACCGACGCGTTGGAAGAGAAGCTCGGGGGGTACGAGCCCGAGCTCTCGTTTATCAAGTCCTGAACCGACGACGGCGGCGGCGTACCGAGCCGGTAGGAGGGCGCAGGCGTCCGCAACGCGTAAGGCGGAGGAACGGGATCGGTGTGGCGATGCGCGGGCCGGGATGGCGGTGATGGCGGCGCTCCGGGCGCAGGTTGGTAGTCGAGGCGCGTCGGCGTCGATGGCCGCTCGAGCGATACGCCCTGCGGGGTCGCGCCTGTCGCAACCGGGCCGGTGGTGGGGTTCATGCTCTCGACGTTGCGCGCGCCACGCAGCGCGGCCTGCATGTGGCGCGCGTCGCTCCATCGTCGTGATTTTTCGAGGAGCAGCGCGCGATCGACGATCTCGCAAACCGCCACCGGAACGAAGGGCGCCGCTTCGACGAGCGGGCGCACGCGCGTGGTGGCGATGATGAGCAGGTGCTCGTGAAGAGAGCGCGCGCGGTGCACGGGCTGCCCCGAGAGCAGCGTGAAGAGCGTCGCGCCGACACCGTAGATGTCCGCACGCGCGTCAATGGTCGCGTTGTGGCCGCTTGCTTGCTCGGGTGACATGAAGTCGGGCGTGCCGAGGACGAGTCCCGTCCGCGTCGAGTCCCGCCCTGCCTTCAGCTGTGCGAGCCCGAAGTCGAGCACCTTGATCGTGCCGTCGGCGAGCACGACCACGTTCTCGGGTTTGATGTCGCGGTGAACTACGCCGACCGCGTGCGCGGCGGCAAGCACGTCCAGAAGCTTGTCGGAATAATCGAGCGCCTGATCGATTGGGAGTCGGCCCCCCGTGCGCGCTGCGTGCTTCTCGAGCGAATCGCCTTCGAGCAGCTCCATCACGAGAAACACAGAACCGTCCTCGGATGTGTCGTCGTCGAGGACGCGGACGATCCCGGGGTGCTTGATCGTGTTGGCGACGTAACCCTCGCGAAGAAAGCGCGAGGTGATCTCTTTGTTTCGCGCCAGATCAGGGTGAAGCACCTTGAGCGCGACGCGGTAGCCGTTGCGGTGCGTCGCGGCGTAGACCGTGGCCGTCGCGCCGTCCCCGAGACGCGCGTCGACATGCCACTTCCCCTTGACCAGCCGACCGGTGCGGATGGCGGGTCCACCCATGTGCTGCACGATCCGACGCTATCATGATGCGTGTTGCGAGTCGTATCGGTGGGCGCGTCTGCTCCGCTCCCGCTTGCGATCGACGGCCGGGAGCCCGAGGTATCGTCCATGCTGGAAAAGGCATTGGCAGCCGTGAGGCGATCGCTCCTTCGCCGCGGGGCCCATGCGCGCGAGCGGGCGCCGGCCGCCCAGCAAGTCGGGCGAATCTCCCGCATCTACCGCGACGTCGTCGAGCTCGAGAAGCTTCGCGCTGGCGAAGCCCACCTTCGTCTGGCTGCCCACCCGATCGAGCCGCTGCTCGAGGGGGCCGTCTCGCGCCACGCCGCGCGTGCGGCCGAGCGATCGATCTCTCTCGTCATCGACCGCGCCCCCGCCCCGCTGACGGCCTGGTGCGATGCCGAGCGGATCGCACGTGTCCTCTTTCACCTCGTGGACAATGCGATCGGTGCCAGCTCCGAAGGCGGCCAGGTGATCTTGTCGAGCTCCCTCCGAGCGGGCATGGCCGTCGTCTCGGTCTCGGACGGTGGG
>CAXSGV010000256.1:5812-8573 GCA_964236615.1 uncultured Polyangiaceae bacterium
CATTCCCGTCGAACAATGGCCGTATTTGTTCGAGGAATGGCGATCGCCCCACCACCGCGACCGCCTCGCCGACGGAGACGACCACGATGGTCTCGGCCTCAGCCTCTGCCGCGGCCTCGTCGAGGCGCATGGTGGGCGCATATGGGTGATCAGCCGCCTTCGTGTGGGAACAACCTTCCATTTTGCGTTGCCCGCCCCTCCTCTGACGAGCTGAGGCCTTAACTCACGCCCCTGACCGTCCGTCCTTCTGGTCATGAGCATGAGTCATCCGCGTGAGGGGCAGACCGCCGAGAAGCGCCCGGGGACGTTCGAGGTCGGTGACATCATCGATCGTCGCTACGAGCTGCGTCGCGATCTCGGACGTGGGGCCGCCGGCGTCGTCTTCGAAGCGCGCCATCGCTTCACCGGAAACCTCGTTGCGCTCAAGATCGTGACCCCCGACGCGTCGTGGTCGGCCGTCAGTGAGCTTCGCGCTCGCCTCCTTCGCGAAGCGCGGGCTCTCGCTGCGGTTCGCCATCCCGGCATCGTCGATATCCTCGACGGCGGCATTGCCGAGGATGGCACGCCGTACATCGTTCTGGAAATGCTCGAAGGCCGTACCCTCGAAGGCCTGCTCGCGGCGCGCGGAAAGCTGTCGAAGGACGATACGACCGGCGTCATCCTCCAGCTCTGCGACGCGCTCGGCGCTGCGCACGCAGCGGGGATCGTCCATCGCGACATCAAGCCGGGAAACATCTTCGTCGTCCGTGATCGTTACGGCTACGAGCGCATCAAGCTCGTCGACTTCGGCATCGCGCAGATGAGCGAGCCCCGCGAGCAGAAAATCACCGGAATCGGCGCGCTCATCGGCACGCCCGAGTACATGGCACCGGAACAGCTCCTCGCGTTCGGCGACATCGACGCGCGCTCCGACGTGTACGCGCTCGGCATCACGATGTTCGAGTGCCTGACGGGCCGCGTCCCCTACGTCGGCAACTACCAGCAAGTGCTCCTGAAGGCCGCGACCCCCGATGCGCCCCCGAGCGTGCTCGATTTCTGCCCCGACGCGAACGAAGCGCTCTCCAAGGTCGTGGGCCGTGCGATCGCCAAGCGTCGTGAAGATCGCACGCCGAACGTCGCCGCTTTCGCGCGCGAGATCCAGGAAGCGATGCCGAGCGGCCGCACGCGCACGCGGCTCCTCGGCACACTGCCGTCGAAGAAGCTCGAGATCGTCAAGGAGAAGCCTAGCGACGACGCGAGCCAACCGCAGATCGCAGCGGCAGGCATGCAGCGGCGCCGCGCTCTTCGCGCTCCGTACGCGACGCCCGTTCGCATCGTCATCCCCGCTGAGCCCGGCACGCCGAACGCGGAAATGGTCACGCTCGAAGGCCGCAACGAGGACATTTCCGAAGGCGGCATGCTCGTCATCTCGCGTGACGCGTGCCCGGTCAATCGTCGCGTCTACATCCGGTTCGCGCTTCCGATCGATGGTCGCATCGTCACGGTGGCGGCCGACACGCGGTGGATTCGCGCGGCGCGCCCTGGCGATGTCGAAGGCCCGCGCGCGATCGGTCTCGAGTTCTCGCGCCTTGCACCCGACGTCGCGGAAGTCATCTCCGCCTACGTTGGCCTGATGAACCAGCATTCGTCCGTCTGAGCGCGTCCTCCTGTATCGTTGGGCGGTGCCAGAGTCGACAGAGTCGATACGCGAGCGGGTGAACCGACTCGAGATCCCATTCAGCGAGCTCGGAACCGATCCCTACGGGATCTCGAAAAAGCACCTTCGCGTCGCCTTCACGGCGCTCTCGGTGTTCTACAAGCACTACTTCTCGGTCGAATCGCATGGCATCGCCAACGTCCCGCCGCGCGGTCGCGCGATGCTCGTCGGCAACCATTCCGGTGGCGTCGCGATCGACGGCGCGATGGTCATCGCGTCGATGTTCCTCGAGATGACCCCGCCCCGCCTCGCGCAGGGGATGGTCGAAAAATTCATCAACAAGCTGCCGATCGCGTCGCTGTGGACGAACCGCACGGGTCAGTTCACGGGGCTCCCCGAGCACGCGGTGCGCCTGCTCGAGGAAGACCGCCTGCTCATGGTGTTCCCCGAGGGCGCGCGCGGCACAGCCAAGCTCTACAAAGAGCGCCACTCGCTCGTCGACTTCGGCACCGGCTTCATGCGCCTCGCGCTGAAGACGAAGACGCCGATCATCCCCTTTGGCTTCCTCGGTGGCGGCGACGCCGTGCCGACGATCTCGAACGCGTACCGCATCGGCCACATGCTCGGCCTTCCCTATATTCCGATCACGCCATGGCTCGTCGCGCTGCCGCTGCCAGTGAAGCTCGAGATCTTCTACGGTGCACCGATGGTGTTTCACGGCACGGGCTCCGAGGACGACGAGGTCATCCTCGGCTATGTCGACGAGGTGAAGGCGAGCATCACGCGCCTCATCGAGCACGGCCGCCGTCTGCGTCGCGGTGATCCTGCTCCGGCGATTCTCGGCGCAGGCATGCCGGGCAAGCCGTGAGGGTTCTCATCCCCGGAATTGCGGGCGGCATCGGCCGCAAGCTCGCGGTGCGTCTGCGCGACGAGGGGCACGAGGTATCAGGCGTCGACGCCCGCCGCTGGCACGATCCCCCGAAGGGTATCGACGTCCATCCGGTCGACATCCGCAAGCGCGCGGCCGAGGATGTGTTCCGCAAGATCCGCCCGCGAGCCGTCGTGCACATGGCGACGGTCACGAGCCTCGTCGTGCGCGGCGAGGAACGGTACCGCATCAACCTC
>CAXSGV010000256.1:8583-9593 GCA_964236615.1 uncultured Polyangiaceae bacterium
GGCGGCACGCGCGCCGTGTTCGATCACTGCCGCAACTACGGCGTCGAGCATGCCGTCTTCGTCGGCCGCCACACCTTCTACGGCGCGGGCTCGGACTCGCCGATGTTCCACACCGAGGACGAGCCGCCGATGGCTCTCGCGAGCTTCCCCGAGCTTGCCGATCTCGTCGCCGCCGATCTGTACGCTGCAACCGCGCTCTGGCGCGACCCCGGCCTGATCACCTCCGTATTGCGTGTATGTTACACGCTAGGTCCGTCAGGCCACGGCACGCTCGCGACCTTCCTTCGCGGCCGCCGCGTCCCGACGCTGCTCGGCTACGACCCGCTCTTCCAGTTCATGCACGAGGACGACGTCGTGAGCGCAATCTCCCTAACGCTCGCCAAGCGTGTGCGCGGCATCTACAACGTCGCCGGCCCGCAGCCGGTACCGCTCTCCATCGTCATCAAGGAGACGGGACGCAAGTCGCTTCCCCTCCCCGAGTTCCTACTCGCCATGGCGATCGGTCGCGGCGGCCTGCCGAAGCTTCCCCCCGGTGCGCTGACGCACATCAAATACCCGATCGTCGTCGACGCGAGCGCGTTCCGTGAGAAGACGGGCTTTGTGCACGACCACGACGAAGCGAGCACGCTGCGCGACTACCGCGCCGCGTTTCCGCTGCCACGCGCGCACTGATTCGTTCGTGGTCGCGTGAACGGCGGTGGCGCTCGTTCACGCGGGCAACAGCGCCGTGCGCATCTGGGCGAGCATCCACTTCGCTTCACGCGCGCGTGGCAAGCCGGCGCTGCGGACGAGGTCCTCGTCGGGCTCCGAGCCAAGCTCCGACTCGAGCACGCGAACGGCGGCGGTCACTGAAGCGGTGACGCGGGCGCGCTCGCCGGGGGTGAGGCGTGCATCGGCCCAGCGTGCAACCGACCACGAGAGGGCCGCGTGGCGCGTCTCGTCTTCGGCGATCTGCTTCATCATCTTTCGGATTTCGGGATCCTCGGCGCGCTCGGCCTGCCAGCTTGCCG
>CAXSGV010000257.1:0-8870 GCA_964236615.1 uncultured Polyangiaceae bacterium
TGTCCGGCGTCGCGAACGCCTGGCTCCATGGTCTACCGCTCCACGAGAGGCGCGCCGCCGTCATCGCCGCAGCGCTCGCCACCGGTGCGCACACGATCGTGCTCGAAGATCCTACGGCCGTCCTCCCCGACGAGGTCGCGCGCACGTTCTCGCGCATCGTTCTCGATGCCGTCGGTGATGCTCCATTCATCGTCTTCGCTGGCCGTGCGCCGCTCGACGCACCCATCTCGCTCGCGGCCGACGAAGCGATTCTCCTCAACGGTTCGGCGGTTGCGGCACAAGGTCCACTTCGCGATCTTGCGGCCCACGAGGCCACCTACGCCGTGCGTGTCGTGGGCGAAAGCGCGCGCTTCGCCGAGCTGGTACGCGCGCGCGGCGGCATCGTGAACCACGGTGCCGAGGGCGCGCTGATGACGGTGCACCTTGCTGGTGACTGCTCGAAGACGCGCGATTTGCTCGACGCCGCCGACGAGGCAAGCGCCGTTCTTGTCGAGCTCCGACCGATCGCGCGCGCCTTCGCGTGAGCGTGCCCGTGAGCGTGAGCGTGACCGTGAACATGAGCGTGAACATGACCCAGCGGCACACGAAGGAGCGCGCTTGACGAAGGATCGCATCGTTGCCGAACAAGAAGCTCCGGTGAGCCTCGCCGAACGCAAGAACGGGCTCGGCACGGGAAGGCTCGGCGTCTATTCCGCTCTCGGTGCCGGCGCGGGCACCGTCCCGCTTCCATGGATCCCCGACACGCTCGCGCGCCGCATCCGTGGTGCGCTCGTGCAAGACGTCACCGCGTTGCATGGGCTCTCACTCACGCCCGAAGCGCGCACCGTTCTGTGCGAGCCCGAAGCTGCCGGTCCATCACGCGGCTTCGTCGGGCAAGCCGTTCGCTTCGCTACGGGAAAGCTCCTCACGCGGTTCACGCCGCTCGGCTTCTTGCCGCCGCTTCGCAGCGCCGCGCAGACGTTCGCGCTCGGTCATCTCCTCAACCGCTACCTCGAGTCGAAGCGCACCGAGCGCTCCGCGCGCATCGACGTCGAAGAGGCACGTCGCGTACGCAAGGCGATCGACGAGTCGGTGCTCCTCGCCATGCGCGCCGATCTCCAGACCGACAACGCGCCGCGCCTGGCACCCGCCGACGATCAGCGCGATCAGGCAACGCAGCTGATCGACGGCGTCATCATCGCCGCCGCGAGCCTCCCCGACTGGATCGTGCGCCGGCTCAACGCCGCGTTCGACGAGCGCGTAGGCGCCGTTCAGAAACCGTGAGCACCGAGGGCACGCCCGCACGTCCCGCCTGCGCGGCCGCGCGGCGTGTGGTCGTCAAGCTCGGCTCGCGCACGCTGGCGGCCGATGCTGGTGTCTACCAGCGCCTTGCCACGGCGATCTCCGCCGCGCTCAAGGAGGGTCGATCGGTGGTCCTCGTCTCGAGCGGCGCCATCGCCCTCGGCACGAAGAAGCTCGGCTTCGGTGGTCGCCCGCGCGAGATGGCCAAGCTCCAAGCGGCCGCGGCCGCGGGGCAGAGCCTCTTGATGCGCGCGTACGAAGAGGCGTTCGGTGCGCTCGGTGTGCCGGTCGCGCAAGTTCTGCTTTCACACGCCGATCTGGCCGACCGCGTGCGCGGGAACAACGCGCGTGCCGCGCTCGGCGCGCTCCTCGACGCGGGCGCGGTGCCCATCCTCAACGAGAACGACTCGGTCGCGGTCGACGAGATCAAGTTCGGCGACAACGATCAGCTCGCGGCGATGGTCACCCCGCTGGTGGACGCCGATCTCCTCATCCTGCTCTCCGACATCGAAGGTTTGCTCGACGCCGACGGCAAGCGCATCTCTGTCGTGGAGGACGCGGCCGACGCCGTGAAGTACGTGCGGCCTTCGAAGTCCGATGTCGGCACCGGCGGAATGGCGAGCAAGCTCGAAGCGGCACGCCGCGCCACGCTCGCGGGGGCGCACGCGATCGTCGCCGATGCGCGCGCGCCAGGCATCCTCGAGGCCGTGCTCGCCGGCGATGACGTGGGCACCCACTTCGTCGCCGCGCGCGATCGGCTCAGCGCACGCAAGCACTGGATCGCTTTCACGCTTCGCCCGCGTGGCGACGTCGTGCTCGATCGCGGCGCTGCGGAGGCCGTGCGCACCAAGGGCAAGAGCGTGCTCTCGATTGGCGTGCTCGGCATCCGCGGCGACTTCCGCCCTGGTGACGCCGTGCGCATTCTCGATCACGAGGCGCGCGAGATCGGCCGCGGCCTCGCGCGCTGCACCTCGGGCGACGCGGTTCTCGTGGCCGGAAAGGCCAAGGACGATCTACCCGAGGCGCGCGCGGGCCTCGCCGAGCTCGTTCACCGCGACGACATGGTGATCTGGAAATCGTGAGCGGCGAGCCCGCCTAACGCGACGAATGATCGTGGCGCCTCACCACACCTCGCAGCGCTTGGCCGCGGGTCGAACCATGGGGCTGCCCTCTTTGCACGAGAACGCCTGCGCGAACTCGGGGAGGTTCGAGAGCGGACCGATCACGCGGAAGCGCGCCGGCGCGTGCGGGTTGGTCGTGACTTGAAGGCGAAGCATCTCCTTGCGAAGGTTGCCGCACCACGCCTGCGAGTAGCCGAGGAAGAACTGCTGCTCCGGCGTGAACTTGCTCGAGGCGTCGGGTGCTTCCTTCTTGCCGGCGAGCGACGCTTTGAACGCGGTGTAAGAGAGCTTGAGCCCACCGAGGTCGGCGATGTTTTCGCCGAGTGTCAGCTTGCCGTTCACGTGAAGGGGCGGTGAGCCCGGATCCTCGACCGCGACGAACTCGTCGAACTGCGAGGCGACGCAGGCCACACGCTTCTCGAATTCCTTGCCGACCTTCGGCGTCCACCACTCCTTCAAGTTGCCGTGGCCGTCGAACTGACGACCCTCGTCGTCGAAGCCGTGGGTGAGCTCGTGGCCCATCACCATGCCGATGGCGCCGTAGCTCACGCCCGGCGTCATCTGGTTTGCGTAGAAGGGCGGCTGCAGGATGCCCGCGGGAAACACCATCTCGTTGAGCGACGCGCTGTAGTACGCGTTCACCGTCGGCGGTGTCATCTGCCACTCCTTGCGATCGAGCGGCTTGCCGATCTTCGCGAGCTGGCGCTTCACCTCGAACGCGTCGGCGCGCTCCGCGTTCTCGAAGTAACTTCCGCGTGCGACGCCGATGCCGTCGTAGCGGCGCCACACGTCGGGGTAGCCGATCTTGTTCGTGATGAGGCCGAGCTTCTCGATGGCCTTCGTGCGCGTCGGATCGTCCATCCACCCGAGGTGCTCGAGGTTGCCCTTCATCGCGGCTTCGATGCCGTTGATCATCGTCTGCGACGTGGCCTTGCCTTCGGCGCCGAGCGTCTTGGCGACGAACGGCTGCGCGAGCGCCTCGCCCATCGCAGCGTCGGTCGCGCGGACGCAGCGCTTCCACCGCGGCAACAGCTGCTTCGCGCCGTTCAACGCGCTACGGAACTTGAAATCCTCGTCGACGAACTTCGCCGGGAGCGTAGGCGCGCTCGACTTCACGAGGTTCCAGCGGAGGTACGTCTTCCACTCGGCAGTTGCAGTCGCGGCGGCCGGGCCCGTGCCCTTCATTCGCGCGACCTCGGTGCTCACCTGCTTGAAGAACGCGGGTTGCGCGACGTTGATCGCCGTGATGCCGGGGACGCCGAGCGCCTTGAAGTACGCCTGCCAAGGAAAGTCGGGCGCCGTCTTCTCGAGGCCGGCGAGCTCGATGCGATGGTAGTTCTTCTTCGGATCGCGAAGGTCGACCTTGGTCGTGCTCGCCTTCGCGAGCGCAGTCTCGAGCTTGAGGACGATAGCCGCATCGGTCTTCGCCGCCTCGGGGGTCTCACCGAGAAGGACGAGCATGGCGGCGACGTGCGTCTCGTACTTGGCGCGAAGCTCCTTCGATTTGGCATCGTTCTTCAAGTAGTAGTCGCGGTCGGGGAGACCGAGCCCGTCCTGCTCCGCGATGCCGATCACCTGCGTCGCGTCCTTGAAATCCTGATCCGAGTAGAAGTTGAAGAGACCGCGCGATCCGGTGCCGTGCAGGTTGGCCAACGCGATGGCGAGGCTCTCCGGATCCTTGATGGCGTCGAGCTTCGCGAGGCGCTCGGTCAGCGGCTTGGCGCCGGTCGCTTCGATGCCCTTTTCATCCATGCATGATGCATAGAAATCGCCGAGCTCCTTGGCGTAGGCCTCGCCGGGCGGCGGCTGCGCGGCGTCCTTCTCCAGCATCTGTCGGAGCATCGTCTCGTTGCGCTCGCCGATGACGTCGAAGCTACGCATCCACTTGGCCTGGTCGTCCGGGATGGGTGTCTCCTTCATCCAGGTGCCACACGCGTACGCGTAGAAGTCGCCGCAGGGATCGACCTTCGTATCCATCGCCTTTTCGTCGACGCCAATCGTCTGCTCTGGCGCCGGCATCGCGATCGGCGCTGGCACTGGCACCGGTGCGCTCGCCGTCGCCGTTGCGGACGCCGGCGGAACGACGACGGGATCCGGCGTGCCGCCACCGCCGCACGAAGCAGCAGTCAGAGCGACGAAGGGGGCGAACGAGGTGGCGAGGGCGATGGTTCGTAGGCGCATGGCTGGCGCCGTCTTGCCATCACTTGCCGACGTAGTCGATCTCGAAGCACACGTCGTTGGTGCCCGTTCGTGTGTACAAGACCTGGATCTCGGCATCGGAGGGCTTGGGGGATGCCGCGGCACCCAACCCTGCGTAGCGGACGACGGGCCCGGGAGGCCGGTACATCGGTAGCGCCGCGCATCCGTGCTCCGGCGTTTTGACGGAGGCCGGCAGCGCACCCATGCCGAGCTTGGACGTGAGCGTTTCGCGCGTCGCCTCGTTGGCGTATCCGCGGCACATGAAGGCGCGGGGATCGTTGGCTGCGAGGATCGGCCGGCACTCGAAATTCGCGAGCGAGACTCCCGCTTGTGATCCGAGCCTCTGAAGCGAGGTCACCGCGGAGCTGCTTTGCGACCACGGGGCCTCCACGGCAGGCTCGTTGGGCACCGCTGCAGGCGCGCGGACAGTGAGCCCAATGCCGACGGCGAAAACCGCCGCGAGCACCAACAGGATCACGACCCCGACGAGCAAGAAGGGCGTGGTGTCGGCTGGCGCTGCGGGAGCAATGGGCGCTTTGGCAGCGGCAAGCTCCTGGCGAAGCCGCACGGCCTCGCGCTCGGCACGATCGGCGCGGGCCATCGCCCCTTCGAGCTCGTTGCGAAAGGGATCCGCCATGGGTACCTAAGCGTGACTCACGGACCCGAGATTGCGCCACGCGCGTTCGGCGGAACGTTCAAGTTGATGGGCGTGCCGCCGCGCGACATCGTCGCCGAGGCACCGGTGAGGATGTCGGGCTGTACCGCGACGTCGATCGGGCGACCGCTGATCGCGCCATGGCAGCTCGCGCACAACCCATTGAATTGCTCGCGGCGGAAGCTCTGGTTGGCGTACTCACCGGGCGAAAAGCTCGTCGCCTCGCGCTGCACTCGCGGCAGCTTCTTTTCGCGCGACTGCTGCGTCTCGGGCAGCTTGTAGAGGATCGGCAGACCGCCCGGCACCTGGAAGTGCATCGAGCCATCGGCCGCGACCGGCACCTTTCCGAGGAGACGGTGCTTGACGAAGACTTGACCGAACTCGTCCTTCGCGACGCTCGAGCCGCCGCTCGCGAAGCTCGTGACGTCGAGCGGCGGCGGCATGTCCTCGTAGATCTCGACCTCGTTGATGCCGTCCTCGATGGTGCGGCCGGTGGGCGTGTTCTGGAAGAGAAGCGACGCGAGCACGGGCATGTCGAGCACGTGAATGTCGGCCTCGGTCTTGTCTTCGAACACGACGGTGTGGCCGTTGGGCTCGTCGAGCGCAGAGCGGAACACGCCGCGCCCGATGCGGGCGTAGACGCCGACCGCTTCGACCTCGGCGCTGCCGGGGTCGCCGAGGATCTTCACCTTCTGGCCCGTGAGCGGCTCGAGGAGGAAGACGTCGTAGTCACCGCCAAAGCCACCGGCGTCGGCCGCAGCACCGAAGCTGACGAGCATCTTGCCTTCGGGGATCGCCGACGGCGTGGCGTAGAGGCCGGTCGTCGGCGTGCCCGGGCGACCCGACGACCCGCCGTCGGGGAAACGTAGCGAGTGGAGGAAGAACGCACCCTCGGGCGACGCGGGGGCCGCCGGATCGAGCACGCTCGGGTCGACGAGGTAGTCGCCCGCGTCGCGGCTCGTGAAGTCGATGCCGATCGAACGATTGAAGACGCCGAGCGTACCGCCACCATGAGGCACACTCGCCTCGCTGAAGATCGCAGCGAAGTTGCGATCCGAGAGCTCCGCGACCTCGGTTGCCTGGTGGTAACCGATGCTGCCACGCTGCGCGAAGAGCGGATGAAAGTCGCCGCCGTCGATGTTCATACGCCGGAGGGCGAGCTGGTAAAAACCGTTCGCGCGCTTCTCGGCGGTGAAGAGCAGCCGCCCATCGGACATGAAGCTCGGTTGACGCTCCATGTTCAGAAGGAACGTGAGCTGCCGAATGCGCGAGGCACCAGGCGTCTTCGGATCGGCCTCGAACGAGTAGAGGTTCGCGTTCGCCTTGGTCGGATCGGCCGGCGTGCGCTGCGGCCCGGTGTAGTCGTAGGGCGCCGTGGCGACGTTGCCGCGCGTCGACGCGAAGACGAGATGCACCTTGCCGTCGGCCTCGGGCGGCGAGTACGCGGGATCGAAATTGTGGACGAGCAGCCCGTTCTCGCTTCCGCTCTTCGCATTGATGCCCGCGTGCTTGCCGCACTCGGTGCCATCGGACTTCATCTCGTAGATCTGGAGCGGCTCGTTCGCGCTCGAGCGCGCGGCGAACGCGACGTGCGTGCCGTCCCACGAGACTTGTGGGCGACGAACGTCGGCGGTGGCCTTGTCGAGCCCGCAAGCGGCGTTGACCGCGGTGTCGGCGCCGAGGGTCACGTTGCCGTTCGCAAGCGTGGCCTTCGCAACGTGGAGCTCGGCACCCGGCGCGTAGACGTCGTAGTCCTGCGGTCGATCGGGTGCCGGCGCGATGGTGCGCTTCACGTAGACGATGGCGCTGAGCGGCGCGAGCTTGCGCGCGTCGCGCTCGCGACGGTGCCACTCGCGCACGACGCAGTACGGCGGGATCTCGTCGAGGGGCGCGTTGTCGTAGTCGTATCCCGCGCCCTTATTGGCGTCGTCGCACGCCTTGCCGGTTGCGTTCACGCCCGCGAAGTCCTCGAAGAGCGGACCACCGCGGTGAAGCAGGCCTTGTGAGCCGCTCGCGAGCTCGGGGCGAAACAGGTTCTTGCGAACGAGGCGGCTCGCGTTGATGTCGTCACTCTCGACCGACAGCTGCGCAAGCGAGAGCTCGTAGTTGCGGCGCGTCGCCGAGAGCGAGAAGCTCCCGCCGGCGCCGCCGCGAAGACGGTAGTCGTGGAACTGCGCAGCCGAGTGGCACTGCAGCATCATGCAGCCCTTCTTCACGAGGATCGGCTGCACCTTGTGCGCGAAGAACGCGAGCTGCGGATCGATCGTGCCGAAGTCCGTGGGACCGTGATCCTTCGCCCACGACAGGAGCGCTTGGTAGCCCTCGTCCGCGGTGGTCGGGAAGATGATGCCGCCCTCGTGGAACGACCCACCTTGTGCGGGCGCGAGGGGACGGCGCGTGAGCTCACTCTCCTCGGCGGACTTGCCGAGGTACTGGCTCGCGGTGAAGTAGTTCCACCGGACCTGCTCCGGCGTGTCGCCGCAGGTGAGGTAGAGATCGTTTCCGAAGTTGCCGTGGCAATTCGACGCTGCGCACGTGCCGCGGAAGGTCGGGTTCACGCGGTCGCGGAACGTCGCAAAATCGGGCCGCGCGGGATCGGCGTTGGCGTCGAAGCCAGGCGTCCCGCGTGGGACGTCGGTCGCGCACGCTTGGCGCACGATGGTCGACGGCGACAGGCCCGCGTTGTTCGCGGTCGCACCGTTCTCGATCCAGCGCCGCAGCGTCTGGTACGCGCTCGCGGTCGGATCGAAGATCGGGCCGCCCGCGTGCTTGATGTCCGTCGTGACGGACGTCTTCACGCCGTCGAACGACTGAACTTCGACCGCGAAATTCGGGATGTTCTTGATGAGGAAGGCGGGCTGACCGTAGGGCCCGTAGTCGACGAGCAGATCGCGCCGCTTGTCGACGCCCGCGAACGTCGCGGTGTCGAGGTTACCGAACGCGTTGCCCTTCGGCGTCGACACGTGGCAGCCGGCACCGGTGTTCGTGCGGACGCACGACGTCGTCAGAATTGGCGAGATCGTGCGATCGAAGTAGGTCGACTGCGTGGGCTCCTTCTTCGAGCACGCCGCCAGAAGCAGCCCAGTGAGAACCGTTGTCGTGAGCGCGTGCCGGAGACCGAGAACGTAGGTCGACTTTCTCATCGGGGCCCTCGAAGGTTACCACGCGCAGCAGCGCTACTTCTTCCTGCACATCGCGTCGCCGCGCTGGTTGAGGCCGGCGAGCTGACCTGCCGCGCTCTCGTAGGTGCTGAGCTTTGCGCGCGCTTGACCGTCGACCTCGTCGACCGTCTTGAGCATGTCGCGCATTTCGCCGAGCGACGCGACGACCTCGGCGAGCTGGGGCTTGAGCCCCTTCGTCGTCACCTTGATGCCGGCGAGCGTGGTCCGCCCGGCTTCGACGGTGGCAGCTGTGGTCTTGCCTTCGCTGCCACCGAGGCTGCGCACGGTGTCGATGATCGTCTTGCAGTCGGCCGCCGTGCTGCCTTTGCAGGTCGCCGCGATCTGCTGGACGCTCTCGACGTAGCGCTTGCTCGTCGTCTTCTTCATGCGGTCGACGGACTCTTCGAGCTTGTCGAGCATCCGCTCGTCCTGCTGCGGCGGAGGCGCGGGCTG
>CAXSGV010000257.1:8880-9567 GCA_964236615.1 uncultured Polyangiaceae bacterium
CGCGTCGGACGTCGCCTTCGCCGCCGCACGGTAGTCGGACGCGAGCGCGCCCACGTCCGCGCGCGCCCACTTCACGTCGAGGTCGGTGTCGAGCTTGCCCATGACGTCGCCGATGGTGTTGTACTTTGCAGCGTTCTCTTTGCTGTCCTTCTGCACCGCCGTGAGGCGCGTCGCGACGGTGGTGAGCCGTTCGATCAAGAAGTCACAGCCCTTGTCCGCGCTGGCCGGATCGGTGACGGCGGTGTCTTGCGTCTTCGCATCCTTCGGCGGGCTACCGCCACATGCGGCGAGGCTGGCGCCGAGGGTCAGGGCGACGAAGCTGGCAGCGGCGCGGGCGCTTTTCATGCGTCCCACGCTATCGGATAATTCGTTCTCCGTTCGAAGGGCTTCCAATGGCGGTAAAGTACAGGATGCGACACGCACCGCGCACCCCTCTCGCTTGCCCTTGGCCTGGGGTGCTGGTCGGAAAGATCGTCGTCGCGTTGCTCGGCTTGGGCATCGCGCGTCACCTGGCAGCGTGCAACAGCGACGACACCTCGGCGAGCGCAGGGGACGCCGGCGGCGCGGCGCCAGTGGATGCGTCGAGCGCGCACCCCGACGTCGGTGTTCGGGACGCGAGCGCGGAAGCCGCACCGAACGATCCGCCACGCATCGCGTACGACCGGAAGCTTGCCATGGCCGGGGTTG
>CAXSGV010000258.1:0-8467 GCA_964236615.1 uncultured Polyangiaceae bacterium
CGCGCTTCCGCCTGGCGCGTGGCCCAACTGGGTGCTGGGCAACCACGATCGGCCACGCATCGCCGCGAGAATCGGCGAGGCCCAGGCGCGCGTGGCGGCCATGTTGCTGCTCACGCTGCGCGGCACGCCGACTCTCTACTACGGTGACGAGCTCGCCATCGGCCGCGTCGAGATCCCGCCGAGCAAGGTGCAGGATCCCCGCGAGCTCCGTGAGCCCGGCCTCGGTCTCGGCCGCGACCCTGCACGGACGCCGATGCCGTGGGACGCGACCGCGAACGCCGGCTTCACGACGGGAGAGCCTTGGCTTCCGTTGAACGTCGACTGGCGTGAGCGCAACGTCGCGCGGCTGTCGCAGGTCGAAGGCTCGCCGCTCGCTCTCCATCGTCGGCTCCTCGCGCTCCGTCGCGCGCACCCGGCGTTGTCGATGGGTACGATTGCGCTGATCGACGGAGAGCACGTCGACCATGGTGTGCTCGCCTACGAGCGTCGGTCGGGCGACGAGCGCCTGCTCGTTGCTCTGAATCTCGGCGGGGAGGCACGCGAGCTGGCACTGCCAACATGGGCGCAGCGCATGCGCCCGCTCCTCTCCACGATCGAAGGAGCCTCTTTGGCGGCGTCGACCGCCGAGCGCATCGTGCTTCGCGCCGACGAAGGGCTCGTCCTCGCTTCGGTGGCCGAAAGGGAAAACTAGTGCGTATTGCGATGCTCGCGCCGATCTCTTGGCGAACGCCTCCACGGCATTACGGGCCTTGGGAGCTGGTCACGAGCCTCCTCACCGAGGCGCTCGTCGCGCGTGGTGTCGATGTCACGCTGTTCGCCACCGCTGACTCCATGACCGCGGGCACCCTCGCCGGCGTGTGCCCGCGTCCCTATTCGGAAGATCCGACAATCGACGCCAAGGTGTGGGAGCTGCTGCACGTCGCGCACGTCTTCGAGCGCGCCCGCGAGTTCGATCTCATTCACAACCAGGCTGACTTCGTGCCGCTCGGCTTTTCGCGTCTGGTCGAGACCCCGCTCGTCACCACCATTCACGGCTTCTCGTCGCCACGGATCCTTCCGGCGTTTGCGCGCTACCAAGATCGCGTTTCCTACGTTGCGATCAGCGACGCCGACCGCCATCCCGATCTCGCGTACGCCGCAACGATTCACCATGGTGTTTCGCTCGCCGAATTTCCTTTCGACGCCGCCGGCAGCGACGACCTCCTTTTCTTCGGCCGCGTCCATCCCGACAAAGGGGCCGCCGAGGCGATCGAGGTCGCACGCCGAACTGGCCGCCGCCTCGTGATGGCGGGCATCGTTCAAGATCAGGGTTACTTCGAGCGCGAGGTCGCGCCCGCGATCGACGGCACGCGGGTCCTCTACGATGGCCCCGTCGGGGGTGACGTTCGTGTGCGGACGCTGGGTTCGGCGCGCGCGCTGCTCCACTTGATCAACTTCGACGAGCCCTTTGGCCTGTCGGTGATCGAGGCAATGGCCTGCGGCACGCCGGTGATCGCGCGGAACCGCGGTTCGATGCCCGAGCTGATCGAGCATGGCGTCACGGGTTTTCTCGTCGACGACGTCGAAGGTGCCGTGCGTGCTGTCGCACGGCTTGGCGAGATCGATCGCGCTGCGTGTCGCGCCAGGGTTGCCGAACGCTTCACCGTCGACCGCATGGCGGATCGTTACCTCGCGCTCTACCGCACGTTGATCGGCTAGAAGCAGCTATAACGACCTATGAACGTCATCCGCCTGCCCGTACGCCTCGCGGCCGATATACGCCGCGTCATCGCGCGGCCCTTCATTCCGGGCCCGCCTGCGAGGCTCCGGGCCATCATCGCGCGCGTTCGCGCGCTCCCGGACGCCGAGGTGTCGTCGATGGTGATGGCGCTCGTGACCGACTACCAAGAGCGCCACAAGGACATTCGGGGGATCTTCCGGCGGAACTACGCGGCCGTAACCGCGCTCGCCGGCGAACCACACGAGGCGAACGAGGATCGGCGTTTGCTCCTCGGTGCGTACTTCACGAGCGAGTACTCACTCGAGTCGGCGGCCCTCTTCAACCCGTCGATGGTGCAGCACCCCGACCAGAACGGGGTGCCGCTCGGCGCCCTCCGCTTCGTCATGAGCCTGCGGGCGTGCGGCGAGGGGCACATATCGTCGATTGAGTTCCGCACGGGAATGATCGACGCCGCGCACGGTGTCACCGTCGATCCGCCGACGCGCTTCGCGCTCACCGCGCGCCCGGTCGATGACGCGCTCTACGACAAGGCGAGCTACGTCCTCAAGCTCATCGAGATGAAGGCGCACCGCCCCATCGGCGATCCGATCCTTGCGCGGCTCGACAGCCAATTCACGACGAGCGATCTGCAGTACGCGATCGAAAGGTGCCGCCCGAAAGACAACCTCACCCAGTACAAGGAGCTGGCGGACAACATGCTCTGGCTCGCGCACTCGAACTACGAGCTCGAGTTCTCGCCAGACGCGCCTCTCTCCGAGCGCGTGATCTTTCCGGTCAGCGAGAACGAGAGCCGCGGCATCGAGGATGCACGCTTCGTCCGTTTCACCCATCCCGAGGGGCGCGTGACCTATTACGCGACCTACACCGCCTACAACGGCTTTCGCGTGCTGCCGCAGCTGATCGAGACCAGCGACTTTCGGCACTTCAAGATCAACACGCTGAATGGCCGCTGCGTGCAAAACAAAGGAATGGCGCTCTTCCCGCGCAAGGTCGGTGGTCAATTCGTCATGGCGTCGCGGCTCGACGGAGAGAACATCTACCTCCTCCGATCCGACAACATCCACTTTTGGAACGAGTCCGAGGTCGTCCACGGGCCGAAGTACCCGTGGGAGATCGTCCAGGTCGGAAACTGCGGATCACCCATCGAGACCGCGGAAGGTTGGATTCTCCTCACCCACGGCGTCGGCCCCATGCGTCAGTATTGGATGGGTGCGCTGCTCCTCGATCTCGAGAATCCGTCACGCGTCATCGGTGAGCTGAGCGAGCCCATGATGGTGCCGAGCCCCGAGGAGCGCGACGGCTACGTGCCCAACGTCCTCTACTCGTGTGGCGCGCTCCGCCACGACGGCCAGCTCATCGTGCCCTACGCCGTGTCGGACAGCTACACCAGCATTGCGACAGTGCCCATCGCCGACTTGCTCGCGCAGCTGCTGTCGCGTGCCCGACAGTGACCTTCGGTCTTCATGACATGGGACCCAGCGCTGCACGCCGCCGCACGCCGCGGGTGTAGGCTCCGTCAATGAATAGCCGCCGCGCTCTGTTGGTTGCCACTGCCGTCGCCACGCTGTCGTTCTCGGTCGCCTGCGACAAGAAGGCCGACACCGGTTCGACCTCCGTGGGGGTCGATCCTGCCGCGTCGGGCGGCAGCCATGCGCCCGGCGCTTTGACCGGGGCGGCCGCGACGACTTCGGTGAGCGCGCAGGCCGGCGGGCAAGTGATCGCTCTCGGGGCGCACGATGTCGAAATCCGCCTTTTCAAAAATGGCCAGGCCGAGGCCTATGTGTACGACGCGAAGGGCGCGGCCATCAGCGACCTCGCGCAGGCGAAGCTCACGCTGCGTGCGAACGCGACCGGCGATGCGCACCCCACAATCGAGCTCGGCTTTGCGGCGCCTCTCGGACGCCTTTCGGGCGAGGCCGCCGGCGGCGTCGACCTCGTGCCGGGGCCCGTCGGCGTCGAGCTAGCGCTGAACGGTGCGACGGCGAAAGGCGAGCTCGCCGCGCCGGTGTTGCTCGTCGGTCCCGAAATGGGTGGCACCCTCGCCGTCGCGGGCAAATACGGCGTGGAGCTCCTCGCGCACGTCGACGGAAGTGTCGAGGCGCTCGTGCGCGACGCCGCCGGTGTCCGTGTCGGTGCCGACGCTGGGCTCAAGCTCGAAGCGAAGCTCCAAGGCATCGATGGCCAAGCGCACGCGGTGGCGCTCGTGTTCGACGCGAAGCTCGCGCGGTTCGTCGGCCGCGTGGACGCCGCGGTGAAGCTCGCCGCGGGTCAGGCCGAAATCAGCGTCAACGGCGAAGCGGGCGCGCGACTTCCCAAGCTAGCGCTGAGCGTCGAAGCGAGCCACGGTGGACGCGTCGTCACCGCCGGAGATTTCTCCGTGGAGGTCGTCGCCAAGGGAAACGCTGTCAGCGCGTTCGCGTTCGATGCATCAGGAGCGGCGGCGGTGAAGGGCGATCTGGATCTCGCGCTGCGACTCGGCACCGGCGCATTCGTGAAGCTCGTGTGGGACGCGCCAAGCGCGAGCTACCGGGCAAAGCTCGACGCTGCCGTCGATCTCGCTCTCCAGCCGATCACCGTCTCGGTCAAGGCGGACGGCAAGGCCTTCATCGGCGCGTCGCTCCCGAGCCTGGCGGTCGACGCGAAGGCGAAGCTCGCCGGCGACGCGAAGGCGGGACTCGGCGGAAAGGCTTCGCTCGACGCGAAAGCGAACGTGAAAGCGCCGACGGTTGCTGCGACGGCGAAGGTCGAGGCGCCGAAGATCAAGGTCACCACCGGGACGAGCGGCGGAGCCGGCACCGGCGGCGCGGCGAGCGCGAAAGCAGGATTCAGCTTCGGCACGAAGTGACTCTGGCGCCGCGCGCGTCGCGCTCCTTGCCTATAGCCGCAGCATGCGAATCGACCTCTCCCCACTCCACGCCCTTGCAGTCGCCCTCCTTGGCCGAGCGCCCGGGGGCGACCCGGTCCATCAGATCCCGACGCGTTGAGCTGCGGCCACTTCGATGCGCTCGGGGGGGAGCTCGCGCACGATCTGTTCGCGCGTGAGCCGCCGTCCCGCTTCCATCGCCGCAGCGCACGCGTCGTCACCGAGGAGTGACTTCGCCAGCGCGAGCGACGCCGTCTGGAACGATGTGAACATCGGCTCGAACGGCCCTGGTGCCACGCGTGCCGCCTCGCGCGCGCCATCGACGGCGCCCAGCAAGCGCGCGCCCCGAACTGCATCGCCGGCGGCCAGCGAGCTCGCCGCAACCCCCTCGAGCGCGATCGGGAAATTGCCGATGTCGCCGAGCACGTTGCAGGCGCGGAGCGCGGCGGCGTAGCTGCTCTCGGCACGATTGCGGTTGCCTTCGAGCCGAGCAATCCCCGCCATTCCAATAAGCGACATGTTGGTGTTCTTCACGTCGCCCATGGCTTCGAACGTGGGCAGCGCAGCGACGAGATACTCGCGCGCGGCTTCGAGCTCGCCACCCTGCAGTGCAAGCAAGCTGAGGAAGAACGCTGCGATGGCGGCGCTCCACTCGTCACCGACCTCGAGGCAGATGGCGCGGCCCGTGAGGAACTCCTCACGCGCCCGCGGTCCCTGGCCGCTGATGAGAAGCGTGATCCCGGTGTAACCGTGAACGAGCCCGACGGCCTCGCGCCGCCCGCATCGGACGAAGACATCCTTCGCCTCAGCGAGAAGACGCTGTCCGCGCTCCATGTCCTCGAACAGACCAAGCGCTAGCACGAGGCTGGCCCACGCGAGCCGCTGCTCGTCGCCGAGCGTGGCAGAGAGCTCCAGATTCTCTTCCGCAGACTGGCGCATCGGCACGAAGTCGCCCTGACCCCACGCGATGATCGACAACACGAACAGCGCCTTCGACCGCGCCACCGTTGGCTTGTTCGAAACGCGCAGCGCCTGCTCCGAAAGCGAACGGCCTTCGGAGAAACAGAGCCAGTACCAGCTCCAGAGATCGCCGATCATGTGCATCGCGATGTCTGCCTCGTCGTTCGCACACGACCAAGCAATCGCGGCCCGCAGGTTGCTCTGCTCGACGGCGATCCTCCGCGCCCACGGCCCATTCCGCACCGTCGTCTTGACGCCGAGCTCGTTGGCCATGGAATGGAAGAACTCCGCATGCCGCCGCTGCAGCGCGTCGAGCGCGCCGGCGTCCTTCAGCTGCTCGAGCCCGAACTCGCGCAGCGTCTCGAGCATCAGAAAGCGTGGCGCGCCGTTGGGGTCCTCGATCCGGCGAAGCAGGCTCTTGTCGACGAGCGACGAGAGACTGTCGAGGACATCGGAGTCGTCACCGCACACCGCCTCCGCGGCCTCGAGCGAGAAGCCGCCTGCGAACACCCCAAGGCGGTTGAACATCTGCTGCTCGTCGGCGGTGAGGAGGTCGTAGCTCCAGGCGATCGTGTCGCGCAGCGTTCGCTGGCGAGCCGCGACGTTGCGAGCGCCGCCGGTGAGGAGCTTGAGGCGGTTCGAGAGCCGCTCCACGAGCTGCTGCGGAGGCAGCACTTTCGTGCGCGCGGCGGCCAGCTCGATCGCGAGGGGGAGCCCGTCGAGCTGAGAGCAGATCATCGCCACCGCCATGGCGTTCTTCTCGGTGAGCACGAAGGGGCCGACCTGCTCGGCGCGGTCGCAGAACAGGCGCAGCGCTGGCACCTCGCGAAGCTTCTCGAGCGGGGGCAGCTTCCCGAGGTCGGGCGTTTCGAGCGGAGGCACCTGCATCTCGCGCTCGCCCTGTACGTGGAGAACGATGCGGCTCGTCACGATCAACCTCAGATTCCGGCACGCTTGGAGCAGCCGCGACAGGTCCGTGCCGGCTTCCACGAGCTGCTCGAAGTTGTCGATGACGAGCAGCACGCGGCGGTCGCCAATGGCCGCCACGATGGTGTCGAAGAGGCTCTGGCCGCCAACGTCGCGGATGCCGAGGCCTTCGGCGACGCTCGCAAATACGAGCGTGGGGTCGCTCACCGCCGCCAAGGAAACGTAAAAGCAGCCTCCGGGGAAGCGCGGCGCAAGCGCGTGGCCGACACCGATCGCAAGGCTCGTCTTGCCGCTGCCGCCGGGACCGGTCAGCGTGAGCATCCGCGTCTGCCCCATCAAATGGGTCGCGGCGCTCAGCTCGGTGGTGCGCCCGACGAGCTCGCTAAGCGGCGCGGGGAGATGGTTCGTGGAGCGCAGCTGGGCGGTCACCTGCGTGCCGACGGCCTCCTCGAGATGCGGTGCGCGCGAACGATCCGTGGGCCCCGACCCGCTGCGGACCGAGGAGCCGCTCTGCTCCTCACTGCCAAGCACTGGGATCTCGGCGGCAGCTCCACCGGTCGTGGCCTGCAGCTGCTCGCGGATCTTGAGTCGCATCGTTTCGCGTTCCGCGCCGAACATCTGCCCAATCAACGCCGAGAGCGCAGCCTTGGGATCGACCAGGTCGGAGCGGCGAACGAACTGCTGGAGCTCATCGCGCATCTCGCGGGCGGTCTGGTAGCGATCCGCGGGGGCCGCTTGAAGTGCACGCACCGTGATGGCCTCGAGCGCCGGGTCGATGTCCGGGACGAGCTCGCTCAGCAGCGGTTTGGGCTCGAACAGGAGGTTGTAGAGACGAGACTCGGCAGTGGTGCCGCGATTCAGGCGGCGGCCCGCGAGTAGCTCCCAGAGCACGACGCCGGCGGAGAAGATGTCTGCACGTTGATCCACCGGCTTCATGCTGGCCTGCTCGGGCGCCATGTACGAGACCTTGCCCTTCAGCACGCCGGCGGCAGTGTCCTCCGAAGCGTTGGTCTTCGCGATCCCGAAGTCGAGGATCTTCACCAGCCCGTCGTAGGTGATGAGGATGTTGTTGGGGCTCACGTCGCGGTGGATGACGTTTAGACGTTTGCCATCGTAATCGCACAGCTCGTGTGCGTACTGCAGACCATCGAGGAGCTCGGAGACGATCCGCGCTGCGAGTGCACGAGGCAGGGGTTTGTCGAGGGCGCGCATGACTTCGGAGGCCGCCTTGCCCTCGAGGTACTCCATGGCCATGAAGGGCACGCCGTCTTGCTCGCCCACTTCGAAGGTCTGAACGATGTTCTCGTGAGCCAGACGCGCCGCGAGCTCGGCTTCGGCGAAGAACATCGTCACCCACTCGGGTGACGCGTCTTCCACTGGCGCCCGCAGCACCTTCACGACAGCGAGCTTGTTGAAACCCTTCGGCCCCTGCGCCGAGGTCAAGAAGACGTCGGCCATGCCGCCGCGCCCGAGTCGCGCGACCACGCGGTACCGTCCAAACCGCACCACGATCTTGTCTGCCTCGTTCGCGGCGTTCATGACGACCTCACTTGCGGAGTGGGGGCGAGGATCTCACCCCAGCCGTATCATCAACTCTTCCGCCCCCGCCGTCGACCCCCGTCGCTAAAAATTCTACCATGATGGCAAGCCTTCCCGTCGCGGGACCGACCTCGGGGACGAGCGAGAAATGCGCCACTGTTAGCGGCTGTTCGTCACCTCGAACGGAAGGGTGACGTGCACCGAAGCGAGGTCGACGTGGATCGATCCCTTGCCGACCGCGACGGGGGTGAGGTGCACGCTCGCGTTCGCCAGCTTCTCTTCGTTCGAGGTCGCGAGGTTCGCGTAGGCGAGCAGACCCGGTGGATCGATCGTCACGAGGCCAGCGCCTCCTAACGCCGTGCTGCCGTCGTCCAGCCGTGCGACGACCACGAGCGAGCGCGCGGAGGTATGGAGCGCCATTTGGAGCGAGGTGAGAGCACCCGGCTGCATGGGCTCGG
>CAXSGV010000258.1:8477-9269 GCA_964236615.1 uncultured Polyangiaceae bacterium
CTCCACCGGGGCCTTCGCAGCCGACGTCGCCATCTCCCGCAGCTCGAAGCCGACGACGCTGGCTGGATCGGCGACCCTCAACGGAAAGTCTCGCGTCAGCGCGCTTCCTTTCGCTGCGACCTTCACCGTGGCTTCACCGACGTGGACCGAGCTCACGGCGAAACAAACGGATGTCTCGTTGTCGCCGACGGGATCGACCGTCGCCTTCACCGCGACGGCGTCGGAGGACGACGCGACCTCGAGCGTGCCTTTCTCGACGAGAAGCGCGCCGCTCGCGGAGGGCAGGGAAGCGCACCACGTTTGCGTGGCCCCGACGAACGACGCATGGGTGACCGCCGACGGCGTCCGCCCAGGCTCGTACTCGACGGCGATCCCCGTCGGCACCGCGAAGGTCACTGGCAGATGATCGGCCCATAGCGTGCCGCCCTTCGCCTCGCGCACGCGCACGCGCAGGCTCGTGGCGCCGGCGCGCGTCGGCGTGACCACGAGCGTCAACACCCCCGCAGTGACGGCAGGCACGACCGCGCAGGCACCTTCGTCGCACGATGCGTCGACCAGCTCGAGGGGCGTCTCACCGCCGCCGGTGCAGTTGCCCTTCAGGTCGCAGGCGACGACTTGCCCGGGCGAGCCGCGGTAGACATTGACCCGGTAGGGGAAACCCACGGCCGCAGGTGTCGTCGACGCCGCGCCTCCGAACGTGAGATTTTTCTCGGCGCCGTTGTTGTGGTTGTCCTCGTGCGCCACGAAGCAGCTGGTCGTCGCGACCATCAGGAGGGCGAACACAGGGAGGTG
>CAXSGV010000258.1:9279-9560 GCA_964236615.1 uncultured Polyangiaceae bacterium
CGGAAAAAAAGAAGGGTCACAAGGGCTCCGCTGCACTCCTCGCGCCAACCTCGCGGAGCGCGTTTCCGAGGGCTCCACGCGACTGTGTAGACGTGGGTTTACAGCTGGGCCGGACAGTCGGCGACCGCGCCTGAAGACGCGTTCGCCAGACGGCGCACAGGCTTTCTTTCCATTCTCGAGGCGACGATAGTGGCGCCCATGCGAAGGCTGATCGTCCCCCTCGTCGTCCTCGGTGCCGCAAGCTGCGGCGGCACGCAACCACCGCCTGCGGAGCGGGTGGA
>CAXSGV010000259.1:0-8548 GCA_964236615.1 uncultured Polyangiaceae bacterium
CTGCCCTTCGGAGCGACTCGCGCTGTCGACTTTCACGCGCTGCCGTACGAGGGCCGTCCGCTCGTCGCGAAGCTCGCGGTCGAGTACCCGCTGGACCTCCCCTCGTTGCCGCCGGCACCGCTGGCGGAGACGCCGCGTGCGCTGGTGGTCTCCGACCCCACGCTCGATCTCCGAGGAGCACGCGCCGAGACCGAGCACGTCGAGCAGGCGCTCCGGGCGTCGGGTTACTCTGTCGACGTGCTCGACGGCGTGCAGGCGACGAGCGCGGCGCTCCTCCCCTTGCTCGCGACGGCGACCCACTTTCACTATGCCGGCCACGGCGTTTTTGCCGGGCGTGAAGGCTGGCAGAGCACGTTGCCGCTGGCCGCCGGTAGCCACCTGACCATTGGCGACGTGCTGGCGTCGACCGCCGTGCCACGTCGCGTGATCCTCTCCGGCTGCGAGACGGCGCGCACCGCGATCGACTCTCCCGTGGAGTCCTTGGGTCTCGCGCAGGCGTTCGTGGTCTCAGGCACCGACTTCGTCGTGGCACCGGTGCGTCCGATCGACGACGCGCTCGCGGGTCAAGTGTCGCGCGGTCTGTACCCAGGAATTGCGCGAAGTGCCGGCGCCGAGGTGGACCCGTCCGCAGCGCTTCGCGACGTGCAGCTACGTCTCGCGTCCGAGCAGGCGAAGGTCGATTGGAGCGCGTTCCGTGTCGTGTGCCGCTGACGGCGCGCGCGCTGCTGCTAGCGTCGAGCCCCTTGCTGGACCTCGCGCCGCACATCGTTCGTGACGCCCTCGCCGGAGATCCGCCGGCGCTGCGTGCGTTCGTCGATGCCATGACGCCGGTGATCCAGGCACGCGTCGTTCGCGGTCTCGTGCGCCGTGCCGCCGCCGAGCGCCGCGACCTTCGGCAAGAGGTCGCCGACATGACCCAAGAGGTCTTCGCGGCTCTCTTCGCGCACGACGGCCGCGTCCTCCGCGCGTGGGACCCGGCACGAGGCCTCTCGCTCGCGAATTTCGTCGGTCTCATCGCAACCCGGCAGGTGGCCTCGATCTTCCGCAACGGCCGGCGCAACCCCTGGCACGACGCCCCGGGCGAGATGGACGAAATCGAGGCCGCGATCGGCGCGGCGCCCGACGTGATGCCGCAGCTCGAGTCGCGACGCGCTCTCGAGCGCCTGCTCGACCAGCTGCGCAGCGTGCTCTCGCCGCGTGGTCTCGAGCTCTTCCAGCGACTCTACGTCGACGAGGAGGCCATCGAGGAAGTCGCCGCCAGCATGCAGATGACACGCGAGGCGATTTACGCGTGGCGCAATCGCGTGGGCAAGCTGGTGCGCCAGCTCGCGAACGATGCGACACCGGATGAAGAAAAGAATGCGTTAGACGCGGACACCTCGACGCGTATTTCTTCAGGCCCCCGCCATGAGTGACGACGACAAGCTCCTACGCCGCCTCGGTGCGGTAGCCGCCGACGTCGACGAGGCGAACGGTCCCCTTTCGTCGAAGTGGGAGCGCCTCCTCAGGGGCGAGCTGTCGGCCGACGAGGTCACGGAGCTGGAGCGCGCGGCGGAGACCGATGAAGAGACCGCCATGCTCCTCTCGGCGTACCGCCCGCTCGATGCCGGGGTGCGCGAGCACATAGCCGCCGATCTGGTCGCCCACAGGGCGGCCCCGCGTGGGATCGCACGCGTCGAGGCAACGGCCTCCGTCACGGCGCCGAGCCGCTGGGGAGCTCGGGCGGCCGCGATCACGGCGACCCTCGCTCTCGCCGCGGGCGTCGCATTCTACGTGACGCGCGCGCCCGCGCCCGAGCCCCTTGCCGTCTACGCGCTCGACGTGAGCGGTTCGTCGACCTCGCGCGGGCCGGCGGCAACCGAACATCAGCCGCTGAAGCCGGGCGGCTGCGTGATCGACGCGAGCACACGTGGCTCCTTCGAGCTTCTCGCGCGCACGGAGGGCCCGAGCGCGGGCAACGTCGCCGCGTACGCCTTTCTGATACGCGCCGAGGACGAGCCGCAGCACTGGCCGGGGGCCCTCGAGGTCTCTGCGTCGGGCTCCGTACGCATCCTCGAATCGGTGGAGCTCCTGCGGGACGCCCGCGAGCTGCGTATCGTGATCACGCGTGCGCACGTGAGCGCCGAGGACGCACGCGAGAAAGCGCGGCGGGCACCAACGTCCGGTCCAGGGTGGCAGGTGCTCGGCTGCGCGATCACCCGGTGAGCCGACGTTCGCAAGATGCATACTGCACACATCGCCGGCCGCGGTCCCTTCTGTAGGGCAGGCGAGAAACGCGACCTGCCCCTTTCTGCCCCACCCCGCGACGCGTCTTCAAACCGTGCATCCGATACGCGTGACGTCGGCCCTCGGAAGGTTTGCCTGGTGCGCTACGCTTCTGCTGATCGCGGGAGGTCCGCGTAGCGCCGCTGCGCAGACGCCCGACCCGCCAGCGCCAACCACCGCAGCGCCAGCGAACGCTCCCGCTACAGTCGAGGCACCCAACGCCGGCGAAGCACCGAAGGCGTTCGCGGGGCCGCCGCCGAAGCCCGACGAAGCGCGCGGCCTCGAGTCGAAGGCCACGAGCCCGACCGACGTTGGCCTGTTCGTGCCGCGGCTCGTGCTGTTCCCCGTGAAGCTTGCGACGCAGCTCGTGTTCTTTCCGATCCGTCACGCGCTGCGCTTCGTACAGCGGCACGCGGTGCTCGAGCGGCTCGAAGGCCTCTTCTATTACAACGGTCACGCGGGCGAGCGCACCATCGGGCTCTTTCCGACGTTCCAGTTCATCTCGGCGTATGGCCCTTCCGTTGGCGTGACTGCGGTCCACAACGACATGGGGGGCAACGGCGAGAAGGGCGAGATCTCGGCGCAGTTCGGCGGCCTCGTGAACCAGGCCTACGAGGCCTCGTTCGAAGGCGACCGCATCGGCGGCTCACGCATGTACCTCTCGAGCGCGGTTCGTTACGACAGTCGACCGCGCCTCCTCTTTCAAGGCATCGGCGACGACGGTGACGCCGCGCCCAGTGGCCCGCTCCTCGATCCGCGCGCCGCCGCCGTTCGCACCCGCTTTCAGCAAGATCGCCTGCTGCTCGCGGAGCGCGCGGGCTACACCATCGGCAGGCCCGGTAACCTCGTGAAGATCGGCGGTGCCGCCATCTTCAACCACCGCACGTTCGGCGAGAACGAGCCGACCGAGATCCCTTCGATCGGGATGGTCTACGACACGAACAAGCTCGTCGGCTTCGACCACGGAGTCACGACCGCGGAGCTCGACGCCACGCTCGTCGTGGACACCCGCGACAACGAGGGGCAAACCTCTTCGGGCGTCTACGTCGACGCGTTTCTCGGTGCGGTTCCGCCGGTGCGCCAGTACCACTACGTGCACTACGGCGTCGATGCCGCGGGCTTCATCGATCTCTACAAGCATGACCGCGTGCTCGTCGTGCGCGGCGAGATCGAGGCCGTCGAAGGAAAGTACGAGGACATTCCATTCTCGGATCTGCCACGCCTCGGCGGACCGACACGGCTTCGCGGCTACCGACTCGATCGCTTTCGCGACAAGAAGTCCGCCCTCGCGACGCTCGAATACCAGTACCCGATTCATCAGATGGTCGGCGGCGCAGTGTTCGTCGATGCAGGGCACGTAGGCAGCAACTACAACCAGCTCGCCGACTTCAAGCATTGGCGCGCGGGCGTCGGCGCCGGCATCCGCGTGCGCTCGAAGACGAGCATGATGTTCTCGTTCGACGTCGCCTACGGCGATGACGGGGTGCTCATCTTCTTCACCACAACGCCGCTTCGCGCCTTCGCCAACCGCGAGAGACAACTATGAACGCTCGCCTCTGCTCGTCTGCGGTGACTGCTGTCATCGTTGCCTTCGGGTCTCTAGGTTCCACCGGCTGCGCGGCCGTGCCCCGCTTCGTCGATCAAGGCGTCGTCTGGCGCGTCGACGACACGCGGCACATCAAGGAGCCCGAGGAGCGCGATTTTCTCGTGGTGCAGTACGCCGCCGACATCCTCTTCATGCGCCGCCTCGAGCGCGTGTTCGAAGTGCGCGGCTCACAGCCGGCGTGGAACACCAACGCGATCGACGAGGTCCCGGACTCGAGCTGGTTCACCAACCGGATCGGTCTTCACGATCTGTCGCCCGACGAGATCTACCGCGGCATCGACACTGGCGGCGCGCCGGTTCTGCCGCTCACGGTGACGAGCGCGAAGCTCGGCGGCACCAACCCCGGCTTCTTCGCGAAGGACAAGACAGGCCGCAAGTTCGTCATCAAGTTCGACCCGAAGAACAACCTCGAGATGCAGACGGCAGCAAGCGTCATCGGCAACCGCTTCTTCTCGGCGATCGGCTTCAACGTACCCTCCGATCAAGTCTTCATCATGCGCCGCGGCGACGTGAAAATTGCGGGCGACGCGACCTTCACGGACGCGGTGAAGAGCAAGCACCCTTTCAGCGAGACCGAGCTCGACGCCGTGCTCGCCAGCGCGCCGCAGCTGCCGGACGGATCGTACCGCGCGAGCTCGAGCGAGTTCGTGAAGGGCAGGCCCAAAGGGGGATTTGCCGCCGAGGGGACCCGCAGCGACGATCCCAACGACGTCGTTCCGCACGAGCACCGGCGCGAGCTACGTGGCCTTCGCGTCTTCGCGGCGTGGCTCGACCACACGGACATGAAAGAGGACAACGGCCTCGACGCGTACGTGAAGGACGATGGCCGGCAGTACATTCGCCACCACCTGATCGACTTCGGCGAGATCCTCGGCGCGCACGCGGCCGAGAAGGGCCGGCGCGAGGATGGCTTCGAGCACTATTGGGATTGGGACGCCCAGCCCAAAGCGATTGTGGCCTTCGGTCTGTGGAAGCGGCCGTGGGAAGACCGTGTCCCAAGCGGGTTCACGTCCGTCGGCTCGATCCCGACCACGGACTTCGATCCCAAGAGCTGGCACGAGGCGTATCCCTACTGGCCCTTCTTCGAGACCGACGCGGCCGACTCGTTCTGGGGTGCGAAGATCGTCATGCGCTTCGATCGCCCGCGCATCGAGGCGGCGGTGCGCGCGGGGATGCTGAGCTCGCCCGAGGCTGCCGCGTACATCGTCAACGCGCTCTTGATCCGTCGCGAGAAGATCGGACGCGCGTACATCGAAGGCGTCACACCACTCGATCAGTTCACCGTCGGCCCCGCGGGGCTGTGTGCGATCGACCTCGGTACCCGCTACGGCCTCGCCCACGGCGGCAACGTCGAGCACCTCGACCACGAGGGCCGCGTGATCGAGTCGCGCGTCATCGCCGCTGACGGGCGCGTCTGCGTGGCGCAACCTCGCGGCCACTACGAAGTGGTCCGGCTCCGCGTGCGGCGTCTCGAGGACACCAAGCCGCCGATGCAAGTCCACGTCGCGGATGGCGCTCGCGTCATCGGTGTCGTCCGCGTCGAGTGACTCGTCCGCGTGGAGTGACGACGACCGCCGCCTAGGACGGATCCATCGACGCGTCTTCGCCGTCTTCGCCGAAGACCATTTTGCGCAGCTTCACGATGCTGTCGGTCTCGCCCATGACGATCAGCGTCGTGCCTTCTTGGATCGTGTAGTCCGAGTCCGGATTGTAGGTGAACGAGCGATCGCGCGACCGGACAGCGACCACGAGAAGACGCGTCTTTTGCCGGATCGGCGTGTCCTTCAGCATGAGGCCGATGAAGGCCGAACCGTTCGGAACGACGACCTCTTCGAGGCGTAGGTTCTTGTCCTTGTCGCGCAGCATCTGATCGAGGAACTCGTTCACCTCGGGCCGAATCAGCTCGCTCGCCATGCGCGCGCCTCCGATCATCGTCGGGTTGACGACGCTGGTCGCGCCTGCCTTCAGCATCTTCGGACCCGCTTCGTTCTCGGTGATCTTCGCGATGATGCGTGCGCTCGCGTTGAGGCTTCGCGCGCTCAGAGTCACGTAGAGGTTGTCCTTGTCGTGCGTCAGCGCGGCGACGACACCACGGGCGCGGGTGACGCCGGCGAGCACGAGGACGTGGTCTTCCGTCGCGTCGCCGTGGATGTAGAGCATCGAGCCGCTCATCATGTCCTCGTTGAGCTTCTCGAGGTGGGGGAGATCGCGATCGATCACGACGAACTTCGTCTGCGTGAGAATGAGCTCTTCGAGCACGTGCTTGCCGGTCGACCCGGCGCCGGCGACCACGACGTGCTTGCTCATGGAATCGATCTTCTTCCGCATGCGATTTCTCCGCAGCGCCTGCCCGATGGCGCCCTCGACGAGGAGGGCGGTGAGGTTACCTTGAACGTACGCGAGAGCGCCGATGCCGCTGACGATCAAGCAGACGGTGAGCGTCCGCGCGCCCGGCACGGAGTCCATTTGATTCAGCTCGCTGAACCCGACCGTCGAGAGCGTGATGACGGTCATGTACAGGCAGTCGTTGAAGTGCCACCTGCCGTGGCCGAGAAAGTAGAAGCCCGTCGCGCCGCCGAAAACGAGGCAGAAGAAGAACCCGAGCGCGCCAAGCAGTCTGCGGACGTTCGAGTTCACGTGAGCCCGCACATGGTACGCAAGGTCAGCTGGGCGCGAGCAAGTTCTCCAGCGCGGGCCGCAGCGCGGGGTGCTCGAACGTGAAGCCGAGCTCTTCGAGGCGGCGCGGAACCGCACGCTGCCCTGTGAGGATGATGTCCGCGCGCTCACCGAACACGAGCCGCGTCGCAAACTCCGGCACGCGCATCGCGCTGGGGCGATGAAGGACCTCACCAATCGACTTCGCCATCTCGTTCATGGTGACTGGCGTCGGCGCCGTGACGTTGTAGACGCCGACGAGCTCCGTCCTCGTCACCGGGTAGAGGAGCGCGCGTATCGCGTCGAGCAGGTGAATCCAGCTCATCCACTGCTTGCCGCTGCCAACCGGCCCGCCGACGAACGCCTTGAAGGGCGTGAGCATGTTCTTGAGCGCGCCGCCGTCGGGGCCGAGCACGATACCGATGCGCGGATGCACGACACGCACGCCCGCTTCACGCGCGCCGTCGGCCGCGGTCTCCCATTGCGTGCAGATGCTCGCGAGGATGTCGTGGCCGAGCGGCGCGGTCTCATCGAGCACGTTGTCGTCGAGGTGCATGCCGTAGATGCCCACCGCCGACGCGCTGATCAGCACGCCGGGCTTCTTCTTGGCGCGCGCGATCGTAGTGGACACACGTGTGGTCGAATCGAGCCGGCTCGCGAAGAGATCCTTCTTGCGCTCGGGGGTCCAACGCTCGTCGAACACCGGTGTGCCAGCAAGGTTGATCACGACGTCGGCGCCGTCGATGACGTCCATCCACGGGCCATCTTCGTCGGGCGTCCACTTCACGAAGTCGACCCCGTTTTCGGAATCTCTCGCACGCCGTGTGAACACCGTGACCGTGTCGCCCTGCGCTCGGAGCATGGATACCAGCTTCGTTCCGAGGAACCCCGTACCGCCCGTCACCACGTAACGCACACGACCTCCGATGCGGCGCATCGCGCGCCGAGTTACGTAACCGCCCGCAACAAATTGCAGGTGACCAGGGGGAGAGTTGTAACCTACACAGGTGATGAAGTGGCGCTGGAGCGTTGGAGCGAGGACCGGCCTCGTTGCGTTTTGCGCGTTCGCTCTCGTGGGGTGCAAGCCGGCAACGGTCTCCGAAGCGGAAGCCAAGGGTGACGTCGCGTGGCTCTCGACGAACAGCTCGCCCGAGGCCATCGCGGCCCTTGGGCGGCTCGCGGACAAGAATCCGAAAGCCGTCACCGTGCTCGGCTCGAAGGCGGCGACCGATCTCAACGTGTACATCGCGGCATGGGGCGCGACGTTGCGCGGCGCTGTGTGGGGCCCCAACGTGCTGCGTGCGGGGCTCACCGATCCGGTGCGCGCCGAGTCCGCCGCGTCTGCAATGGCGCGCCACGATCCGCATCTGACCCAGTTCGTTCCCGATCTCGAGGCCGCGCTCTCGCGCATCGGATCCGGGCCCCAGAACGTCGCCGTTGCCGGTGCCCTCGCGAGCATAGGTGCGCCCGCGAAGGCCGCGGTCGAGCGGCGCCTCGCGGACAAGACCACGCGCGGCCTCATGTGCCGCGGCATCTCGTCGACCGATGCGACCGACGAGGCGCGAAAATCGCTGCTTTCGGGCCCTGAGACCTCGCGCGACGACGCCGCTTGCGTCGACGCCGTGGTCCGGATCGCCACCACCGACGACGCCACGCTGCAGTGGATGGCCACGACCGGCGAGCCTGGCCTCCTGACTGCCGCCGGCAAGGCTGACATCATGCCGTGCGCGCGGGTGCGCGCGTTGTGGAGCGAAGCGATCGCGCAGAGGCCCGCTGCCGCGTACCTCGTTCTTGCGGTTCCGCTCGCCCACACGGTGAAGCGCTGCGTGAAAGAGATGGACCCGCTCCTCGCCGAGACGATCGCGAAGAAGCCTGGTGCGCAAGTGCTGGTCGTCGGCGGCGTCGACCCTTACGGCACCGAGACGACGGAGCTCAAGGCCACATGCGCCGCGCTCCCACTGGTGGTGCGCGGCGGCAGCGCCCCGGCACGCACCAAGGACCGCGCGGCCGACACGCTCGCGC
>CAXSGV010000259.1:8558-9008 GCA_964236615.1 uncultured Polyangiaceae bacterium
CCTAGTACGGCGCCGTCGAGAGTGAGGTAGCGATCGATTACGCGCTGCCGGACGCCTCGGCGGACTGAGCGGTTGCAGGGCCGGGATCTCTTCCACGGAGAGGCACAACTCGATGCTTCGCACCCGTCGCGGGACACGACGAACCAGTCCGCGGCGTTCGAGTCGACGACCATGCGATGGACCGACGGCGGCGAGACTCTGATCGATGGTCCTCGAGGAGCCATCATGAACGTACGGTGCCGCATCACGCTGGCGTCGGAGGAGCGCGAGCAGCTTTGCGGCCTGGTCCAGGCCGGAAAGGGGCGCTTCCGCAGGTTGAAGCGCGCTCAGCTCCTGGTCGCAGCCGCGAGTGGATCGCGCGACGCGGGTCGCGGCGCGGAGATCACCAAGACTTCGTCGTTGGCAAGGCGACGGTCTATCGGACGAAACGGCGCTTCGCCGAGGAGGGAG
>CAXSGV010000259.1:9018-9551 GCA_964236615.1 uncultured Polyangiaceae bacterium
GACGGTCTGTTCGGCGCCGCCCGCGGGGAGAGCGCGTTGGACGCTCGCGTTGCTCGCGGACGAGATGGTGCGGCTGACGAATCGTGGGCCCCTCTCGACAAACATGAAGACGTTCGCCATGCCGTTGCGCATGTACTCGATCCGTTGCCGCGGAGTCTCGTCGAAGCAGATAGCCGGCCGGCGCTCGTCGGGCACCTCGGCGTAGCGCTCGAGCACGTCCTACATGCGCGCCACGAATTCGGCGTCGACCTTCGGGATCCTACCCGAGCGCGGAGCGAATCCGTGTCGTCGTGGACAATCTCTCAACGCACACGGCCGCGGGAGCGACGCCGCAATCGCGACAAGTCGCGCATCAAGTGGCTCTTCACCCTGGACGAGCGAGAGACGAGCTCGGAAGAGCCTATCCCTCGCCCGCGAGGCAGACTGCCAATCGAGCCGCAGCATGATCACAGTCACGACCTCTGTGCCGCGGTACTAGCTACACGGCGGTGCAGAATTCGAAGTGAACGAGCGGGCTGCGCCGCGTCGATGAA
>CAXSGV010000260.1:0-9512 GCA_964236615.1 uncultured Polyangiaceae bacterium
GGACGTCACCGGCCACAAGAAGACGCGCTCGTGTGCAGGGCTCGTCGTGCTCGTGAACGCGCACGTGGTCGCCTGGTCGGAGGACGTCGTGATGCGCGAGGGCTGTATGAGCGTCCCTGATTTCACCGGGGATGTTTGGCGCGCCGCCGAGGTGATCGTGGAGGGGATCGAGCCTGGAACGGGCCGCACGATCCGCGTGAGCGCAAACGGCATGGAGGCGAGGTGTCTGCAGCACGAGCTCGACCACCTCGAAGGCTTCGTGTTCGTCGACCGGGTGAAGGACCGCGTGAGGGATCTCTTCCCACGCAAGTCGTACGCGTGAGGTCAGCGCGCGTGGTGTCGGCAGTGAAGCGAGAACGAGAGGGGCACATGATCGAGATCAACCACTGCGTCGAGATGAAGGCTTCACCCGCGCAGGTCTACCGCGCGCTCACGCAGCAGGCAGGTCCGAGCGGGTGGTGGCGGTGCGCCGAAAAGCGCGCGCTCGCCGTCGACTCGCTGGCCGAGTTTCGGTTCGGCGATCTCGTCGTCACGATGCGCGTCGACGCGCTCGACGCGGGCGAGCGTGTCGCGTGGACCTGCATCGCGGGCCCGTTCGGCTCCGTGGGTACCGCGATCTCGTTCGATCTCGTGGCCGAGGGCGAAGGCACCGTCGTCCGGTTCCGTCATCGCAACTGGCCGGAGTCGAGTGACTTCATGGGTCGCTGCAGCGCGAAGTGGGCGTACTTCCTCTTCGCAATCAAGTCACTGCTCGAGAGCCCGGAGCCTGACGACCTCTACGCGTGATCGCCCGTCCGCGTCACGCGGCACTGGCACGCAGGGTGACCAACCGTTGCTGCCGGTAGCCCTCACCATTGCCGCGGGCTGTGTGCCGCATGCCCACGCAGCGCGCACCGAGAAAACAAGCGTATTCGCGCGATACGCCACGTGGCGCGCTGCATGCTTATCGATTCGACACAACCCGATGACGGCGATGAACCGGAAGGCGACTTCGACATGCAGCGAATGACTTTGCAGGTGCTCGCGCTGAGCGCGTTCGCTCTGACGCTCGTCCCTTCGTGCTCGTCCACGTTCCACGCGAAAGCGTGCAGGGTCGACGACGAGTGCGGTGGGGGCCTCGTGTGTGTCGATCAAAAGAGCCAAGGCGTGTGCAAGACCGCCGCCGAGTCGCCGCTGCGCATAGGAATGAGCGCGCCAATCTCCGGCCCGAGCCAAGACCTCGGCACCGAGATGCGGAAGGGCGTGATGCTCGCCATCGACCGGCAGAACGAGGTCGGCGGAATCCGCGGCCGCAAGATCGAGCTCGAGTTTCGCGACGACGAGTACCGGCCCGAGAGCGCCGAAGCCGCGGCGCGCGACCTTCTCGATGTTGCGGGTGGGACCGCGCAGGCGAAGTGCCCGACCACCACCACTCCGATCGTCGCGGGGCAACAGCCCGTTGCACCGGGCTCGCTCGTGCGCGGGCCCAACGCCGTGATGGGGCTGCTCGGGAGCGTGGGAACGCCGACGATGGTGCGCTCGGCGCCAATCGCCGTCGAGACCGGCAGCCTCTTTTTCGGCGCGTTCACCGGCGCCGCGCGCGTCCTACGCGACGGAGCCTCGGGGCCGTGCGCGCGGTACATCTTCAACGTCCGCGCGAGCTACGCGCAGGAGGCACGCGCGACCGTCGAGTACTTCCTCAAGCTGCGCGTCCCCGACGCGCGTCACTTCATCAGCTTCGATCAAAACGATTCGTTCGGTCAGTCGGGCTACGACGGCCTCGTCAGCGGGTACGCCGCCGTGAAGGGGCCCATTCCGACCACGACCCCTGACACCCCGATTCCGCGCTTTCGCTACACGCGCGACGACGAGTCGAGCGTGCCCGCGCAAGTCGACGCGACAGCCAAGTACCTCGCGGCCATCCTCGCGAGCGACAGCTTGCCGCACGTCGTCGGCATCTTCATGACGGACACGTACGGCCCGGCGACGAAATACATCCATGGCCTCCGCGATTGGCAGTACGCGGACGACGCCGAGCAGACGGCGACGCAGAAGGCCTCGCGCCTCACGCTCTACTTCAGCAACGTGTCGTTCGTCGGGCCGAACTCGCTTGCCGCTCGCCTCAAGGACGCAGGCAGCGTCTCGACCCCGACAGGGCTCAAGCCCTACTCGAGCGGAGTGTTCGTTTCGCAGGTCGTGCCGAATTACATGACCGACAACAGCGACGCGGTCCGTGACTACAAGGAAGCGCTCAGCGCGGGCGGGCTCGCGCCGAGCTTCACGTCGCTCGAGGGCTACATCGCGTCGCGCGTATTCATCGCAGGACTTGCGGCGCACAAGGGGCCCTTCACGCCGGACGCGCTGATCGCAACCTACGAGAACCTGCCGGCGCTCAACCTCGGTCTCGGCGCGTCCTCGGGCTTCAGCAGCGCGAACCACAACTACTCGAAGTCGGTCTTCGGAACGGCCATCGGCGCCGACGGCAGCTTCGTCGATCGCTACTTCTGGAGTGACGGCAACGCCATCCAGCTCTTCGAGTGAACTGACGAAGGTCGAGGCCCCGATGCGCTCAGGTCAACCCAAGGTGATGCAACCGATCGAGATCGACTCTCCCGAGCCGAGCCGATCGTCGTCGTTCTCGTCGGTGTCGTCGATGTCGTCGCCCTCGTCGATTTCGCCGCCCTCCGAGCCTTCGCAGATCTCGAAACCCGTGGAGGAGCCGGAGGGGCCGAAGGTGTTCGGTCGCTACGTCCTGCACGCGCCCATCGCGCGCGGCGGCATGGCGACGATCTACATCGCGCGGCTCGTCGGTGCCGAGGGCTTCAGTCGAATCGTCGCCGCGAAGCGCCTTTACCCACAGTTCACCGAAGATCCGGAGTTCGTCGCGATGTTCCATGACGAGGCGCGTATTGCCTCGAAGATCCATCACCCGAACGTCGTTCCGGTTCTCGACGTCGTGCACACTGACTCCGAGGTCGTGCTCGTGCAGGAGTACGTGCACGGCGTTCCGCTCGACAAGCTGTTCAAGGCATCGCTCAAGGTTCCCGATCGCCCCATTCCTGTCGGCATTGCCGTCGCGATCGTATCCGGCGTGCTCGCCGGTCTTCACGCGGCGCACGAGACGCGCGACGAGATGGACGAGCCGCTGCACATCGTTCATCGCGACGTGTCACCGCAGAACATCATGGTGAGCGTCGAAGGCACGCCCCGGCTGCTCGACTTCGGGATCGCGAAGGCACGCTCGAGCGCGCACGTGACACGCGACGGCTTCTTCAAGGGCAAGGTCGCGTACATGTCTCCCGAGCAGCTTCGGGCCGAAGACGTCACGCGCACCGCCGACGTCTACGCATGCGGCGTGCTCCTATGGGAGCTCCTCGTCCACCGCCGGCTGCACACCGGGCGCGGCGAGGCGCAGCTCTTTTCGGCCGTGCTCACCGGGGCGATCCCGACGATCACGACGGCGATCGAGGACACGCCCGAGGCGCTCTCCGAGGCGCGATGGCAGCAGATGATCGACCTCGAGCCGATCGTGTCGCAGGCGCTCGCGAACAACCCGGGCCACCGCTTCGCGACGGCGGCCGTGATGCTCGAAGAGCTCTCGCGTGCGTGCCCCGCGGCGACGGCGCGCGAGGTTGCGGAGTGGGTGAAGACCTTCGGCGCGGAGTACCTCGCGCGGCGGCAGGAGATTCTCACATCGCACGCAGAGAGCTGGCGCTCGCAGTCGCGCATCTCCGCTGCACCGCCGAGCGCCGCCCACGTTCCCGAGTCGGGGGTGAAGCTCCGGCGTGATGACGCCATCTACGAGCCGTCGGAGTCGTCGGTGGTCGAGCTGTCGCGCCACGATTTCGTCGACGAGCGTGCGTTCTTTCACACGCGGCTCGCCGAGGCCGCAAAGACACGCGCCATCGTGGCGACACCCTGGCTCGTCGCCGCGGGGCTCCTCGTGATGATCGGCATTCTGCTTGGCGTCCTCAGCTCGAGACCCACGCCGGACGCGGACGCGGTCGCGACTCGTGCGGCAGCGTCGACAGCGGGTACATCCGCCGAATTCAAGATGGCGCCGCTCAAGGGGCCCGAGGCGCCCGCGTTCTACCTGGCTCCCGTACCGCTTCCCACCGTCGTCACGACAGCGACCGACACCAGCTCGGCGGCGCGGGCCGCTCCACAACGTTGGAGCGCGCCACCGCGCGTGCCGGCGCCGCCCCCGCGCGTTGCCGTTGCTCCCGCCGCACAACAACCGGACAAGGCAGCGCCGGTGTCCTTGCCCGCGCCGCCGTCGCCGAGCGCGTCGTCGAAACCCGACTGCAACCCGCCGTTCTATTTCGACGGAACGAAGAAGCTCTACAAGGCAGGTTGTCTATGAGCACCCGCCGCCACGACAAGGAGTCGAAAATGGTTCGTCGAAGCGTCACGTTCGCGGTGATCGCCGTCGCGGTTGGGTTGCCGTCCTTCATGTCATCGCCGGCATCGGCCGCGCCGAAGGACAAGGAGAGAGAGAAGGACGAGTGCGTCGACGCGCATGGCCGCGGCCAAGATCTGCGCGAAAAGGGCCAGCTGACGCGCGCGCGCCAAGTGTTCTTGTCGTGCGCGCAGAGCTCGTGCCCAGGTCTCATCCAGGGCGACTGCGCCCGCTTCGGTGAAGATCTCGATCGCCTCGTGCCGACGGTGAGCTTCACGGCGCGTGACGCCAAGGCAGCCGATCTCCCCAACACGTCGGTCTACGTCGACGACACGCTCGTCGCGACGCGGCTCGACGACGGGAAGTCGTACAACGTCGATCCCGGCAAGCACGTCGTGCGCTTCGTTCATGACGGCAAAGAGACGACGATCACCGCCGTTCTCACGCAGGGCGAGAAGGGACGCGTACTGGTCGCGACCTTCATCGATCGCTCGGCGACTGCCAGCCCGACGCCAACCGAGACTTCTGCTGCCGCGCCGCAAGCGAGGCGCCCGGTCCTCCCCTTGGTCGTCGCGGGTATCGGCGCCGCCGCGTTCGCGACGGGCGGCGTGCTGCTCGCGCTCGGGCTCCACCAGGTTCCATCGAGCTGCTCGGTATCTTCGAAGGAGTGCGCGGCCGCGCCTGGCGATCCCGCCTTCGCCGACGCGCAGTCGGGCACCTCGCTCGCGAACGTCGGCCTCGGCGTCGGTCTCGGCGGCGCCGCAATGCTGATCGGGGGCGTCGTCTGGTACATCGTTCAGCCAAGGACGCTCCCGACCGAGCCCACGCGCGCTGCTTTCATACATCCTCTCGTGCAGCCGTTCATCGGCCGCGATTCGGGCGGCCTTGCCGTGCAAAAGAGTTTCTGAAGCCGTGACGTCGCAGCATGCGCTAGCGTCCGCCACCATGATCAAGCCCGGCGATACGCTTCCGCAAGCCACGCTTCACGAGTCCATCGGCTACGACGATGCCTCCCACTGCCCCGCGTCACCCGAGCCGGTCGACGTAGCGGCGCTCACCAAGGGCAAGAAGGTCGTCTTCTTCGGTCTGCCCGGTGCGTTCACGCCCACCTGCTCCGGCAAGCACGTGCCTGGCTACCTCGAGGCGCACGCTGCGCTCAAGGCCAAGGGCGTTGACGAGATCGTCTGTGTCAGCGTCAACGACGCGTACGTGATGGCGGCGTGGGGTCGCGATCAGAACGTGGGGACGAAGATCCGCATGCTCGGTGACGGCAGCGCCGCGTTCGCGAAGCAGCTCGGGCTCGACGTCGATCTCGGCGGTGCCGGTATGGGCGTTCGCTGCCGTCGCTTCTCGATGTTCGTCGACAATGGCGTCGTGAAGACGCTGAACGTCGAGGAGCCGAAGCAATTCGGCGCAAGCACCGCGGAGACGATGCTCACGCAGGTGTGACGGGTCTCGGCTTCGGCCGAGCGCTGCGTTTCAGTTTCCGCCGAAGGTGAAGTCGCGCACGACGGGCATGTGCTGCATGCCCGACGCGCCCGAGTCCGCCGCAAGGACAGGCGCGACGTCGGTGAGCGGGGTGAAGACGCGGCTGTCGAACACGAGACCCGCGCCGAAGCTCGCCGCGCCGATTTTGACGGGGATCTCGCGCTGGTCGAGGTTGTCGCGCACGAAGAGCCAGTCGTGCGGCTTGGTGCGGTTGCCGCTGGTGTTGGCGTTGCCGGCTTGATCGACCGGGAACGGGCCCGCGACGACGACCTCGTCCGACAGATCGAGAATGCACTGCTCGTTCGAGCTCTCGGCGTTGAAGTCACCGCCGATGGCGAGGTAGTCGCCGGCCGGAACTTTGTTTTTGACGTAGTCGCGAAGCTGCTTGGCCTCGGTGCTGCGTGCGCCTGCGCCCGTCGTGAGGAGATGCACGCTCACCGTCCAGAGATCGATGGGTCCCGGCACGTCGATGCGCGCGTACGCAAAGGCGCGATCGGGTGTGTTGGCATCGACCCACGCGCCCGACTCGACGATCGGAAAGCGGCTGACGACGCCGTTCGGGATGCCGCTCGCGCGTGGCTCCACGAAGAAGACGAAGTCTTTACCGAACGCGGTGTCGACGAAGGCGCGGAGATCGCCGAGCGCGTAATCGAACTCCTGGATCATGACGATGTCGGCGTGAAGCCCCTGGAAGATCCGAACGCCGGCGGCCTCGTACGATTGCTTGGTGCCGCTCGTCGTGTTCGCTGCAACGAGACGCACGTGCGTCGCAAGGCCCCCGTCGACTGCGGCCTCGGACGGAGCTTTCGCGTCGCCCGGTCCCGCGTCGACCTCTGGCCCGGCGTCGGGCACCGGCGTCGGCGTGATCGTCGCGTCGCTGCATGCGGCGACGTGCGTGGCGAGGGCGAGCAGGAGCGCAAGACAGGATCGAGAAGCCAAGGCGCGGAAGGACATGCTCACTTAGTTTGGCACGTTGCGCGCTCGATCAGGATCCTTGCGATCATTGCGGCGACGAAGACCTGCGGCCTCGAGGAGCCGCGGAGCGATGTCGTGTCGTGTCGGCACGTGGATGGGACGGCGCACGCCCGCCTCGAGCTTCAATCGTTGGCGGCGTGCGAGGTCGGGAACGTAAAGGCGCGTGTTTTCAGCCAGAGCTCGAGCGCGTCGGTGCCGATGCGCTCGCGAAGAACGGGCTGGTAGGTGTTGGGCATCGCGCCGCCGAACCCGTGGTAGGTGAGCACGCGCGCGCCGACACGAGCCATCGCGAGCATCTCTTCGACGAACGCGATGTCGCTGAAATAGCGAGAGCGACTCAGCTCGACGGTGCGATCGAGCTGCTCGTCGACGCCGAACGCGTTCTCGGCGAACGGGTTGAAAAGATAGAAAGCGTCGAACGACGCCCAGCGAATCCTCTGCATCGGCGCCGCGATGAAGCGGGTGCCGCGCACGCCGTAGGTCTCTGCTGCTTTGCGTGCGATGCGTGCGAGCGATCCGCGGTGCTCGATGCCGGTGAAGCGAGCACCGGTCGTCGCGGCGCCGACGATGCAGAGCTTGCCGACGCCGGAGCCGACATCGAGCACGTGCGTCGAGGTGTCGACCACGAGGAGCTCGGCGGCGCGCCGCGCGACCGCGAACGGCGTCCAGAACTGCGACGACCTCGCTTGCACTTTGCGCGGGTACACCACGTCGAAGTCCGCGTCGGCCACGTCACGTCCGCCTGCGAGCGCGTCGCGCACGGCGAGCAGCGTCTCGAGGTTCACCGTCTCGTCGGTGGATGCCTCGGGCTCGTCCCACGGTCGCTTCGAGGAGGTCGTCAATGCGGTGTCCGCATCGTAGCGTCATTCGCCCATCGGGGCTTGGCGACTGCAGTGATCCTCGGGCAACATGCGCCGCATGAACAAGGTCGCGGTGCTCGGTTCGGGGCAGGTGGGGCAGGTCCTCGCGGACGGTTTTCTCAAGCACGGCTACGAGGTGATGCGCGGTAGCCGCGAGCCCGAGAAGCTCGCGTCGTGGAAGAGCGGCGCGGGCGCGAAGGCCCAGTCTGGCTCGTTCGCGGACGCCGCGAAGTTCGGCGAGGTCGTGGTGCTCGCCGTGAAAGGCACGGCGTCGGAGTCCGCTCTCGATCTCGCAGGCGCGGACAACCTCGCGGGCAAGACCGTGATCGACGCGACGAACCCGATTTCCGACGAGAAGCCCGACAACGGCGTCATCCGTTACTTCACCGGGCCCAACGACTCCCTCATGGAGCGTCTGCAAAAGCGCTTCCCGAGCGCGAAGCTCGTGAAGGCTTTCTCGTGTGTCGGCAACGCGCTCATGGTGAACCCGGACTTCGGCGGCACGAAGGGCACGATGTTCATCTGCGGCAACGACGACGGCGCGAAGGCCGAAGCCAAAGCGATCCTCGACAAGTTCGGGTGGGACACCGAAGACCTCGGCAAGGTCGAAGCGGCACGCGCGATCGAGCCGCTGTGCATCCTCTGGTGCATCCCCGGCTTCCTCGGGAATGGCTGGTCGCACGCGTTCAAGCTGCTGCGGAAGTAACGGTTCCGAGGCGCCCCGCGACGGAACGCCGGCGCGCCGGCCATCTGCTCGTCCGTGGCTGCTACCCTCGCGTCGTGCGCGACCTGAGCCCTCTCGCATTCGCGCTCGTCGTGCTCGTCGCGTTGCCGTGCCGCGCCGACGAGCGCTCGGGTCTACAGCTCACATGGACCGCGCCAGCCGCGTGCCCCGACGGAGCGCGCGTCAGGTCCGAAGCCGCGCTGCTGTCGGGATCGCGCGCGACCCGTTCGCTCGTGGTCGACGCGGCGGTCGACGAGCCGCGCTCGCGTGGCGCGGCATGGACCGTCGTTCTGCACACGCAGCCAGAGGACGGGGCTCCGTGGTCCCGTACGCTGCGAGCCGTCAGCTGTGCGGAGCTCGCACGCGTGACTGCGCTCGTCCTCGCGCTGGCGTCCGAACGGAGCGAAGGCGAACCCGTGAGCGAAGCCGCGCCGACGGCCGCAGTCGACGTTCCCGCACCGCCGCCGGAGCCGGAGGAGCAAAGAGCGCGCGACGACGTTCCACACCATCGTGCCGCACCCACCACGACGGTGTTCGTCAGCGCGGGCGCGCTCGTCGACGTCGGTACACTTCCCTCGGCGAACGCCGGCATCGGTGTCGGCGCTGGTCTTCGCGTGCGGCAACTTCGTTTCGAGGCCGGCGCGCGGCATCATCCCGCATCCCAGACGGCCCGCGATGCCTCGGGTCGCGGCGGAGAGTTCTCGGAGTCCGCCATCGCCGCACAAGCGTGCGTCGCGTGGCCGATGGGCGACGTCGCCATCGGACCGTGCGGTGGCGGAGAGCTCATCGCGGTGGGGGCGACTGGCGTCGGAGTCGCTACGCCCACGGCGCGTACGGTCGTCCTCGGTGGGCCGACCGTTGGGCTTGGTGCGACGTGGCGCTTCGCGCAGCACTGGTCGCTCGACGCGGCGCTGCGTGGTCTCGCGCTCGTGCACCGGCCTGCGTTTGCGCTCGAGCCGTCGGGCGCCGTGCATCGACCAGCCGCAGTGGTCGCGCTCACGACGCTGGCCGTCCAGCTCGATTTCTGACCCGTCGCTTTTCGACATGGTTGCCGACGTGACCGGGCACGAAGGGGGGGATCTCTCGC
>CAXSGV010000261.1:0-7432 GCA_964236615.1 uncultured Polyangiaceae bacterium
TTCTTCTTCTTCTTCGGCTTCTCGACGTCGCCCTTGGGGGCGTCGTCGTCCGAAGCGGAGGACTTGCCGCCGAACGTACGCGTGAACTTCTCGATCGCGCCCTTGAGCGTGGCCTCGGTCGTCGCGTCGATCTCTTTCTTCGTACGGATCGTGTCGAGGACGTCCTTGTGCTTGCTGTCGAGGTAGCTGACGAGATCGCGCTCGTACTCGCCCAGGCGGTCGACGGGGATGCCGTCGAGGTGGCCCTTCGTGCCCGCGTAGATGATGACGATCTGCTTCTCGACCGGGATCGGGACGTACTGGCCCTGCTTCAAGATCTCGACGAGACGCGCGCCGCGCTCGAGCATGTCGCGCGTGACTTTGTCGAGGTCGGAGGCGAACTGACTGAAGGCCGCCTTCTCGCGGAACTGCGCGAGATCGAGCTTCAAGGTGCCGGAGATCTTCTTCATCGCCTTGATCTGCGCGTTGCCGCCGACGCGGCTGACGGAGATACCGACGTTGATGGCGGGGCGAACACCGGAGAAGAAGAGATCGCCTTCGAGGAAGATCTGGCCGTCGGTGATCGAGATGACGTTCGTCGGGATGTACGCCGAAACGTCACCGCCCTGGGTCTCGACGATGGGGAGCGCGGTGAGCGATCCGCCCGAGTGGGGGTTCTTGAGAATGTGGAACCCATCACCCTTGGCTTTGAGCTCGTCCTTCACCGGGTGAGCCATCTCGCCGTAGTGGACCTTGGCGTCGCCGATGTTCTTCCAGTCGGTGACGTCCTTCGCCACGACGGCGTGCTCCTCGGCGAGCTTCGCCGCGCGCTCGAGCAGGCGCGAGTGGATGTAGAAGACGTCGCCCGGGTACGCCTCGCGGCCCGGCGGGCGGCGAAGGAGAAGGGACAGCTGGCGGTACGCGACGGCCTGCTTGGAAAGGTCGTCGTAGATGCAGAGCGCGTGGCGCCCGGTGTCGCGGAAGTACTCCGCCATCGTGACGCCGGTGTACGGCGCGATGAACTGGAGAGGAGCCGACTCACTCGCGCCGGAGACGACGACGGTCGTGTACTCCATGGCGCCGTGCTGCGTGAGCTTGTCGACGACGCTCGCGACCGTCGACTGCTTCTGGCCGATGGCGACGTAGAAGCAGTAAACGCCCTGCCCCTTCTGGTTGATGATCGTGTCGATGGCGACGGCGGTCTTGCCGACTTGGCGGTCGCCGATGATGAGCTCGCGCTGGCCGCGGCCGATCGGAATCATCGCGTCGATCGCCTTGATGCCCGTCTGGAGCGGCTCCTTGACCGGCTGGCGCTGGAGGATGCCGGGCGCCTTCACTTCGACGCGGCGCTTGTGACCGCTGTCGATCGGGCCCTTGCCGTCGATCGGAAGACCGAGCGCGTTGACGACGCGACCAACGAGGGCCTCACCGACGGGGACCTCCATGATGCGGCCGGTGCGCTTGACGAGCGCGCCTTCCTTGATCGCGCTGGTGTCGCCGAAGAGGGCGGCGCCAACGTTGTCGCTCTCGAGGTTGAGCACGAGGCCCATGATGTTGCCGGGGAACTCGAGGAGCTCGCCTGCCATCGCGCCTTCGAGGCCGTACACGCGCGCGATACCGTCGCCGACGCTGAGCACCGTGCCGGTCTCCATCGTGAGCGCGGTCTTCTCGTAGTTGGCGATCTGCTTCTTGATGATCTGCGAGATTTCTTCGGCACGGAGCTGCATGGCGGTCTCTTCTCTCTTCTCTTTGTCGGGTGCGGAATTACGCGCGAGGTCAGGCGCTCGGGTCGGCGAGGAGCGCGGTCTTCATCTCTTGGAGGCGGGCGCGGAGCGATCCGTCCACCACCATGTCGCCGATGCGCGTGATCACGCCGGCGATGATCGATTCGTCTTCACGTGTTTCGAGGACGACCTTCTTGCCGGTCATCTTCTCGAGCTCCGTCTGGAGGCGCTGGTAATAGCCGTCGCTCAGGCGAACGGCCGTCACGACCTCGGCGCGGACGACGCCGCGCTTCGCGTCGTGCATCTCGCGAAGGAGTAGCGCAATGCTCGGAAGCACGCGCAGGCGGCGGCGATCGCCGAGTAGGCGAAGCGTGTGGTGCGCCGTCGGGCTGAGGCCGAGGCGCTGCGCGATCTCGTCGAGGATCGCCTTCTTGGCGTCGAGCGCGACGAGCGGGTTCTCGAGCGCGGCCCGAAGCTCGGGGCTCGACTGGTACGCCGCGGCGGCGTCCGACATCTCGTTGACGAGCGTCTCGAGGCGGCCCGACTCGGCACCGAGCTCGAGGATCGCTTTGGCGTAGCGGCGTGCGACGTTGGAGCCAATCACGAGTTACCGCCTGTCTGTGCGTAGGGGGGAATGCTCGTGCCCGCTTTCGAGGCGGCAGGGGCTGCGCTGAGGCTGCCACCACCACCGCCACCAGCGGGCGGAAGGTTGCTCGGCGGCGCGCCGCGCTTCGAAAACGACGCGAGGTAGTCCTCCGCAAGGCGCTCCTGATCGGCCTGCGTGACACGCTTTCGCAAAAGGTCCTCGGCCGCAGCGATCGCGAGCTCGACCGTTTCGTGCACGAGGTTGGTGCGGATCTGACGGGCCTCCTGCTCGAGGAGCGATCCTGCGTCACGCTCCATGCGGGCGGCCTTTTCGTTCGCTTCTTTGACGAGGCGCTCCTTCTCGGAAACGCCGGCTTCGACGAGCGCCTTCTTGGTCGCGTCGAGCTCCTCATCGAGGCCTTCGAGCTTTGCCTGGTACTTCTTGGCGCGCTGCTCGGCCTCCTTCTTCATGCGCTGCGCTTCTTCGATTTCTTTCGCCACGCGGTCGCGGCGCGCGACGAGCCCCGCCATGATTCCGGGGCCGCCGAACTTTACGATGAGGCCGACGAGGATGAGCAGGTTGATCAGGTAGATCGCGACCGGCGGCTGCTTCTTGTTGCCGAAGTCGACCCAGTTGATCTCGCCGAGCGCGTGCTCGCCCTCGGCATGATCGCCTTCGGCATGCGTGCCCTCCGCGTGCTCGGTCGCGTGTGCGCCCGCCGCAGTCTTGTGCCCGGTAGGCTCGCCGTCGGCGATGACGGTGCCCATCGTCGCGGGCGGGGTGCCCCTCGCCTCGCCTGCCGTGTGCTTCGGGTACTGCGCCGACGCGCGCGGCGCGAGGCAGAGGAGAAGAGCGAGGACGACGGCGAGCGGCGTCACATAGGCGAGGAGGCGTTTCATCCCTGCACCTCACGGCCGAGGACGCGCGTCGCGATGTCCTTGGCGATCACGTTGGCGGAGCCGACGAGCGTCCCGCGCACCATGCGAACGTCCGCTTCGGTGTGCGTGCGGCCGGCTTCGAGTGTGGCCGCGGTCGAGGCCCGCACCTTCGCGAGGATCTCGTTCTCGGTCTTGAGGCCTTCGGCGCGGAGCTTCTCGCGCTCGGCATTGGCCGTGTTGCGCGCTTCGAGCAAGGCGTCCTCGTACTTCTTGAGCGCGCCTGCGGACGCCTCGTCGGTCTTTCGGGCCTGGAGCTTCGCGCCGTCGATCCGCTTCTCGCGCTCTTCGAAGAGCTTGAGCATCGGGTCGAACAACGTCGGCTTCAGGATCGCCATCAAGACCAGGAAGAGAACAATCTGCCCGACGACGGTGAGGTCGAAGTCGACATCGACCGCGCCGCCCGCATTCAAGCTCGTCGCGTCAATCACTAGGGCAAGTGACATAGATCCGGTCCGGCTCCTGGACAGGCCTCCGGGCACATCCGAGGGTCCATTACACGCAAAATTCAGGGGAAACTGCGGCTCGCCAGTACCACTATGCGCGGCGGCTGTCTATGCCGAGGATGCCTGAGGATTTGCGCGGGCCCGCGCGGTCACGCTTGCCGGCGGGTTCTTCCGGATCGCCGGCCCGACCAATAGCTGGCGGGGACGGGCACTTTTCGAACCTCGTCCTCCTCGCGGGGGGCGAGACCGCCGAACATCGGCTGCTCCGGCGCCTGGTACGGCCGCGTGGTCGAAGCCGGAGGTGGCGGCACGAGCGCACGGCGGGGCGGGGGAAGAGGAGGCGGGAGCTTTCCCGGCCGCCCACCACGAAGCGAGCTGGGCATCGGGACAGCCGGGAGCGGGGGGAGCGGTGCGGACGCGGCACGCCGAGCGGGAGCGGATGCCGGTCGCCGTGGCGGGAGCATACCCGCGGCCATGGTCTCGGGGCGGAAGCGCATCGTCTTGAGCTCGGGCTCCTCGATATCGTCGCCGTCCATCGTCGGCAGCGAGTGCGCGGTGGCGAGAGGTCCGATGGGCGTCGGCCGCTCGTGAATGCCGCTGTCGGGCTTTCGCTTCACCTCGAAGCGGAGGAGCGCACCCGTACGAATGAGCGAGATCCGCCCGGTCGCATCGACCACCGCAAAAACGAGGGAAGCGCCAACGCGCGGCAGCTCGACGAGCCCACCTTGCACGTCCGCATCGATCGAGGCGACGTACTGCGCGCCGACGCAGCGCTCGGACGAGTCGAGCTCCTTCGAGAAGGTGGTCGTGCGCGTGTGGCTCGAGGCCGGCACGACCCACCGGCAGATCCCGTCCGCGTCCAACATGAACGTGGCGGTGTCGGTGAAGGCTGCGTACGCGATCTCGGTCACGAAGGATGGACCCAGCAAATCCCGGGCCTGTGGCCAAAGGTCGGACAGCGTTCGATTTAGGCTCGATTTACCGACGTTTTCGTCGGCTCGCGGCACTGTTCGTGGGCGACTTACTGAGGGGCGCCGGATCCACCCCGGATCGGGGAGTGACGGACGCGTACGCGCGCTGAGGCTCCGCGGCCGACCGGCTCCCGACGAGGATCGCGCGGCCACCTTCCATCGCCGGGTGAATGCTGGCGAGGCCTTCGCTCTTGGCGAACCCGGCGAGATCGCCGCGGTTCGCTTCCATGTACGCGCTGAAGCGTTGCCAGAGCGCGCGCCCCTCGTCCTCCGCGAGGAGCACGCCGTCGATCTTCACTGCGAGCGCTGTCGGCGGTGGAGTCACGGCGTCAACCGAGGTCGCCCGCGATCTCCTTGGCGTGCGCGGTCACGTCGACGCTTCGGTAGATCTTCTTCACGTTGCCGGCGGCGTCGATCACGAAGGTCTGGCGACCGGCGAACCCGGCGGTGAACGGGACGCCGAACTGCTTGGCGATCTTGCCGTCCGGGTCGCTGACGAGGAGGAACGGGAGCTTGTGGTGCTCGGCGAACTTCTTGTGCGACGCCTCGTCGTCCCCCGAGATGCCCACGAGCACGACGCCCTTCTTCGAGAGATCTTCCCACGCGTCACGAAAGCTGCATGCCTCCTTCGTGCAGCCGGGCGTCTCGTCCTTTGGGTAGAAGTAGATGACGACCGGCTTGCCCTTGAGCCCGGCGAGGTGGACGTCGGTTCCGTCGTGCGCCTTCGCGGTGAAGTCCGGCGGCGGCTTGCCGACGGTGATCTCTTCGTTCGCGGCGGGCGTCGCGGTCGCGGGTGCTCCGGCGCTCGTCGCGCTGGTCGGCCCCATGCTGGTGGCGTTGCTCGTGTCGGCGGTCGGCGCTTTGTTCTGCGTGCAGGCGATCGCGAAAACGGTGAACGCGGCGACGCTTGCAATATGCATGTTTACGAATTTCATAGAATCCCGAACTCCTTGAGCCGGCGATAAAATGTCCGTCGCGGCACGCCCAGCATGCGCGCTGCTTGCACGCGATTCCAGTTGCACGACGTGAGCGCGGCGAGGATGCGCTCGCGCTCCGTGTCCTTGAACTCCGCTTTCGTGCGCGCGGCCGCTGGGGGCGCACCGCTGCGACGATCGCGAAGCGCAGGCGCACGCGGGGGCACGGAGGGAGCGCGCAGCTGTGTGTCTGGAAGCTCGAAGTCCTCGAGCATGAGCTCGTGACCCTCGCCCATGAGCCACGCGTTGAGAAGCACGTGCTCGAGCTGCCGCACGTTTCCCGGCCAGTCGTAGCTCGAGAGGCGCCGGAGCGCGTCGCGGTCGACCGACTTCCGATCGCGGCGGTAGCGCGCGGCAAAGAGCGTGAGAAAGTGATCGATGAGCGAGGGGATGTCGTCGAGGCGCTCGCGCAGCGGCGGGACGCGCAGCTCGATGACGTGCAGGCGGTAGAAAAGATCCTCGCGGAAGCTCCCTTCGGCGACCATCGCTTCGAGCTCGCGGTTGGTGGCGGCGACCACGCGCACGTCGACAGGCTCCTCCTTCGCGCCGCCGACGGGGCGCACGGTGCTCTCTTGCAGAACGCGGAGGAGGCCTGCCTGCATCTTCGCGGGCATCTCGCCGATCTCGTCGAGGAGGATCGTGCCGCCCTCGCACTCGCGGAAGAGACCTTTGCGATCCCGCTCGGCGCCGGTGAACGCGCCTTTCACGTTGCCGAACAGCTCGCTCTCGAGGAGGTTGGCCGGGATCGCGCCGCAGTTCACGCCGAGGAACGCGCGCTTGGCGCGTGGACCGGACGCGTGCACCGCTTTCGCGACGACCTCCTTGCCGGTGCCGCTCTCGCCGGTGATCAGGATGGGGACGTCGGTGTCCTTGATGCGATCGATGAGCGCGTACAGCTTGCGCATCGGCGCGCTCGTGCCGACGAGTCCCGCATAGCCGAAGTGGCTGCGGAGCTGCGCGCGCACCTCTTTGAGATCGCGACGCGTCGTCGCAAGTTGCTCGGTGCGGCGCTCGAGGTTCTCGGCGAGCTTGTCCTTCGCGGCGGCGAGCTCGATGTTGGCAGTCGCGAGCTCCTCGGCGCGCGCGCGGTTCTCTTCGAGCAGGCGCGCGTTCTCGATCGCGATCGCGGCTTGATCGGCGAACGCGGCGAGTGTGGGCAGCTCGTCTTGAAAGCGGCTGCCTGGGCGAAGGCGCGTCTCGAGGTAGAGCGCGCCGATCGGCCTGAGCGCCGGTGGAGCGCCTCGGATGGGCACGCAGGCGATCGACTGGATCATCAGCTGGTGCACGCTCACCGCTTGTTTCAGCTGCTCGTCGTCCTTTGCGCTCGAAACGATGACGGGCTCGCCGGTGCGCACGACGCGCTCCGCGACCGAGCGCGAGAACTGCGCGTGGAGATCGTCGCCTTTGCGATCGCGCGCGGCGTGCGTCTCGAGCTCGCCGCGATCGTTGGCGAGCACGACGAAGCCGCGCTCCGCACCGAGCAGCGCGATCGCGTGGTCGGTGACCTTCGACAAGAGGCGAGGCATGTCGTGCTCGGTGGCGAGCTCGCGTGTGATCTCGAAGATGCGCGCGAGGCGATCCTCGGCGGGAAGGGGGCCGCCGAGAAGCGTCGTCGCGCCGTGCCCCGTGCGCGCGCCCGAGATGCGCGTAGTCCCAGGCATGCTCGAGCAGCTGCAGCCGGCTGCGCGTGTCGGCCAGCACGGCATCCATGCGCTGACCGGTGGCGATCTGCGCCTCGAGCGCCTCGAGCACCCGCGCCTGGGTCGAACCGGGGGGCGGCGTGCCGCCGACGCGGGAGAGGAGCTGATAGCGCTCGC
>CAXSGV010000261.1:7442-9475 GCA_964236615.1 uncultured Polyangiaceae bacterium
AGCGAGCGACGCCGCGGATCGTCCCAGAACACCTCGCGCAGATCGCGCGGGAGCTTGGCTGCGGTCTCTTCGAGGATGGCGAGCGCGGCGTCGACGTCGCGCCGCGCGAGCGACATGGAGCCTTGGGACGCAGCGAGTCGCGCGCGGGCTTCGAGCGCGAGCCAGGCCCACTCGCGCCGGCCCGCTTTTTCCGCCTGAACGAGCGCGCGGTCGAGCGCCAGCTTGGCGTTGACCTCATCGCCCGCGACGAGCGCGACCATGCCTTCGACGATCCCGAGGAGCGGCTCGTGCTCGCCGAATCCACCCTGCGCCGCCATGCGCGCCTTCACGTCACCGAGCTCGCCGCCGAGCGCGGCGCCAGGTGCGTTGGGCTCACGTGCACGCGCGAGGATGCCTTCGAGGCGAGCCTCGGCAGCGTCGAGCGGGCGGCCTTGCGCCTCCCAAGCTTTGCCCGACGCCTCGTACTTCTCGACGCCGCGCGCGAGATCGCCCGTGCGTGCGGCGAGCTCGGCTTCGAGACCTAGCAGCGTGGCCTGGTTCGTCGCCGACAAGCGATCGCGCTCCTTGGCGAGCTGGCCGATCGAGGCGCGCGCGCGCGCGAAGCGGCCGAGGTAGAGATCGAGGTTCGCCAAATTCAAGAGCGCGCCGTGCACCGCGATCAGACCACCAGCGCGGCGACCCATGTCCACCGCCGCTTCGAGGTGCGTGAGCGCGAGCGACAGATCGCCCTCCATGCGCGCGAGACCCGCGAGGTTCAAGCGCGTGAGCGCGACGGTGGCGGCGTCGCGTGCTTCTTCGGCCGCAGCCAGCGAGGCCTCGTAGCTCGTACGCGCCTCGGCGTTGCGACCACCACGCTGGTGCACGATGGCCATCGCACCGAGCGCGACGGCCTCGATCCGACGATCACCGGCGCGGGTGGCGGCCGCGAGCGCGTTGCGGAGCGCGTTTTGCCCGCGGACCTCGTCGCCTGTGAACGCGAGCGCGATACCGAGCACGGTCAGAGCGTCGGCGGCGACCGCGCCTTCGCCGCTCTCGGACGCGACCTGATCGGCGAGCGCCGAGGCGCGCGCGTAGTCGCCGCTGCGGAGGTGCGCGCGTGCGAGCGCGACCTTCCACTGCCGCGCAAAGGTGGTGCTCTTGGCTTCTTTGGCGACGGCTTCGAGGCGCGCGAGCGCGTCTTGAAACTCACCGCGCCCCAGCGAGAGGCGCGCTGCCGCGATCGCGAACCGTACGCGCTCTTCGGCGTTCGTCGCGTCACCGAGCTCGGCGAGCTTCTGCTCCGCCTCGTCGATGCGGCCCATCTCGACCGATTTTTCCGCGCGCGCGATGGCTTCGGCGCGCGTGACCGGCGACGACGGCGGCAACGTACCTTGACGGCGATCTTCGAGCGCGGCGTCGATGTCCTCGGCAGACACGATGGCGCGACCGGCGAGCTCGCGGAGAATCGCGCGCAGCTTGCCGGGGCGACCGCTGACCTCGCGCACGAGGTGGCGCACGAGCGCGGCAGGCAGGGAAGGCATCGACCGCGCGACGAGATCTTCGGTGGTCTTGTCGTCGAGAGGTGGGACCTCGAAGGTCGTCGTTGCACCACCGGATGCGCGCAGCTCGGTCGCGGTCTCGCGCGCGCCGACGGCCACGATGCGTGCACCCTCGCTCGCTGCGCGTGCGAGCGCTTTGCGCGCTTGCGCGTCGAGCAGGTGCGCGTCGTCGACCACGATCACGAGCCCCGAAGTGACGGCGAGGCTACCCAGCTCCATCTCGACGATCGCGGCATCGATGCGCGCGCTCGACGGCGGCGCGGCGATCGTGGCGGCAGGTCGGCCCTCGACGCCGAGGGTCCAAGCGAGCCGCCGTGCGAGCGTCGTGCGGCCAGAGCCCCGTGCGCCCTCGACGGCGAGCACGTCGCCGGGCCCGAGCGCGGACACGGCAAGACGCAGCTGCTCGGCCGTGGCTTCGACGCCGAGCACGGGCCACGCCGCGTGACCGGCGAAGTTCGCGGGAGGGATCTTGCCGGCATGACGGAGCGCGCTCGC
>CAXSGV010000262.1:0-5155 GCA_964236615.1 uncultured Polyangiaceae bacterium
GCGTTCTCGCCCACCTACATCGAGCTCCGCCGGACGCTCGGTCTCGAGGGGGCGACGTGACGGACTTCGGAAAAAAGGACGACGAGTTCGATTGGGACGCCGCGCTCGACGAGTGGGAGACGAAGGCTTTCGCGCCCGAGGTCGCCAAGGATCGCGAGACACAACAACCGGCGTTGATCGCGACCGTTCCTCCAGCTGGCCCTCCTGCCGACGCGCCGTCAGCGGCATCCGACGCAGAGGCTCCGGCGACGCTCGGCGCAGAAGCAAAAACCGCGACGTTCATGGAGACGCCGGCGGCACCGCCGGTGAGCCTCGAGCAAACGTTCGACGACGAGGACGAGCCCGAGCCAACCCAGATAAAGGCGGTTCCCGAGTCGATCGCCAAGCTGAGCGTGCCTCGGCCCGTGCGCGGCGGGCTCGGTCAGCTCTTTGGTACGACGAAGGCCGCGGCGCCTGTCCCTGTGCCGCCGCGGGTCCCCCCGGTGCGGCCGCAAGAGGTCACGCGCCCGGCTCTCGCCGAGCTCGGCGATCGCGACGCGGTGGTGACGAGCGCCAAGGATCACGCGACCAGCCGCGGGAGCGGTTCCGAGGAGTCGCTGAAGCGGCCCGTCACCACCGAGCCTGCCGTCGTCGACGGCGAGATGTTCGATCCCTTCGCCGATCCCGATGCGCCCGCGGTGCGCCCTCACGCTGCGCCGACGACGCCTCCGCCTCCGCCCCCTTCGGGCGGCGGCTTGTCCGATCTGCTCGAGCCACGAAGCGAAGGTCGCATCCTGCTCGCGCCCGCCGTTCGCGAGCACGATCCCGACGGCGAGACGTCGACCTTCGACATTCGGCTGGTCCCGCTCGGTCCGCCGCCGGCCGTCTTGCCGCCGACGGCGTCGGAGTCGAACGCGCTTCCCCCTTCGCCGGCGCACAAGCCGCCGCGCCCCGGAGCACCGCGACCGCCCGTGCCGCGCGCGAGCGCCCCCGAGATGAAGCCGGAGGAGCTCGCAGATTTCGACGTCTTCGAAGAGGTGGTTACCAGCGAGCTCGAGCAGGTCGCGCGTGAAGAAGCGGACGCCGAGCGTGAGGCACGCGCGCTCGATGACTCGGGCGAGCCGCCGGAGATCGGCGAGCTCGAGGAGCTCGGTCCCGCACTCGAGATCGGGCCCGACGGGCAAATCGTCGCGCCCGCCGCGCTGGAGCCGTCCGCGTATGGGCTCGAACAGAGCCCCGGCGAAGAAGACGCGCCACTCCGAGAGGAGGCGCCAGTCCAAGAGGAGGCGCGGATCGCAACACCTCTGCCCCCACGCGATTTCGAAGCCGAGGCCGCTGCGGCGAAGCTCGACGTCATGGGCAAGCGAGCCAAGTGGCTCGAGACCGAGGCGCGCGCGCTCGAAGATCTTCCTGCTCGCGCGCGCGCTCTGCTCGTCGTCAGCGAGCTCTACGCGCTCCAGGGCGACACGCAGACGGCGCGGCGTTTCGCGCTCGAAGCACGCGAGCTCGCGCCCGACGTCGCGCTCGTGCATTTCCAGGAGCGCGGACTCTCCTCGCTCGACGCGCCAACCGAGATCGTCGAAGCCATCGACGTCGCCCTCGCCGAGAACACGCCCAAGGCCGCGCAGGCGCACGCCGTTCTTTACGCGGCAGCGGTGCTTCGCGCGAATGGCGATGACGAAGGGGCGCGCCAGCGTTGGGAGGCTGCAGCGGCTCTTGCGCCCGACGACGCTCGCGTCGTGGTTGGGCGCGCCGCCGACGCGCTCGCCCGCGACGACATCACGTCCGCTGCCCTCCAAGCTCCCGCAAGCGACGAGCTACGCGTCCTGACCCGCGCTGTGTCGGCCGCGCGGCGCGTGCGTGGTGCCGAGGCGTTGCCAGACGACACCGAGTTCCTCGCGGCCGACTCACTGCACCGCGCGCGCGCAGCGCTGCGGCAGGGCGCGGTGGGCACCGCCGGCGACGCGGTCGCCGAAATGGCTGCGGTCCCCGAGCTTCGAGTCGGCGCGGCGTGGCTCGCGTTCGCGCTTCGGGGACCGTCGCCCGAGCACCGAGCAGCGTCGCTCGAGGGGCTCCGCGCTCTCGCCGCGCGTGCGATGGAGCTCGGCGACGTCGCCGCGATCGAGGTCGCCACGGCCGACGAAGGCACGTTCTCACCTCCGGAGCGCCTCGTCCTCGCCGTTCTCGGTGGCGCAAGCGAGGCGGCGATCCACTCGCTCGCAAACGAGGTCTCGCGTGAAGGCGCTGCGTTCAGTGCGCTCGTTGCTGCAACCGATCCGGCGCGCCTCGCCGGCGATGAAGCCGACCGGCGCGCGCTCCACCTTGGCCGCGTGCTCGCCCGTGCCGAAACCGGCGATGACGCCGAGACGGCGGTCCGCGCACGCATGCAGGATGCACCGAACGAGACGGCGCCGATTGCGCTCGATCTCGCGCGCCGCGCCGAGCGCTGGGCCGAGGTCATCGACGGCATCGGCGACTGGCAGCGTTCCGACGCCGCACTCGCCGCGGGGCTCCTCGCCGAGCGCGTCGCCGACCGCACACGCGCGAAGGCCGCCTACGACGCGGCACGCAAGGCCGACCCGAAGAACGAGGCCGCACTGCGCGCGCACGCGGCTCTTGATTCAGCGGTAAACCTACCCGCCGAGCTCCTAGCGCTCGCCGACGAGGTCGACGGCGTCCGCGGCGCGCTGCTCCGGCTCGAGGCCGTGTCACGTCATGCCGAGCTCGACGATGAGACGAGACAAGAGCTCCTCGAGAAGGTGCAGCGCAGCGTTCCGGACATCCCGATCGCCTCCTTCCTCGCCGAGCGCATCGCGCGCCGCGCTGGCACCATCGACGTCGTTCTTCGCTGGATCCGAAACCGCCGCGCCATCGCGACGGACCCGCTCGAGTCGGCAATAGACGCCGTTCGCGAGGCGCTCCTCGTGGCCGGCTCCGACGCCGCGCTGGCGAGCGAGCTCCTCGAAGAAGCACACCGCGCCCGCCCCGACGACTTCGCGCTGCGCGACCTCTACGAACGCCTCTCGACCGAGCCACCCCCCGATCGTGCCGCGTGGCGCGAGGCGCGCGCGTCGCAGTCCGCGGGCGAGACACGAAAGCTCCTCCTGCTCGAGGCGGCGCACGACTACGAGCGTATTGGCGACAAGGCCGGCGCTCTCCGAGCTGCAACAGTGGCTGCGACGGGCTCGACTTCGGGCGTCGAGCGCATCGTGCTCGAGCGCACCGAGATCCTCGCCGGCTCGGTCGCGCGCCTCGCCGACTCGCTGCTCGAGCAAGCACGCGGCGCCGAAGATCCCGTGGCACGGCGCGAGGCCTACGAGCGGCTCGCCGATCTCGATCTCACGGGCCGCAACGACGCGGCGAGCGCGCTTCTTTGGCACCGTGCGATCCTCGACGAGGTTGGCAGCCATGCCCCGAGCCTTCGGCATGTCGAGCAGGCGCTCCTCTCGGAGGGGCGCGACGAAGAGCTCGTGCCGATCTTCACCGCGGTGGCGCACCTGCTCGACGGCACCGCCGGCGGCGAGTCCACTGCACACGCCGAAATCGCGGCGCGACTCCTCATGCGCGGCGGCGACTGGGAAGGCACGCGTGATCTCGCCACGCTCGCACGGCGTCAGCCCACCGCAGCACTTTGGGCGCTTCGTCTCCACAACGCGCACGCACGCGCGCACGGCGATCACGCCTCCGATCTCGAGTCGACGCTCGCGCTCGCGGAGCGTGCCACGCGTGCTCCCGAGGTCGCGGCACTGCTCGTCCGCGCGGCCGACGCAGCCAACCGCATCGGCGATACGTTGCAGGCGAAGGAGCTCTACGAACGCGCCGCGAAAGAAGACCCAGGCGACGTCGTCGCGTGGCAGCGGCTCGGCGATGCATGCACGCGCGAGGGCGATCGCGCTGGCGCCGCAGCGGCTTTCGAGAGCGTCGCGCGTTCGAGCGTGGTGCGCGAGCATCAGCTCGCGGCGTGGTACGACGCCGCCATCCTCTGGCTCGACGGCGCGATCAACACCGACCGCGGCACCGCCGCCCTCGAGCAAGCGGCGAGCATCGAAGTCACGCACGCTGACGTCTTCTCCCGCCTCTCCACCCTCTACGCCGCCAGCGGCGCGCGCGCCGAGCTTGCAGCCTTGCTCGAGAAGCGCGGCGAGTCGATCACCGATCCCAACGAGCGCGTCGTGCTCGAGATCGAGCGCGGCAAGGTGCTCGCAGAGGTTGGGGACACCGATGCCGCCAAGACGGCCTTCGAGGTCGCGCTCGAGCAGCAGCCCGATCACGCGGGCGCGCTAGCCGCCTACGGCGATCTCGCGGCGTCCACGCAAGACTGGGACGCCGCCGAGAAGGCGTGGGTGCGCCTCGCACGCCTGCTCGCTACACCCGAGGAGCAGAAGCAGGTCTACATGCGGCTCGGCGAGCTCTACTTCGATCGCGCGCCGAACCTCGCACGCGCCGAGCTCTCCTACCAAGAGGTCCTCAAGCGCGCGCCGGGCGACATCGCGACGATGGAGCGCCTCGTCCAGGTTTACGCACGCCAAAACGATCCTGCGCGAGCGATCGAGATGCAGCAGGATCTCATCGGACCCGCGACCGACGCCACCGACCGACGCCGCCGCTTGATCGAGCTGTCCGTCATTCACGAGGAGACCTCGCACGACGCCCGCAAAGCAGAGCAAGCGCTCGAGACCGCGCGCCGCGAGTTTCCCGCCGACGTCGGTGTGCTGCGCGCGCTCGCGGAGTTCTACACGCGGCACAAGCAAGGTCCAGCCGTGCACATGCTCCTCGATCGCGCGGCGGCCGATGCACGCCGCGCTTTCGGTGCCGGACGCTTCGCCCCCGCGATCTTCGAGATCATGGCCGCCGTCTACGATCTCCGCGGCAAGAAGGACGCGTCGACCGTCGTTTCCGCCACCCTCGCCGCGTTCACCGCCAGCCCGTCGACCATCCACGGCGCCGATGTCCGCGCGGGCGATGCACGCCTCGACGAGGTCCTTGCGCCCGAAGCCCTCTCGCCGGCGCTGCGTGCGCTCCTCGCGCGCACGGGCGATGCCCTGGATGCCGTTTACCCGGTCGATGCGCGGGCCATCCACGCGGCCGCTCTCCCTTCGTCTGCGCAGGCGCTTCGCGATCTGGCGCAGTCGCTCGCGGCCGGTGGCTCCGGCCGCGTGTGGATCGTGCGCACGCA
>CAXSGV010000262.1:5165-9474 GCA_964236615.1 uncultured Polyangiaceae bacterium
CGGCATGGGCATTCAAGGGCTTCAGATGTACGTCTCGCCCGATCTCGGCGCGTCGGTGCTTGCCGCCGGCTCGACGCCCCCCACGATCGTGGTCGGCGAAGCGCTGCTCTCCCCCTCGAGCGTCCTCGCGCGCACGTTCCTTCTCGTGCGCGCGCTCAAGCTCGTTCAAGCGCATGCGTCGGCCCTGCCCCGCGTTCCCGCAAAAGATCTCCCGGTCCTGATCGCCGCGTGGCTGCAGTCCTTCAACCCGACGTGGCAGCCACAAGGCGTCCCCGCTCCGCAGCTCGCGGAGCTCGCTCGCCGCCTGTCTCAGGTCATGGCTCGCCGCGTCGACCCCGACGTCGGCCTCATTGCGCTCGAGGTCGCGGGCTCCATCGGCACGCAAGCCGCGGCGCTTGGTCCGGCAGCTATCACATGGGCGAACCGCACCGGTCTCCTCGCGGTCGGTGATCCGAACGCTGCGCTCGACGGCGTCGCGTGGACGCTCGGCCAGACCGCCGGCGCGCCGCGCACCCCTCAGGAGCGCGCCAGCTGGATCGCGCGCACGCCCGAAGCCAAAGAGATCATCGCGTACAGCGTCAGCGAGGCGTACAGCGACGCTCGCACCCGCGCCGGCGCCGCCCGTTAGCTGCGACTCACCGCCTCACCGACTACTGCACCGAGACGCGCACGGGCTCGCTCGGCGCGAGGCCGCTGGCTTCGGCGACGAGGACATGGTCGCCGCGCGTGATGGGCCACGAGGCGACGTAGGGCGCGGGGACCTTTGCGACGATCGCGCCGTCGACGCGCAGGCGGACCTCCGAGACGCCGCGCGGGGCTTCGACCCGCACCGAGAGCGACTGCAAGCGCGCGGGACGATCGGGATCGAGCGCGAACGACGCGCCTTCGTTGGGGTAGCCGACGCGCAGTCGTCCGCCCGCGAGGGCATCGCCGCGGCGCGGGCACAGCGGCGAAAAGCTCTCGGGTGCGAGATCGCGTCGCGCACCCCGCGCCCAGGCCGTGAGCTCGGAGCCGAAGACCTCGAGATCGCGGGACTCGGTGAACGCGGCCGGGCACGACGGACCGGCGCGGAGGCCATTGCGGGTATCGATGCGGACACTCTCGTGCATCATGCACACGCCAGAGTCTCCGTGCTCGTGCGCCTTGGGGAGCCACTCGTGGATCGTGTGCGTGCACGCGGGGCCAGGCCGCTTTCCCGAGAGCGGGCAGACGGCGACCGTCGCGAAGGCCTCGTCGTCCGTCGTGATGGCGAGCGGCGCCGCAGCACCCGAGCGCACACGCCAGCGCTGCGCAGCGTCCATCGCCGAACGAAAAAGAGGACCGGCGCCGGTGATCCCGCTCACCCCGTCCATGGCGCTGCCGTCGAAGTTGCCGACCCAGACGCCGACCGTGACCTCGCGCGTGAAGCCGATCGTCCAGTTGTCGCGGAAGCCCTTCGACGTGCCCGTCTTCGCGGCCACCTCGAACCCGAGCTCGAGCACCGACCGCTCGCCGAACGAGGCGAGCCGCGCATTCTTGTCGGCGAGGATGTCGGCGATCACCGCAGCCGACTCGCGCGTCATGACCTGCTTCTGTGCGGCTTCGGCGGCTCGGTCAGCTGCCGGTGCGTCGATAAGCGAGTCGCCCGCGAGGCCTCGCGCGTTCTTCACGAAGCGCACCGGACGCCACGTTCCGCCGCGCGCGATGGCCGCGTACGCGTTCGTGAGCGCGAGCAGCGTGACCTCGCCGTCACCGAGAGCGAGCGCGGGGCCGTAGAAGTCCGGCGCGCGGTCGAGTGAGTCGAGGCCGACCGCGTGAAGGCGATCGAGAACGCGAGGGACACCGAGCTCGACGGCCGCGCGGACCGCCGGCACGTTGTACGAGCTGCCGAGCGCCTCGCGCACGCGCACGGGGCCATGAAAGCGCTCGTCGTAGTTCTTCGGCGCAAAGCTGCCCGTCGGCAGCGCGACCTCGAGCTCGACGTCGGGCACAACGGTCGCGGCATTCCAGCCGAGGTCCTCGATCGCCAGCCCGTAGACGAACGGCTTCAGCGTCGAGCCCGGCTGCCGCAGGGCGCGGACGCCATCGTTCTGCCCGCCGTTCGCCGCATCGGCCCACGACGGCGAGCCCACGTACGCGAGCACCTCGCCCGTCGCGTTGTCGATGACGACGACGCTCGCGGCCGTCACGTGGCGTGCGGCGAGCGGTCGCACCGTCGCGAGCGTCGTGGCTTCAATCTCGCCCTGAAGGTCGCGCGCGACCGTGGTCGTCACGACGGATGCCCGACCGCGGAGCGGCCCCAGCGCGGGATCGAGCCTGCCCTGGTACAGCGCGTCGGTGAGGTGCGGCGCGCCGAACGTTCCCGGGCGCGCGAGCACGTGGAGCGGCTCGGCCTTCGCGCGCTCCCACGCATCGGCGTCGATGAAGGCTGCCGCGCGCATGCGGTCGAGGATCCGATCACGACGGCGCAGAACGCGGTCGGGGTGCTTGGCCATCGAGTAGACGTCGGGGCCCCGCGGAATCGCCGCCAGCGAAGCTGACTCTGCGAGCGAGAGCTCGCTCGGTGCCTTGTCGAAGTAGTAGTGGCTCGCGCTGTCGATCCCTCGGAGCCCCGCGCCGAAGGGTGCGCGGTTGATGTACTCCTCGAGGATCTGCTCCTTCGGGAGCTCGGCTTCGATCGCGAGCGCCAGCGTCATCTCGTCGAGCTTCCCTAGGACCGTCCGCGGGTGGGGCAGCACGAGGCGCGCGAGCTGCATCGTGAGCGTCGAGGCGCCGGAGACGACGCGGCGTTCGCTGACGTCTTCGATCGCGGCGCGCGTCACGGCTATCGGATCCACACCGCCGTGGAGGTAGAAGCGGCGATCCTCCGCCGCGAGGATCGCCAGCGGCACGACCCGCCCCACGTCGCGCAAGGAGACCCAAGACGCACGCGTCGCGTCGTCGGCACGAACCTCACGCAGGAGGGCGCCTTCCCGATCCACAAACCGCACGGAGGGCGACCACGCGCCGGGTGCGGGTTGTGCGCTTCGACGGAGCTCGTTCGGGATCCGCCGAAACGAGGCCACGGCGAGGAGCGCCACGACGGGCAGGAAGAAAACCAGTGGCAAAAGCCGCCAGCGGCGAAGTAGCAAGGCTGCGCGCTTCATCGCGAGCGGACCTCGAAGGTCGTGGCGCCGGTGCGGCCGAAGGTCTCCGGCTCGTACATGCATTCTGCACGCGTTGGCGGAACGATGAAGCGACCGAACGTGGTGGCGCGCGCGAGGTAGCGGTAGTGGTAGAGGCCCGCCGGCATGTGCTCGACGAACGTGAGCACACGGTCGTCTCGCATCTCGCGGTGGTACCAGGCGAAGGTCGTCGCGCGGCCGGCGGCGCGCTCGTCGTCGCCGCTGCGCTGCTCGTCGCCCTCGTCGCCTTCGCCGCCCGCATCGGTGACGTCGAGTGAGCGCGCGGTGGTGGCGAGCCCCGATTGCACTGCTTCGAGACCGGCCGGGAGCGGATCGTCGATGACGACGTTCTCGCGCGGATCGGGGGTGACGACGAACAGATCGACGAGCACGAGATCACCGCCGCTGACGACGTCCGAGCTCTTGGCCGGCACCGAACCGATCGAAGCGCGGAGATCCTCCGGTGCGAGCCGCCGGAGAACCTTCCGGACGAAGAAGCCGCGGTCGAGCCCCTCCTTCGGTAGCTCCATCTTCGAGTACCGAAGGCGCGCCTCGTAAAAGAGCTTCCCCTGCCCTTCGACCTGAAACGCGAGCGTCTGCCCGCCGGCGCCCGCGGAGAACAGCTTCTGCGCAGCGAAGCTCGCGCTCTCGGTCTTCACGGTGCGCTCGTGGAAGCCACCGGAGAAGACCTCGCTCTCACCGAAGAACACCTTCGCGTCGAAGTCGGGTGCCTTCTCTTCCTGGGCGCGCCGGTAGTCGTCGAGCGCGTCGTGCGCCAGGTGCCACCATGACGCATGCCGAGGAGGCCCTTCGCGATGCGGGCGGCAAGCGGCGACTTCTTGTCGTGCGCAACGAGCGCGCGGAGCACGAGCGCGGTGGTACGCGCTTCGGAGTCGAGGAAGACAGCGTACGCGTCGCCGGTGTTGTCCGTGACCGTCGCGCCCGTGGCGGTGACGCGAAGGTGGTTGTCGACGTCGCGAAGGAGCTCGGGCACCTCCTTGGCGCCCATCTTCGAGATCACCATCGCGTGGGCGAGGAGCGCGCGACCAAAGAGCGGAAGCTTCTCGCGCTGCTCGTAGAGGCGGGTCATCGCGCCGGGATCGGGATCGCCCATCTGCGCGAGCACGTCGAGCACGAAGGCGCGAACCGGCAGGTTCAGCGCGAGC
>CAXSGV010000263.1:0-5310 GCA_964236615.1 uncultured Polyangiaceae bacterium
TTTGTTGATATGAGTGTGTTGTGTGTGTTTGGTTATGCCGATCAGGTCGACCTCACCGCGAGCATCCTGAAGCGCATCGCCGAGACCCAGGGCGACGGCAACTTCCGCGTCGCCGCGTTCGATCAGGTCGTCGAGCCGATGTTCTCCGGCAAGGGCAGAGACTTCGGCGACAAAGAGATCGCTGCGCTCAAGAAGCGTCTGCCGCTCGGTGCATCCGACGTCGAGCACGCGCTCGCGTGGGCCGGTGACGAAGCGAAGAAGGCCGGCATCACGCGCATCATCCTCGTCGGCGACGGCGTCGCGACCGCGGGCACCAGCGACGGCGAAGCGTTCACCGCGGTGCTCGGCAAGGTGAAAGAGAACGGCGTCGCGCGCATCGACGCCATCGCCGTCGGCGGCATCCAGGACAGTGGCATGCTTCGTCGTCTCGTCAACGGCGGGCTGCCTCACGACGGCGTGGTCATCGACGGCTCGATGGGAATCGCCAACGCGGTGCGCCGACTCAATGGCGCCACGCTTTCGAAGACCACCGTCGACGTCCCTGGCGCAAAGTGGTTCTGGCCCGCGCGCCTCGAAGGTGTTCAGACCGGTGACGAGGTCACGGTCTACGCCGACGTCCCCGAAGGGGAAAAATTCAGCGTGTCGGTCGGCGGCAAGCCCCCCGTGTCGCCCGACCTTCGAAGTGCCGAAGAGGCCCTGCTCGAGCGCGCGTGGGTGCAGGCCCGGATCTCGAGCCTCGTCGAGACGCAGGCGAAGGATCCCAAGCCCGAGCGCGTGAAGGAGATCCTCGATCTCTCGGTGAACCACCGCGTCCTCTCGCCGTACACCGCGCTGCTCGTGCTCGAGACCGAGCAGGACTACGCCCGATTCAAGATCGATCGCAAAGCGCTGAAGGACATCCTCAGCATGGACACGGGCCACCTCGCGGTGAAGCACCGGACCTGGCCCTTCGACGTCGAAGCCATCGAGAGAGAGGCCAAGCTCGAGAAGGCGGCCAAGGACGGGAAGCGCGACGACACGGAGAACAACTCGGGCGGTAAGGGCGTGCGCGCCAAGGGGGAAGAAGGCTCGATGGGCAACCCCACGACGCCCACGACGATCCCGCTCGCCGCGCCGCAGGCGACAGCGACGGCACGCATGGACACGGTCGATCAGCCGGCACCCGCGGGCGGTATGCCCGCCGAGCCAACGACCGAGGCGGTCACGCGGCCTGGCAGCCAGGCGCCTGCCGAGGCGCCGCGCGCGATGAGGAGAGGCGTCATCGACGACTCGTCCGGCGCGGGCGGCCTCGGCCTCTCGGGTATCGGCGAAGGCGGTGGCGGTCAGGGCGAGGGCATCGGCCTCGGCAGCATCGGCACGATCGGCCACGGCGCGGGCACCGGCAGCGGGCAAGGGTTCGGCAGCGGACATGGCCGTCTCGGCGGCGCGCACCAGACGCAAGTGCCTCAGATCCGCCAGGGCGCGACCACCGTCTCGAGCGGGCTCCCCCCCGAGGTCGTGCAGCGCATCGTGCGCCAGAATTTCGGACGCTTTCGTCTTTGCTACGTCAACGGCCAGCGAGCGAACCCGACCCTCCAGGGGCGCATCTCGGTGCGCTTCGTCATCGGCAAAGACGGCGCTGTGACCTCGTCCACCGACGCTGGCTCGGATCTACCCGACCAGAACGTCATCGGCTGCGTCGTCCGCGGCATGAACGTCTTGAGCTTTCCAACACCCGAAGGCGTCAGCCAGGTCACGGTCGTCTACCCAATCAACTTCTCACCCGGCGAAGAAGTTGCGACGAACGACACCGGCAACGACAGCTCTCCCGACGGCTGGAACCGCAACACCGTCGACCCCTACGCGGGGAAATTCAAGACGGTGATGACGGCGCTCAAGGGCAAGGACGGCGCGAAGGCCGCGCTCGACACCGCGCTCGAGTGGCACAACGACGCGCCCGGCGACGTGCTCGGTCTCGTCGCGCTCGGTGAAGCTTACGAAGCCGGCGGCTCCACGGTCGAAGCGGCGCGAGCGTACGGCTCGCTCATCGATTTGTTCTCGGCACGTGCCGACCTTCGTCGCTTCGCCGGCGAGCGTCTCGAGCACATCAAGGAAGGCGCAGGTCTCGAGCTCGCCATCGACACGTTTGCCAAGGCTGTCGCGCAGCGGCCCGATCATCCCGCAAGCCATCGCCTCCTCGCGTTCTCGCGTTTGCGAAAGGGCGATCTGCCGGGCGCGTTCGACGCGGCGCTCAACGGCGCGATGCGCAAGTACCCCGAAGGGCGCTTCGCTGGCGTGGACAGGATCCTGCGGGAAGATCTCGGTCTCATCGCAGCGGCGTGGATCAAGAAGGAGCCCGCCAAGCGCGGCGAGATCATGAAGCACCTGCAGGACGCCAAGGCGACGCTCGAGACGGGCGCCTCCATCCGCTTCGTCCTCAACTGGGAGACCGACGCCAACGACGTCGACTTCCACATCATGGATGCGAAGGGCGGCCACGCGTACTACGCGCAGCAGGAGCTACCGAGTGGCGGCGAGCTCTACGAGGACGTCACCACCGGCTACGGACCGGAGTGCTTCACGATCCGCAAGCCGAAGGGGGCGCGCTCTGGGCCCTACAAGCTCCAGGCGCACTACTACTCGCGCGGTCCCATGGGCTACGGCATGGGCAAGCTCGAGATCATCGAGCACGACGGCAGCGGCGGTCTCACCTTCGACGAGCGCCCGTATGTCGTGATGGTCGACCACGCCTTCCTCGATCTCGGCGTGGTGCGCTGAGTCGTGCGCTGAGTCACTTCTTGTCGTCGATCTTGTCGCCTTTGTCCTCGATCTTGTCGCCGGTCTTCTCGATGGCGTGACCGGTCTTCTGCACGGCGTTCTTCGTGTCCTGCTTCACGCCGTGGGCGGTGTTGTGGCAACCACCAAGGACGCCGAGGACCAGCAGCGCGAGCGGGAGAAATAGCGTTCGGGGGCTCATGTAAGCTTCGATGCCGCGAGCGTCCTGTACGCTTCGGCCGCGTGGCTGCCCTTGTGCTCGTGGGGGCGGTGCCTTAGTTTTTTCCCCCTATGGTCGAGGGCATTGCCGCGGCGGACGTCGGCCGAATCGCGAGCGAGTACGACGCGCGCACCCCAGAGGACGTCCTTGCGTTGGCCCTCGAGCGCTTCGACAACGTCGCGATCTCGTTCAGCGGCGCGGAAGACGTCGTCCTCCTCGACATGGCGACGCGCATCAAGCCGGGTGTCGCTGTGTTCTGCCTCGACACCGGGCGCCTTCACCCCGAGACCTACCGCTTCCTCGAGAAGGTGCGCGAGCGTTACAAGGTCGCGTTGGAAGCGCTCGGACCGGACACCGCGGCGGTCGAGCGGCTCGTGCGCGCCAAGGGTCTTTTCAGCTTCTACAAAGACGGGCACACCGAGTGTTGCGGCGTCCGCAAAGTGATCCCGCTGCGGCGGCGCCTTGCCACGCTCGACGCGTGGGTCACCGGGCAGCGGAAAGATCAGAGCCCGAGCACGCGGGCCGCGATCCCGGTCGTCCAGGAAGACGGCGCATTCTCGACCCCCGAGCATCGCATCGTGAAGTTCAACCCGCTCGCGAACTGGACCTCGGCGCAGGTCTGGCAGTACATCCGCCAGAACGACGTCCCCTACAACGAGCTGCATGACAAAGGCTTCGTCAGCATCGGCTGCGAGCCGTGCACGCGCGCTGTACTTCCGAACCAACACGAGCGCGAAGGCCGCTGGTGGTCGGAAGAGTCCACAAAAAAAGAGTTCGGTCTACACGTCGGCGCACCGAAGCAGGATCTCTAAATGACCATCACGCTAGTGAAGAAGATCAAGCTCGACGGCTCGCCCTGCCGCAAGTGCGCCGAGGTCATCGAACGCCTCGAGACAGCGGGCCTGATGGGCCGCATCGATCACACCGTGATCGCCGACGAGCGCGACTTGAATTCGGAGGGCATGCGGGTCGCCGCTGAGCTGGGCGTTCATCAGGCGCCGTTCTTCATCGTGAGCGAAGACGGCACGCAGAAGGTGTACACGTCCTACGTGAAGCTCCTGAAAGAAGTCCTCACCGCGACGCCTTCCGAGGCGGACGAGGCGCGAGAGATCATGGAGAACAACATGGACCTCGACGTTTTCTAGGTTCGCGATCGGAGGGCTCGACGTCGTACGATCTGGTTTTCTGGAGTGGCTTTCCGAAGGAGCAACCGAACCTCGTGTGGGCACGGCTCACCGACGGTGAGGTCGTCGAGGGAATCGAGCCCTTCGCGTTCGCGGAGGTGGCGTCGGCCTTTCGAACCGTCTTCGGCAGCGCCATGGTGATCGACGCCGAAGCCACGTCGATCGAGGGCCCCGGGTTCGAGCTCCGAGGCACGTCCGAGCCGTACCTCTACGTGCGCTGCTCGTGGAGGCTGCTCGAGACGCCGCAGGGCGAGATGATCCTCGGCCAGCTTCGCGAGGTCGCGTCGCTGCTCTCGGCGACGGTGTTCGATCCGCAGACAGCCTCCGCTCCCACGGCGAATCGGCCTGCCGTCGAGGTCGATCTCACCGAGCTCGGCCCCACGCGCACGGTACGCCACGCGACGGAGGGGGAAGATCGCGCGCAGAGCTTCGCGCGGATCGACACGTGGTCGGTCGACGCCGAATCTGGTGAGCTCGGGGCGGCCGCGCTCCGCATCCACGGCGTGTACCTCGCGCAAGCGGGTGACGGCATGAGCCGCCAACACTCCTTCCATCCGGCGAAGCTCCGCGACGTCGCGTGCCGCTACGCGCGCGTGGTGCAATCTGCGCTGCCGTTCGAGATCATCGTGGCCAGCGGCGAAGGGCGCGCCGACGATGGTGCCACCGTCACCTTCGGCAACCGCGTGCTGGCCGTGATCGACGGCAAGGTCGGGTTCCTGCTGCCGCCGGAAAGCACGCTGGTGCGCGAGGACGGCGAGCTGGTCGAACGCTGGACCGCGCTCTGCTTCGCGCCGACGGGCCCCCTCGCCTCGCGCGGCGGCGAACGCATCGAGCTGACTTCGATCGTCGCGCGTTCCGCCAACGCCGCGCTCGCGACAGCCCACGCCGGCAACACGCGCCCGCTCCGCGAATGGCTTGCGACGATGGTGACGATCGCCGAAGACGGCCTCGCCTCCGAAGAGCTCTTCGCCGGCGAGTGCCCCTCGAAGGCCGACCAAGCCGCTGCATTCGAGCTCTACGAGTCAGGCGCCGCGATGCCGGTCTGGTCAGGCAAAAATGGCGGCTGCATCTTGGAGGCTCGCCTCCGCATCCGCGACGAAGATCACTTCGCGCTCACCATCGTCATCCGCGACCGCGACGTCCCCACGCGCC
>CAXSGV010000263.1:5320-9443 GCA_964236615.1 uncultured Polyangiaceae bacterium
GGCCGACCCCCTTGTCGAGCTTGTGCAATTGCCCCGCGTTCAGCCTCAGCGCCCGCCTCGCTCGCGCGTAGCCGTCGTGCCCGAACGGGACGACCGTGTTCAGGCCGTCGTTGCCGCCGAGCAATTGCACGACGACCAGAACCTTATCCTTCGCCCCGCCTTCCGCCGCCGCTGAGATAGAGGACGGTCAGAGATCGAGATCGGCCCACGCGCGGTAAAGCTTGTGGCCCGAGCCGCCCGCGCCGAGTGGCGTGGCGCCGAGGGTTGCGCCGACGCGGTTGTGTGAGAAGAAGACGAAGTCGAGCTTCGGGCCTTCGGTCGTCGTCGGCGCGCCACTGCGGCACGCGGACGGCGCGCAGGTGACCTCGCGCGTGGCGAACTCCACGCGGCGGGCGTCGGTCTGATCGGCTTCGTCGAACAACCCGGCTCCGAAGGTGCCGTCTCGCGTGACGCGGTAGAGCGGATCGATCAGGTCGCGCTTCGGGCTCGTGTTGAAGTCGCCGGCAAGGACGACTGCCTGGCCGGCCTTTACGCGGCTTCGGACCAGCGTATGGATGCGCTCGATCTGCCTTCCTCGAGCGGCGTCGGCGGCGGCGGCATCTGCCCCCTCGGCGCGGAGGTGCGTCACGCACGCGACCACCTTCCGAGCAGTGTCCGGCATCTCGACGGCGCCGCAGAGGAGCGTGAAGTGCTTGGTCAAGTTCGGATCGACGTCGCCGAGATCCTCACGCAGCACCTCCTTCATCGGGCGACGGGAAGCGAGCACCTGCCCCTTCGGCTGGTTGCCACAGCCGGGGTGCGCGGCGCTCATCTGCGAGAACAAGACGTTCCAGCCCTTGTAGCGCGCCTTGAAGAGGTCGTACTGCGCGGTGCAGACCTCCTCGAGCATGACCACGTCGGGGTTCTGCGAGTCGATCTGCTGGAACGTGTACGCGATGCCGGCCGCGCCGGCGTCGTTCTCCGCGCCGCCGCCGATGTTGTGCGTGAGGACGTCGAACCGATGGGCCTTGCCGCTCTTGTTTCCCTTCGCCTCCGACGCGACGTCACTCACGTCGTCGCCATCCGCTTCGGAGGCGCAGGCGGGGAGGATGGAGGAGAGGGCGAGGGCGGCCACGATCGGGAAGCGGCGAAAGGCGTGCATCCCGACCTCCATCGCACGATGTGTGCCGAAGACGTGCCGCGCCGCGCGACCGGTTTTTTCCCTGGGTTGTGTTCCTGGTCACGTGACTTTCCACGCGTTCCGGCTTCCTCGCAGGGGGATCGCCGACCCCACGCGGCCGTACGCGGGCTCGCGCATTCGCTCGCGAGTGACCGCGAGCGGGGTGCGGGACGTAGCCGCAGCGCCGAAATGAGGATTTCGAAAATATTCGTGCGACGACCTCCGACCCCCCGCATCTCCCGGGTGAACGGAGGAAATACCCGCGATGAATTATCGGAAACTGTTCCAGCGTACGGAGTCGTGGAGTGCACCTCATGACTTGAAGTCTTCGATGCCGATCGCGTTCGCCTTTCTCGCGCTGGCTCTCGTCGTGGGTGGATGCAAGAGAAGCTCGCGCAGCGATGTCGCGGCGACCACGGAGCTCACGACGAGTCCACCGCCCATTGCCGCCGCGAACGGCACGCCGGCATCCGCCGCCGCGGCACCGGCGCCGCCCAAGAACAACCCGGTCGTGCCCGCGGGCGCGCGTTCGGGCTCGAAGGCGCAGGAGCTCTCTCTTCTCGATCCGGCGACGACGCACAGCGGCTCGATCGTCTCGTGCGGCGACAACGATGTCCTCGTCGTGCTTCCTCATCACGAAAGCCAAGAGTGGAAGGTGATCTCCGACAAGGGCCTCGGCGCGCCGAAGCACGACCCCATGCGAAAAGGTTGCCTCGGTCCGAACACCGATTGCGACGTGTTTCGTTGGTCCACGCTCGAGATCAAAGCGGACAGTTACCGCGCAAATTTCAGTGCCGGAAGCGCCCACGCGAGCGTCGACATTCGCATCGACCCGAGCGTGGAGTGTGAGTAGGAGCCGGCCGCGATCGACCGGCTCGACGGCACCCACCGGCCACGCTTTTTGCGCGCTCTGGGCGCTCGGCGCGATCGCCTGCGCAACCCCCGCCCCCTCACCTGCGCGGTTTGCAGTGGCGGGTTCTGCTTCGACGACTGGGCCCGCACGTCCGGCGGCGGCTCTCGCGGTCGATGTCGAGTGGCGCATCGCCAGCGCGGCTCCTCACATCGTGAATGTATCGTTGGCAATCAACGGCGAAACGACCTTTCTCGGAGCGCTCGACGCGACCTCCGACGACCCGATCGAAGGCGTCGCGACGTGTCGCGAGAAAGCGTCGACGGGCTCAAGTCGCCTCGTTTGCGGCGCGACCCCCGCTTACAACTTCTTCACGGTGAAGCTCCAGGAGCGCGCGCTGGTCGTGTCGAAGACAACCGGCGTCGAGGGCGAGCCGAGCTCGGAGAAAGTCGTCGAAGTAAAACGCTTCCAGATGGCCGCGACGACGATGACATCGCACTTCGGCCACTCCGGCGATATCGCACGATGACAGTCGTAGAGAGTGCAGCGTCCGGATGCCAATGCGATCGCTCGGAAGCTCGTCGGTGCATGAAGTGCGCTCGAAAATTCCATGTGTCACCACGTCCCGAACCTTCAAGGAAAACGCCATGTCCAAGTCCTCGGTTGTCATTTTGATCGTGCTCGCCGCGTCCGTAGGTGTCGGCGCGTGCAAGCCGTCGTCGTCGTCGTCATCGCCTGAGGCCTCCGAGAAACCGCTCGCCGTCGCGGCAGCTGCCGCTGCCCCCGCAGCTGCGCCGGCCGGCGCCGATGAGACCGTGGCTGCCGCATTGCCCGCGTCCGCGCCCAGCGAGGCCACGAAGAAGCATGTGAAGAAGCCCAAGGGTCCGCCGACGACGGTCGTGAGCTTCGAGGACCCGACGACCACTTCGACCAAGCACGCGACCGCCTGCTTCGGCGAAAAAGTTTCGGTCATCGTCCCGGACGGGCTCGGCGATTGGAAAGCGACGACGCACGCCTCGCTCGGCGTGTCGACGCACGACATCGTGAAAGGCTGGCTGGGCCCGAACACCGACGGCGAGAAGTTCACGTGGTCGACCGCCAAAGCGGACTTGAACTATCCAGACGACTTCAAGATCCAACTCGAGGCTCCAAGCGAACACCTGAAGGTGACGGTCACCCTCGACGTGCAACCCTGCGACGACGATCGCTAGCTGCTATTGGCTCGCCCCGCGGCGGTCACGTGAAGTGACGAGAGCGCGGCTACCGCGGGTCGGTCCGCCGGGTCCGCCGCGGCTTTCATCGACGTCGACGCGCTCGTTCCGTTCGCATGCACACCGTGCGGGGCTAGCGGGTCGGGGCCCACGCGGCGTGCGTGCCGCTCGAGATTTTCATCGGGAGGCGAACGCGCGCGATGGGGCCGCGGTCGAGCGCGCGTGCGTCGAAGATCTGGCACTCCGACGCGTCGTTCAAGGTGTCGGTCGTGAACGTGACCAGGTAGCCGTCGTCTTCCGTCGTCGCGCCGTCGCGCGGGCAGAACGGTGCTTCGCTCGCGTACACGCCTTTCGGAAACGCGTATTTCGATTTGGCGCCGGTCTCGACGTCGGTGCGCACGAGGCCGCTGAAGAGGAAGAAGCCGGGCTCGCCCACCGCGGCGTAGACGTAGCGGTGCTTCTTGCCCGCGTAGCCCGTGTGAATCGTCGGGAACTCCGAGCACTCGTCGTCCTGCACCTCTTCGCGCGTCGCGCCGGTCTTCAGGTTGAAACGCCAGCGGTGACGGAGCGTCTTCATCGCGTGCATGTCGAGACTCTTCATGAACATCGAGATCGGCGTGTCGTCGGGGCCGCGCTCCTGCATCGGCGCGCCTTGGTGGTAGCCCTCGAGCACCACCTCGTCCCCCTCTTCGTACGCGTTCGTGAAGTGGAGAACGTAGGTCGGCGACGCCGTGAACCAACGCACCTCGCCCGCGCCGTCGCGCGGCACCAGGCCGAACCGCGAGCCAAGCTCGGGGTAATAACGTGGACGACACACGTTTTGCGCGAGCCGCACCGGATCCCAAAACAGCGGGAAATCCCCGATGATCGCGAAGCGCTTCGTGAACGCCATGTCGTGCGGCA
>CAXSGV010000264.1:0-9432 GCA_964236615.1 uncultured Polyangiaceae bacterium
CGGGCAGATCTCGCCCGAGCAAGCCGAAGAGATCGAGCGCATCAGCAAGCAGAAGCTCGAGACCGCGCTCGAGGAAGCCCGCAACGGCGACTTCAACCAGCAGCCGAACGCGATGGAAGGGCTCTGGGCCTCCTACTTCGGCGGCCCCGATGCGATGGTGCCGGAGACCTCGACGGCGTTCGACAAGAAGAAGCTGCTCGATACCCTCGATCGCCTCCTCACGCTGCCGCCCGACTTCAAGCCCGTCACCAAGGCGTACGACATCCTCAAGGCGCGTCGCGAGCGCATCCAGAAAGACAACACCGTCATTTGGGAGACCGCCGAGACCCTCGCCTACGCGAGCATCATCCTCGAAGGTCACAACATTCGTCTGAGTGGCCAAGACGCACGCCGCGGCACGTTCAGCCACCGCCACGCCGTGCTGCACGACGCGACGAACGGCAGCCGCTACTGCCCGCTCGACAAGCTCGGCCCCGCGCGGTTCGAGGTCTACGACAGCCCGCTGTCCGAGTCGGGTGTGCTCGGCTTCGAGTACGGCTACAGCCTCGATTTCCCCGATGGGCTCGTGCTCTGGGAGGCGCAGTTCGGCGATTTCTTGAACAGCGCGCAGGTCATCGTCGATCAGTTCATCGTCTCGGCCGAGGACAAGTGGCGCCGCCTGTCTGGGCTCGTGCTTCTCCTACCGCACGGCTACGAAGGCCAGGGTCCCGAGCACTCCAGCGCCCGCATCGAGCGCTTCTTGCAGCTCGCGGCCGAGGACAACATCCAGGTCTGCAACCTCACGACGCCTGCGCAGTTCTTCCACGTGCTGCGGCGTCAGGTGCTGCGCCCATGGCGAAAGCCCCTCGTCGTCTTCACGCCGAAGTCGCTCCTGCGTCCCAAGGCGGGCGACCCCTTTGGCGCGATCAGCACGCTCGACGATCTCGCGACCGGCAGCTTCCAACGCGTCATCGCCGAGAAGCCCGCGGCCGAGGGCGGCGTAGACCCGAAGAAGGTCAAGCGCGTCCTCTTGTGCAGCGGCAAGGTCTACTACGATCTCGCGCGCGCGCGGAACGAGCTCAAACGCGATGACGTGGCGATCGTTCGGTTGGAGCAGATCTACCCGATGAACGAGAGCCTCACGCAGGCGCTCGCACCGTACGCGGACGGCACGCCGCTCATCTGGGTCCAGGAAGAGCCCCGCAACATGGGCCCCTGGTACTTCCTCAACGCGCGCCTCCGCGAGCTGATTGGTGAGCGCCTACCCTTGTCGCTCGTCTCACGCGTCGAAAGCGCGAGCCCCGCGACCGGCAGCAAAGCAAGCCACGACCTCGAGCAGAAGATGCTCATGGCCGCCGCTTTCGCTTGATGCGTCCTACCCATTGATTGCGATGTAACCTCGCGCTGCCATGAGCTTCAGCAGCGGACTCGGTGGCGTCACCGGCAGCTACATCACGCATTTCGTCGATCGATGGATGTTCGCATTCGTCGGGCTCGCGCTCGTCTTCATCGCTTGGCTCGTCAACCGCTTCGCGCCGCAGAGCCGGAAGCACCTTCGCCGCACGGCGATACTCTACGTTTTTTACGTCTTCGCCTTCGCCGCGTCGGTCATGCTCGACGCCGCGGGCGCGACCGTCTGGGCGAGCCGACTTCATTTCGCGTCGTCGCTGCTCGAAGCGTTCACGTTGGTCAGCCTCGCGGGTCTCGCGATCTTCGACTTTGCGGCGCCCGCACTGAAGATCGATCTCGTCTCGATCACGACCGACATCGCGATAGGCATCGCGTACATCGTCGCGACCATCGCGGTGCTCCGTGGCGCCGGGATGGATCTGTCGTCGGTGATCGCCACGTCGGCGATCGTCTCAGGCGTGCTCGCGCTCTCGTTGCAAGCGACGCTCGGAAACATTCTCGGCGGCGTCGCGTTGCAGCTCGACGGATCCATCCACGTGGGCGACTGGATCCAGCTCGAGAGCGGACGCCAGGGGAAGGTGAAAGAGATCCGCTGGCGCCACACCGTCGTCGAGACGCGCGACTGGGACACGGTGATCGTCCCCAACGCTTCGCTGCTCTCGAGCAACATCATGATCCTCGGCAAGCGCGAGGGCGCGGCCTACCAGCACCGTATGTGGGTCTACTTCAACGTCGACTTCCGCTTCGCACCGCAAACCGTGATCACGGTGGTCAACGACGCGCTCCAGAATGCGCCGCTCGAGAACGTGGCCGAGCACCCCAAGGCCCACGCCATTTGCTACGACTTCGCGCGCGACGGCCGCGACAGCTACGCGTACTACGCGGTCCGTTACTACCTGACGGATCTCGCGGTCGACGATCCGACGAGCTCGCTCGTACGCACGCGCATCTTCTCAGCGCTTCGTCGCGCCGGAATTCCACTCGCGCGCCCCGCCCGCACCCTGTTCGTCACGCCTGACGACGACGCGCAGGAGGAGAAGCGCAACGAACGGCACCGCGAGAAGCGCCTCGCCGCGGTGAGCTCCGTCGAGCTCTTCAAAGGGCTTCACGAAGAAGAGCAGACGTTCATCGCCGAACGCCTTCGCTACGCCCCCTTCTGCGCCGGCGAGACCATCACCAAGCAAGGTGCCGTCGCGCACTGGCTGTACCTGCTCACGTCCGGGAAGGTCGAGATTCGCCCGCGCATCGACGGCGTCTCCCGCGTGATCGCGACCGTCGAAGCGCCGGATTTTTTCGGCGAGGCCGGCCTCATGACCGGCGAGCCGCGCTCCGCCGACGTCGTCGCCGCAACCGATGTGGAGTGCTACCGCCTCGACAAAGCAGGCTTCGAGAAGATCGTGCAGGACCGGCCGGAGGTGGCGACCCAGATCTCAGCGACGGTCGCCACCCGCCGCGTCGAGCTCATTGCGGCGCGCGATGGCCTCGACGCGGAGTCGAAGCGACAGCGGCAGTCGGTGGAGCAGGAGCGCATCCTCAGCAAGATTCAGGAGTTCTTCGGGCTCTCGTGATCCGGCGGCGCGTGCGGCGCGGCGTCAATCGGCGCGCCGGACGCCGACGCTTCTTTTCCTGCGGCCTCCGGGGGCTTCACCGCCGCGTCGCCGGGCGCCGCGAGCTTCCACGCCGGGCCCGGGCGAAGGAGCACGGAGAGCACCCACACGACGAGGCCGGCCACCACGACGGCAGTCACGTAGAAGAGAGGTCGCGGATCGGCCATCGGCACGGCTCGCTTCTTAGTACATTGCGCTCGCGAATGCGACTCACGCTCGTTGTTCTGCTGCTCGCGTTTCTGGGCCTGCTCACGGGGTGCGGTCAGCACCTCGCTGGAACCAACGACGACGAGATCGAGTACGTCGCCAAGAGCCCGCTCGGCGCGTCGAAGACGTCGGCCGCCGACACGCTCAAGTCACGCGTCGGACGGCGCCTCAACGCCATGCACATTTCGGCCACGGTCGATGCCCTCGCTCCCGACCGCGTGCGGATCACGGTCGAGCACGATTCGGCCGAGGAGGTCGACGAAGCGCTCCGCTGGCGTGGCGGCCTCGCCGGGTATGACGAGCCGGCCGTGCTCGCCAAATGCACGGCCATCGAAGGCGCTGCGACGGTGCGCTCGTGCCTCGGCCAACGCCTGACCGCCACGCCCGCGTTCGAGTGGGCCGAGGACGTCACATCGACGAAAATGACCGACCGCGGTCGCTCGATCGAGGTGACCATCAAACCCGACGCGGTGAAGACCGCGCGGCGCGCCACCGAAGGAAAAACGGTGATCCTCGCGCGCGCGCACAACGGCCTCACCGCGCTCGAGATCCCGGAGGACGGCAAGGTCACGATCCGCTTCGGCACAGACATCTACGCGTACTCGCGCGCGGCTCGTGTCGAGACCTTGCTCGCGTCGGGCACGCTGCCGGTGCTCGAGCGCTCGGTGGCTGTGCACAAGCCGCCGAGCTGGCCGCTCGCGCTCCTCGGGCTCGTTCTTCCGATGTTGCTTTCGCTGTCGTGGCTCTTCTTCGTGCGGCGCTTCGATCGCGCACACCCCGAGCCGCTGTGGCTGGTGCTCGCGACCTTCGGCCTCGGCGGCGTGTCGGTGATCCTCGCAGCGCTGGTCGAGTACACATGCATGCATTCTACACCTTACCTGAACCCGAGTGTCATGACGCTCGGCGGTCACTTGTGGGCATTCCCGATCGCGCTCGCGGTCTTCACGCTGGTGGTCGGCTTCGCAGAAGAGGGGGCCAAGCTCGTCGGCGCCTGGTCGCTCGCGACGCACACGAAACATTTCGACGAGCCCGTCGACGGCATCGTCTACGGCGCCGCCTCCGCGCTCGGCTTTGCCGCAGTCGAGAACATCAAGTACTTCGCCGTCGGCCGCCTCACCGCGACGATCATCGTCATGCGCTCGCTCACGAGCGTTCCCGCGCACATGTTCTTCGGTGCGATCTGGGGCTACGCGCTCGGCAAGAAGCTCATCTCGAAGAAGACGAGCGTTCTGCTTTACCTCGGCTGGGCAGCGCTCATGCACGGTGCGTTCGACACGTTCCTCTCCATCCACGGCATGCAACTGTTCGCGTTCGCGCTGAACCTCGGGCTCGCCTCGCTGTTCGTGCTCTTGCTACGCAAATCGCTGCGTCACGGCGTCGTCGCGCCGGGGTTCGAAGCCATCGCCCACGAGCACCGCAAGCTCTTCACGATGGGCTCGCGCAGCACCTTTGCGCTATGGGCCGTTCTTCTCCACGTGCTCGCGGTCGGGGTCGTGGTCACTGGCGGCTACTTCGAGATGACGAACCGCCAGGTGAGCTACGCGTTTCTGTCGCTGGCGACGGGACTGCTCGCGCTTCTCGGCTTCGCGGCACACGGCGTCGCGACGAGCGTGCCGCTCGATGCCGTCGTCGACGACCACGGCGTGACGTTCGCGGGCACGCGCCGCGAGTGGGCGACCATCACGGGATTCGAAACCAAGACGAGCGCGTTCACCGTGCTCGGACAAGCGGTCGACGTCTTCGTGCGCTCCACCGACGGCGATCTCCACGTCGGACCCAGCCGGGGCGCGGAGATGGCGATGTTCCTTCGCGAGCTCGAAAAGCGCACCGCGCCGAAGGCGGGAACGCCGTGATAAGAGAGTGGGTCATGACGCGCTCTCTCCCCTTCATGCTCCTCGCGTGCGCTTGCTTTGCGACCGCCCCTGCCTGCTCCAAGGTCTCGGAGCCGGGCCAGGAGTTCAAACCGACGGAGGCGCCGCCCGAGCCCGCGGGCCCCGAAAAGCTCGAGTCGACCGATGAGGTCGTCGGCACCGGTAAAGAAGCCAAGACGGGCAGCACCGTGAAGGTCCACTACACGGGGACGTTGATGAACGGAAAGAAGTTCGACAGCTCGCGCGATCGCAACGAGCCCTTCGAGTTCGAGCTCGGCGCCGGCAAGGTCATCAAGGGTTGGGACCAAGGCGTCGTCGGCATGAAGGTCGGCGGCAAGCGGAAGCTCGTCATCCCGTGGAAGCTCGCTTACGGCGAAGCAGGGCACCCGCCCGACATCCCGGCAAAGGCGCCGCTCAAGTTCGACGTCGAGCTTCTCGACGTCAAGTAGCCCCGCAGCGCTTGTCAGCGCTTCGGCGCGGGTGGCGCGGGGGCTTGCGGGAGCGGCGTGCCGAGCTGCGCGGCGACGAGATTGAGAATCGATTCGAGCTGCTCGCGCGACGCGGTCATCTTGCCGCGCACCATCTTGCCGTCGGGCACGATCTCGACGCCGTTCAATAGCCCCTGGGTGACGATGCGCACGCCAATCGAGTTCTGATCGCGCACGAGCTTCTTCACCGACTCGGCCGCTTTGGCAGCCTCCGCGGCGTCGGGGGTATCGCCTTCCGCGAAGACATCGGCGCCGCCATCGGTCCGCGGGATGATCCAGAGACGCAGCTCGCTCAATGTCTCCGGCAAGAACGGCATCGGCCGGTGCGGGTTCTTCAGCGTGAGGCGCATCGCTTCGCCGGGCCGGATGTGCGGGCTCACCTTCGTGCCCACGAGCGCCTTGGCCGCGGTGTTCGCAAAGTCCGGCGGGCACACGACGAGGAGGTGCGCCTGCGGACGCAAGAACACGCGCGGCGCGCGATCGGCGTGTCCGAGCGAAGCCTTCACACCAGGAACGCCCGCGTCGAACGGACCGCCGCGATCGTATTTTTTCGAGACCGTGTCGATCGCCTTGTCGACCACCGCGTCGCTTGCCGAGTAGTGCACCCAGATCATGTCGCGCTCGGTGTGAATGAGCGAAGGCCCGCTGATGAACACCCAGTCGGTGTCGCGAACGGGATCGACGTGGGTGCCGTTCATGAAGTCGTCCCACTGCGGGATCGCCGACAGCAACGGACCCATCCTCGCGCCGGTCGGGTTCGTCCGGATCACCTCCATGTTGATGAGCAGCTGCACGAGCGCGGGGCCAGACTGCACTGCGCCCGCTGCGCCGAGGAGCGCCGACGGATCGCGCGGACCGTTCGCGCCGGGGATGCCGCTGTCGCCGACGAGCGCAATAGCGGCGTCGGCCGCGAGCGCGGAAGCGTCGCCTTCACCACCGTCGCTCGCGTCGCTCGCCAGGGCACCGGCGTCGAGCATCACCGCGAGCGGCGATGCATCTTCGCCAGCGTCGACCTCCTCGGCCGCGTCGATGCCCGCTTCGTTGCCGAGCGTCGTGTGCTTCGCGGGCGACGCGGTGCTCTCCGGTGTGGGCTCGCTCGTCGGGGTCGGCGCGGGCGCGGCCGGTTCTTCTTCGGTGAGCAGATCGACCGGAATCGAGAGCTCGCCTTCGGTGTCACGAAACTCGAGGTTGGTCGTGGGCAAGAGCGACCACGGGAAGATTTCGTAGTGAAAGACGAGCGAGAGGATCAACGCGACGCCAAACGCGATCCGTACGCGCCGGGGATCCCAGAAGCGCTCCGGCCCGCTTTTTTTCTGCTTGCGCTTGTCGTCTGCGGCCGTCGCCGGTGTCTCGTCAGCCACGCAGCCGCCCCTCCTCGCCCACAGGAAAAGGGCGGAACATCCCACGATATTCCGTGTTTTGGCGGGGTTTGGTAGCCGGCACGAGTCTCGCTCTACTCCACCCTACGATGCACGACGGCCAAGAACTGGATCGACACCCCTCCGAGGCGGTACTAGATGCTGAGACTGAACGCACGCTCTCTGCGCGTCGCGTTCGCCGCAACATGCAAGCTTCGCCGCCGTCCCGCACCCTTCGTAGCCGCTCGCTCCTTCTCTTGGGCGTGATGGGGTTGGCCGGTGCATCGGCTGCCGCGACCGGCTGCAGCGAGAAGCAGTCGTCCGGCACCGACAACGGTAAATCGATCGTTGCCACGGCAAAGGACGCAGGCGCCGTCAACGTGCAAGCGGTCGCCCCCGGGCAGCTCCCCGGCGAGCGGCAGAACGCGGGCAAGCCCGACGCCGGTCCGTACGACGGTCCGCTCATCGGCGCGATGTTCATGCAGACGCCGATTATGAGCGACATGGAGTGGCCGTTCCCCGAGAGCGCCACGAAGCGCGACCGCGATCGTGATCCAGCACGCAGCAGCGTAGCGCGCATCGGGTACATCCGTCGCGGCGCGAAGGTCCCGGTCATCCCCGAGGTCCACAAGAAGGACAACTGCAAAGACGGCTGGTACGAGCTCGTCGCTGGCGGCTTCGTGTGCGGCAAGTACGCGACGCTCGATCTCAACCACCCGCGCGTGAAGATTGCGCCGCACCTCCCCTTCATGAACGCGTCGTTGCCGTACGAGTACGGCTACAACGTCAGCAACGGCACTCCGCTCTACCGTCACGCGCCTTCGCACGAAGAGCGCATCGCGCTCGAGCCGTGGCTGTCGGCGAAGCCGCGACCCAAGCGGGCCGTCGAAGAGTCCTCGAACCCGTACGATCTCGACGCGGGCATCGCGACCCAGCCCTTGCTGCCGACCCTCGGCACGGGCCCGTCAGCGACCATCGCGCTCGCGACGTCCAACGATCCGCTCGCTCTCGGCGCCGAGGTCTTCGACGCGGGTACGCCTTGGTACCTCCGCGATTACGACGGCGGGAAGCCGACGGTGACGCTCGACGATCTGCGCGAGGCCGAAGGGGGCCCCGTCGTGCGTCGCATGGTGAAGGGCTTCTACCTCGCGCTGGACGAGGAGTTCAAAGACAACCACCAGGTCCGTTACTGGAAGAACACCGACGGCTTCCTCGCGCCGTACGAGCGCATCTTCGTGAACCGCCAGGTGAGCGATTTTCACGGCGTGTGGATGAAGGAAGTGACGCCCGCCGATCTCGGTGCCGTCACGCCTGCGGCCCCCGGCAACCCGCCGATGTCCGACGCGGGCGCGGCGCCGCCGGTGGTCTCGAAGATCCCGACGCACCTCCCGGTGGGCTTCATGCTGTGGCGCGGCAAGAAGTTCACGATGTCGGACGACAAGAAGCAGGCGACCGCGGGCGAGCCCGTTCCGCGCTTCACCGCGGTGCAGCTCACGGGCACCGCGGTCACCCTCGGTGGCTTCACCTACGAAGAGACCGAAGAGGGCTGGTGGATGCGCACTTCCGACGGCCAGGTCGCCCGCGCCGAGAAGCCACCGAAGGATCTCGCGCCGAACGAAAAATGGATCGACGTGAACCTCAAGGCGCAGACGCTGGTCGCGTACGAGGGGGAAAAACCGGTCTATGCGACCGTCGTCTCCACCGGCAAAAAGCTCGCTTCGCGCAACCCCGAGGACAAGGAAAAGGATCACCGCACGAAGCCCGGCACCTTCCGCATCCGCGAAAAGCACATCGCGTCGACGATGGACGGCGACGTCGCGAGCGACGGCCCTTACTCGATCGAGGACGTGCCGTGGATCATGTACTTCAACGGCAGCATCGCGCTCCACGGAGCCTTCTGGCACTCGAACTTCGGCTCGACGAAGAGCCACGGCTGCGTGAACCTCGCGCCGGTCGACGCCCGCGCGATGTTCGGTTGGACCGATCCTCCCCTGCCCGACGGCTGGCACGGCGTGATGAGCACGCCCGATCGTCTCGGCACGCGCGTCATCGTTCACGATCCCGACTGCCCGAAGGGCGACTGCACCTTCGACTGCCCGCGCGGTAGCGCCACGCCCGGTGGCTGCAGCAAGCCCTGACGGAAGCACCTCGATCCGCACGTATCCAAGCGGCTGTCCTTGACGGGAAGGCTTCGGATGCCGAAAGTGCGGCACACGCTCTGATGGATCAGCTTTCAGCACATCTCGATCGCGGTTGGGACCTCGCACAGAAGGGCGACGCCGAAGGCGCCATCGCTTGTGCGCGTCGCGCGCTCGAGATCGATCCGCAGTCACCCGAGGTGCACAACCTCCTCGGCTTCACTGCGGCGCTGGCGGGCGAATCCGAAGAAGCGCTCGAGCATTACCGGCAGGCGATCGCCCTCGACGAGACGTACCTCGAGGCGATGTTGAACGCCGCCGAAGTGCTGATGCACCCGATGGAAGAATGGGACGAAGCGATCGCGATGTGCGCG
>CAXSGV010000265.1:0-3504 GCA_964236615.1 uncultured Polyangiaceae bacterium
TTCGTCACGGCGCTGACCCGGGGAGCAGCAGGGATCCTGTTCGCCGTCGTCGGCGTCCCGCTGATCACGCTGCTCTACCTCGTGCTGGCCCGCGTCTACATGGAGATCATCGCCCTGTTCTTCAGGATCGGGGAGAACACCTCGGTGATGGCCGCAGCCCTCCAGGGCGGCGGTGCCGCCGGCGGACCCACGAGCCCCTACTCCGGCCCGTCGTACGGCGGTCCGCCCCCCGGTGGCGGCGGCTACCCTCCTGCGCAGCAGGGTGGGTACCCACCACAGCAGCCCCAGCAAGGGTATGCGCAGCAGCAGCCGCAGGGTTACCCGCAGCAGCAACCGCCGCAGCAGCAAGGCTATCCGCAGCAGCAACCGCCGCAGCAGCAAGGGTACGCGCCGCAACCGCCGCAGCAGCAGCAAGGCTACGCGCAGCAACAGCCGCAGCCGCAGCAGCAGCAAGGCTACGCGCCGCAACAGCCGCAGCAGGGTTACCCGCCGCAGCCTGGCTACGCGCAACCGCCGCAGCAGGGTTACCCGCAGCAGGGCTATCCGCAGCAGAATTACGGGATGGGACCGTCGGTGCACGACCCGCTCGGGATGGGCGGCGTCCCGCAGAACGCGTGGATGCCCGCGGCGCTCGTCTCCTTCTTTCTCCCTGGCCTCGGCCTCGCGTTCTTGCCAAGCCCGGAGCTGAAGTCGCTCGGGATCAAGATCTTCGTCGCGTACCTCCTCGTCACCGTCGTGATCCCGATCGCGTTCGGGATCATCGGCTCGATCACGGGCATCTACCAACTCTGGTGGATCATGCGGCTCGCGAACGTGTTCCGGCTCGCGCACATCGCTTCCGCGATCCACACGCACGACGCGACGGTGAAGCTCAATCCGCAGCTCGGCCAGCCGATCTTCTTCAAAGGATGACGCCCTCCGACTCCGGTGAGGATCCGAGCATCCGGCTCGATCAACTGCTCAAGCTGCGCGGCGCGGCCGAGAGCGGCGGCCAGGCGAAAGCCATGGTGCAGGGCGGCATGGTGAAGGTGAACGGCGAGGTCGAAACACGCCGCGGTCGCAAGCTTCGCGCGGGCGACAAGGTCGAGGCACGTGGCCAGACCATGGTCGTCGACGCGGCGCTCTTGGCGGGCGAGGATTCGACAGAGGCCGCCCCACCTTCTAAGACAGAGTGATGTGCATCATCTGCATCGACTTCGACCGGGGCAGCCTCACCGCCAAGGAAGCGCGGCGCGCGCTCGGCGAAATGACCACCCAGCTCGACAAGAAGCACCGCGACGAGGTCGAAGCGAAGATCGAGAAGGCGGAGTCCGAGGGGACTCCCTCGTCCCCTTGAACGCGTCGACCCGAGTCGCGGCACTCTACTTCCCGAGAACGGCGCTCTTCACGAGGTTACCGTCGGGGAGAAGCGCGTAGACGACGAGGGCGCTCTTCGGGAACGTCTTGCTCGAGACGTGCAGCGTGAGCTTGTGCGTGCCAGCGGGGAGCGGGGCCGCGAGCCCGCCGTCCTTGCCATTGAGGAGCTTGTCGCCTTCGTAGACCGCGAGGCCCGCCGTGTTCTTGCCGGCGCTGAAGATCGGCGCGAGCTCGGCGGGGATCTTGCCGTCGCCGACGATCGTGTCGGCGTCGAACTCGCTCGTGAGGGCGCCGGTTCCGTCCGCCGTCATGAGGAAGAAGCTCGTGGCCTCGCCCGAGTACTCGACGTCGAACACAGCGTCCTTCACTCCATCCGGCTTGAAGTTGCCGTCCTTCTCGCCGACTTTGTCGGTCTTGCCCGAGGTGGCCGCGCGCGTGAACGACGCGATCGTTCCCTTCATCGCCGGCGGTTTGGCGGGCTCGGGAGCGGAGCTCGCGCTCGCTGCGGCGCTGCCCGAAGACGCGGGGGCGGTCGCGGTGGGCTCGGCCGATGCGGTCGTCATGGGCTCCGGCGGCTTCACCTGCGGCTTGTCGCCGCCGCACGCAAACGTCAGAAAGCCGACTGCGCCCACGACCACAATCTTCGTCATCTCATTCATGGCGGCTCCTCGTAAGTTCGGGCCGTCTTACGTCAAAGCGAGCCCTGCGTCACGCGAGGTCACGCGCCCTCAGATGGCGAGCCCCGACGCGCGGACGGCGCGAACGGTCTTCAGCGCGCGCTCCCACCGCGTGATGCGCGCGGTGGCGAAGAGCGCCACGCTCGCGAGGGTGATGCCGGCGACGATGTCGGCGAGGTAATGCCAGCGAAGGAACATCGTCGCGAGGATGATCTGCGAGGCGAAGAACGCCATGACCGGCCAGGTGTAACGAAACGGCGCGAGCTTGCGGTGACGGAACGAGAACAGCGCGAGGAACGTGGGCGCGCCCGTGTGGAGGCTCGGGAAGATGTCCTTGAACGCGCCGCCGGCGCTCACGGTCTTCTGCACGCACCCCCACCAGAAGCCGCCTTCGAGAGGGTGCTGGAAGCTGCCTGCAAAGTGCACGAAAGGACCGAAGCCCGGCACGAGCATGTAGGTCACGTGGGCAACGCAATAGACGGCCATGATCCCGAGCGAGAGCTCGGCGAGCACGCGTGCATCCTTGATGAGGAACGGCACGACGAGCACGTGCAGCGCGACGAGAACGAAGTAGCTGAAATAGAAGAAGGCAAACCACTCGACCGTCGACGCGTTGACGAAGCGGTCCCACGCGAGCGCCGGCTCGTAATGAAATACTTGCATGTCGAACGACGCGATCTGGCTGTCGAGCACACGTGACGTCGCGGTGGGGAGGATCTTGCGCAGCTGCAAGAACGACGCGGCCACGAGCCCGCCGAGGAGCACGCGGTAGAGACCCGCGCTCCAGGTCGGCGAAGCGATCGCGTTGCCGCGGAGGAGCACGAGGCCCGTCAGCAGGATGGCGATGTCGCACGCGACCCACTGCAGGCAAACGCTGCGATCCGGCCCCGTGCCGGAGAGCACGGCGACGCCGAGGCAAACGAAGTACGTGAGCACGAGCCAATCCTGGACCGCGAAGTCCATGACGATGTCCGGAAGGCCACGCAGCGTCGCCGGCTTGGCGGGGACGACAGCCGGCGCGGCGTGGGACTGCGAGCGGGCGACGAGCTCACTGTAGGAAGGGCGGAACGAGGTGGTCATGTGGTTCAACCACTCATCCAGCAAACCACGTGCCACGGCGAGCCCGCATTATTCCCGCTGCTTTGGTCGGCAGTGCGGACGCCGTTTCACACTTCAGGGCGACTTTGGGTACGCACCGGCGCGTACGCCCGTCAGCGAAGGCCGAACACGGAGAGGTCGAAGGCCGCCTCCGAGAACGCGACCGCGGGTACCTGCTCGAGAGGCACGCCGAAGCTCACTGTGCCGACGGTCGTCTCGTTCACGAAACCCTCCGCGAACACGAGCGGGTCGACGAGCGAACCGAAGGGGGTGATGATCCCCGACGCGGTGCTCTGCGCCAACCTCGATGCGTCGTGCGCGGCGGCCGAGCTCGGTCCCGCCGCGGCTCGCGTATAGTCCGCCGATGACGGGC
>CAXSGV010000265.1:3514-9409 GCA_964236615.1 uncultured Polyangiaceae bacterium
CGCCGCCGAGAGCCCGAACGACAGATCGAACGCCACGAGCGGGTCGACGAGCGCGTAGTGCGCGGTGACGGTACGAAGGGTCTTCGTGTAGCCGCGGACGATGCCTTCGTCGGCCAGCCGCTGCCAGCCGCGGGCCTCGAGCCGTCCCGCGAGCGCCATCTGGGTCGTGGGCTCACCGGCGAACCGCGAGAGCAGGTTCGCTTGCCGCTCCTTGGGAGTCGGGTCGAACGTCGCGCGACCGATTTGTTGGAAGGGTGGAACGAGCTCGTAATCGCCGAAAACGGCGGCCCACCTTGCGAGCACCTCCGAATCGACCTCGAGCGGGTGCGGCAGGATGATCGCGTCGCGTTCGCCGCACGCGATCGGCTCGTCGTTCGCGTCGGCGAAGGTGCCGTCCTCGGTGACACGAAACGTCGCGATCATGGCACCGGTGCGCCCGTCGACGCGCGCCCACACGAGGCCCCGCGCGAGCCGCGAGAGAAGTGGGTGCAGGACGATCGTCGACGCGAACACCGACGCACGCCAGCGGCGACCGCTCGCCATCGCGTGGTCGAAGCGCGCCGCGAGGGTGCGCGCCAGCTCGGCGAGGCCCTTCTTCAAGCTGCGCAGGCGGTCCAAGCTCGCGCGGCTCTTCGTCGGATCATCGGTCTTCTTCGCGCGCAGCGCAGCGGTGACCCGCCGGCCTTCCGAATCGTGAACGTGAGGGACGAGCGCATCGTCGACGCGGACCTCGAACGATCGCCCACCGAAGTCGAGCGTCAGGCGCCCGTCCGGCGGAAGATCGAATGTCGGCACGACGAGGTCCGTGAGATCCTCCTGGGCGAGGCCCTTCTTTCGCGCCACGTCGCGCAGCACATCCTCGGCGACCTCGCCTACGGAGCCGCGAACGCCTTTGCGGGGTAGCGCGGCGAGCACGGTGATCGCATCGTCGTTGCCTTTGCCGAGCGCCTCGACGAGGACGACGGCGCGAGCGCGCGCCGCGGGCGACCGCTCGCGTGACCAGGCCTTGATCCATTTCGCGAAAGCGCGCGCTGCGTCGGCACCACCGAGGAGCGCCGCGCCGCGCACCGTCCAGTCGTCACTTTCGGAGCCGGCTTTGAGCCGCGCCTCCACGAGCGCGACCAAGAAGGCATCGAGCAGTACCGGATCGCAGCTGGCGCGCACCTGCTCGAGACCGACGTACGCGCGCGTGGCGTCGTTGAACGCGAGCATCTCGAGGATCGCGAGCACGGCGTCCTCCGGCAAAAGGCGACCCTCGGCGAGAGCGATCTTCGGAAGCCGCGTGGGGCTTGCCCATTTCGGGAGCTCGGGAGGCTCGCTTGGGCAGTCCAGCAGCGCGAGAAAGGTGCCGAGGTCATCCATCGCAGCCGCGGCGTCCGGCCCGAAACGAGCCCCCACCTCGCGCACGATCGGGACGTCGACGCCGCCGAGACGGCGAAGCGCCGGTGCGACGAGGACGCGCTCCGCCGGGGTGCCGCGCAGGGCGAGAGGGAGAAGGCCGATCGCGGCGGCCTCGGGGTAGCTCTCGAACCACTGGCTCGCGAGCTTGCTTCGCGGACCCGGCAGCGCCTGCGCCATCGCGCGCGCGACCCGCGGGCTATCGACGCGGCGGAGCGCGTAGAACGCGGCGTCGTCGTTTCGCTCGATGAGGGTATCGACGGCCCGGAGGCCACGGCGCACGAGCAAGCCGACCGGGGTCGTATCCTCGTCGTCGACGCCTTCGCGGTCGCTTTCGCTCAAGTGCACCGTCTCCGTGTACGCAATCGGCGTGAGCGCGCCGATGGCCTGCACGACGGGCAGCGCCGAGCCCGCGCGCCACGGCGGCTCGCGGAGCACCCACGGGAGCTCGCTCGTCGCCGCGGGCGCCGCCGCCGCGATCACGCTCGCGGCTTTCGTCTTCTTGGCGACGGCCTTCGTCTTCTTCGCGCGTTCCCGCGCCTTGACGGCTGTCACCGCCTTGAACAAGGCTGCCCGCTCGATCACAGCGGTCGGGGGCGCGGTCCCCACCGGCGCGTGCGCGATGACGTACTCGGCGGCGACTGCGCCGAAGAGCCGCGAATTGACGTAGGTCGCGAAGAACTGCCCGACGGCCGGATCCTCCACACGCGCGATAGCTTGCGCGACCTTTGTGGCCTTGCTCTCTTCGGCGACGGTGCTGCGGTGCGCGGCGGTGAGCATCCGGAACAAGGCGGGCAAGATCGGCGCGCCCACGAGATCGATGACCTCCTTGGCGTAGGGCGCCATCTGGTTGACGTTGGACGAGCCCGCCGCGACGCGCTCCACGATGGCGAGCGCGGCCTCGCGCGTGTCCTCGGAAGGGGAGAGTGAGAGCGCGGGTAGGAGCCGGAGCAGCCACGGCTCGACCTCACTCCACTCGCGATCGCCCAAGTCGACGAGCTGCGGACCGTCCGCTGCGGCTTCATCGACCAGGTGGGCGATGCCGTCGATCCAGCACGCGAGTGAGAGCGGCACGTCCTCGCGGATCGCGCGCGCTCGCCCCTGCGCGTCCTCCTTCTCGGTTTTCTTCAGCCGCCGGAACGCGGCACGCAGCGTGTCCCAGGTCGGAAGGTCGAGCGCGAGCGGCGTCTGCTCGGGGGTACGCGGGGCGAGCCAGCGCACGGAGAGATCGAGACCGCCTCCCGGCTTCTTCGGGTACGCGACCACGAGCCGGCGCTCGTGAACCGCGGCCGCGAGCGCGAACGGCGCGCCGCCCGTAGCGAGCCACGCGTCGACGAGCGTCTCGCGCAGCCTGCCACCAAGCAGCGCCGCGACTGCGCCGTGCACCTGGGCATCGCGCTCGCTTTCGAGTAGCGACGCGGGCCCTTCCGCGATCGCGATCACGGCGCTCATCTGCTTTCGAAGCTTGCCCTCGGCGTGCATCGCTCCCGAGGCGATTGCAGCGCGCTCGCTGCGGAGCAGCGCGTGCACCGCGGAAAGTACCATTCGATGTATCCTACGCTTTCGCGTGACGGTGACGGATGACAGTTGCACCTTCGAGTCGCTGATCGAAGCGTGGAAGCGGGACCCGACGGACCCAGAGGTCCTCGACCTCCTCGAGCCCGTCGTCCGCACGCAAAGTCGCTGGACCGAGCTGCTCGAGCTCACGCGCACGCTCGTGACGCACGAGCGCGATCCCGCCCGCGCGCTCGCCTACTCCGAGGCGATGGTTCGCTGGACGACGCGCGAGGTCCCCATGCCCGACCACGCGCTTCACTACCTCGAGCGCATTCGCGATCTCGACGGTACGCACTGGCTCGTCCGCCTCTACAAGGCTTCGAAGTACGAAGAGAGCGGCGACGTGAAGAGCGAGCTCGCGGAGCTCGATCGCGCCGTGCTCAGCGCAAAGCGCAAAGACGACCGCGTGCGGATCCACATGATGATGGCGACCCGGTTCAGCGACGGTCGCCTCAAGAACCCGGCCGAGGCCAAGCGCCATTTGGTCGCCGCTCACCGGCTCGATCCCGAGGCGATGGAGCCGCTACGCGCGCTCGAGCGCATCCACCGACACGACAACGAGCTCGCGGCGCTCACCGAGGTGCTCGAAAAGCAGGTCGACGCGCTGAGCCAAGACCAGACGGGCGAGACCGCGCGTGTCGCGGTCCTCCTCGACTTGGCGGAGCTCTACGAAAAGCAGTTTCTCAAGCCCGACAAAGCGGCCGAGAAGCTCGAGCACGCGTTCGCGCTGGATCCCAGCAAGGACGAGGCGATCGCTGGCCTCGAGCGCTGCTACACCGCGATGCGCAATTGGCCCGACCTCGTGCGCGTGCTCGAAGGCGCGGTGGCGCTCGCCGACGACGCGCAGGAGCGTGCGGAGCGTCTCGTCTCGCTGGCGGAGGTGTTCGAGTCGAAGCTCGGCGATCTTGGGGGCGCGGTGCAGTCCTACGAGCGGCTGGCTCGCATTCTCCCCGACGACGAGACTCTCGTGGGCGAGCTCGCGCGCCTCACCGAGAAGATGGGCGACTGGAAGGCCGCGGTCCAGTACCGCACGAAGCTAGCCGAGCTCGCCGAGGACGCGCCGACGCGCGCGCGCATGCATGCGCTCGCCGCCCAGATCGCGCGCCCGCATGATCGCGCGGTTTCGCGTCATCACCTCGAGCGCGCCGTGACCTTCGACGCCTCGAACGCCGCGGCATGGAACACCCTCGTCACCGACGCGCGGCTCGTCGGTGATCTCGAGCGCGTCGCGTATTACCTCGATGAGCGCGCCGCCTCGACTGACGCGCCGCGTGCCCAATCGCAGATCCAAGCCGACCTCGGCGAGGTGCGGCGCGCACTCGGGGACGAGGCGGGCGCTCTCGAAGCCTGGGAGTCCGCCATCGCCGCCGACGCGAACAACGAGTCGGCCGCGCGAGCGCTCGTCGACATCTACGTCGCGACCCACCGCTGGCACGAAGCGTCTGCGCTGTGCGATCTCGTGCTCTACGCCGCCGATCGCGACGGCGACTTCGATCGGCTTTTCGCGGCGCGGCGGCAAGCCTGCTTGATCGCGATTCAGCTCGGTCGGCCCGAACGCGCGCTCACGATGGCCATCGGCGCGGTTCGCTTGCGGCCCGATCGGCAGGAGGTCCGCCAGACGCTCATCGAGTGCGCGTGGGCTCTCCGCGCCGATCCGCTGGTCTTCGATGCTGCCGAAGCGATCGTCCAGGTCGCCGACACGCCCGTCGCCGTCAAGGCACTCGCGCCCGAGTCACGCGCCAAGCTCGGTGAGGTGCTCGCCTTCACGAGCGAGCGCGATCGCGCCGTAGCGATCTTCGAGGACGTCCTCGCGGAGAGGCCCGACAACCAACGCGCGCTCGGCGGCCTCTCGGGCCTGCGTGCGGCGCGTGGCGAGTCACTCTCGGCGTGGACGCTGAAGCGGCAGCTCGCCGAGACACTCGACGACGCACAAGACCGCTACGCCATGCTGCTCGAGACCGCCGAGGGTTTCGAGACCAAGGCGATGCGCCCCGATCTCGCAGCGCAGGTCTACGAGCAGGCGCGCGCGCTGCGGCCCACCGATCGCGTGATGCTCCACAAGCTCCTCGCGCAGTACCAGACACTCGAGGACTGGCCCCGCACGTTCGATGTCCTTCGTGCCATCGCGGACGCGGACGAAGACGGACCGCGCAAGGCGAAGATCGTCATGGCCATGGCGCAGATCGCGCAGACGAAGCTCGACGATCGCAGGAAGGCGGCGCTCCTCTACGACGAGGCGCTCGACGCCGATCCCAAGCGCCTCGAGGCGTTCGAGCGCGTGGTCCGTCTCCTCACCGAGGTCAAGGATTGGCCGGCACTTCGCGTCATGTACGACCGCATGCTCGTGCGCGCGCGGGATGGGGGCGACGTTCGCCTGCAGCACGCGCTACAGAACCAGGTCGGCCTCGTGTACCGCGACCGTCTCGGCGACCGCGAAGGCGCAATCGCGGCGTTTCGGGCCGCGGTGACGTTGCGACCCGAAGAAGAGCAGGATCAGGCGATCCTGCGCGAGCTGCTCGCGAGCTCTGGCCAGGCCAACGACGCCATTGCGATCACGCTCGAGCGCGTGCGTCGTGAGCCGATGGACGCGACGCCGTACCCCGCGCTGTTCGATCTGCTCGCGGCCGGTGGTTACAACGATCGCGCCTGGTGCGTCGCATCGGTGATGGGTCATCTCGGGGTCGTGCACGCGCCGGCCAGCGCGTTTCTGCAAGCGGTGTTGCCGCTGTCGATCGAGCACATCCCCGGCTCGCTGGGCGCCGAGGGCTGGCGAAGATTTCTGCACCCCGAGCTCGACCCGACGCTCACCACGATCTTCGAGGTGATGACGGGCGCGGCGATCGATCTCCGCGTCGCGCAGATGGGCATTCGCGAGCGCCTCGCCCACCCTGGCCCGCCGCTCACGCAGCCCGCCTTCCTGCTCCACGACATCGAGCGCGC